>JAFTPF010000144.1 GCA_017463445.1 Clostridia bacterium
ATTTTGATACTCGTATCGATGCCGAGGACGGTCTTTCCGTGATCACCACTATCGATTCCAATATCCAGAGTATGCTGGAAGGACAGCTCAAATCGGCGTACGAATATGCCAAAGCGGCAGAGAAGGTGACCGGTATCGTAATGGATCCCAACACCGGCGCGATCTATGCGATGGGTACCTATCCCAGCTTTGATCTGAACGATATGTACACCCTCAACGATTACTATCAGGCAAGATACGATGCCTGGACCTTTGATGTATCCAAGTATCCCGAAGGGACTACCGAAGAAGCGGCAAAGAACGAGTATTATTGGGAGTGTGTCTACGCAATGTGGAACAATAAAGCGGTATCTACCTTGTACGAACCGGGTTCCACGATGAAGATGATGACTACCGCAATGGCGCTGGAAGAGAGCCGGATCAGCTTTTCCTCCCAGTTTTCTTGCAGTGGTGCATTGACCGTGGCAGGTCAGCGGATCCGTTGTCACAAAACCAGCGGTCACGGCACTAAGACCTTCAACAAGCTGCTTCAGCTCTCGTGTAATCCTGCGATCATGCAAGTGGCGGCAAAGCTGGGGGGCAGTAAATTTTATTCTTACTTTGAATCATTCGGTTACACTTCGCTGACCGGAGTGGATCTTCCCGGCGAGGAAGCCGGACTTTATGTTCCGCTCTCGGGCTTCAACGCAGTTGAGCTTGCCTGCTACAGCTTCGGTCAGACCTTTAAGACGACTCCCCTTCAGCAGCTGACGGCAGTCTGCACCATTGCCAACGGCGGAAACCTAGTCACCCCTTATGTGGTCAGCTCACTGATCGACAGCAGCGGGAACGCTCAGGTGACGTTTGAGCCGAAGATCAAGCGGCAGGTGGTCAGCAGTTCGGTATGCGAGAGCATTATGACGGTATTGGAAGACGGCGTATCCAGCGGCGACGGCGTAAAGAACGCCTACGTTGCAGGATACAGAGTAGCGGCAAAGACCGGTACCTCGGAGAAACGAGACTCTGTGGATAAGACGGCACGTATCGGTTCCTGCGTGGCAGTGGCTCCCGCTGACGATCCGCAGGTTTGCGTGATCATCATCGTGGACGAACCGCAGATCAGCAACAAATACGGCAGTAACGTAGCCGCTCCGTACGCAGGCGCGTTGATCGAGCAGGTGCTCTCTTATCTGGGAGTTGAGCGTCGCTATACCGACGAAGAGACCTCCAGAATGAGCGTTACCGTAGGAAACTATAAAGGAATCGCTTTGGAAAAAGCGATCCAGAACGTATCCTCCGCAGGACTGACCTACGAGGTCATCGGGAACGGTACCACCGTTACTTCCCAGATTCCCGCGGCAGGTGAAACGCTCACCAATATGAACGGAAAAGTTTACTTATACACCGGCGGTGAAACGGCAACCACTACGGTAAAGGTTCCCGATCTGATGCACAAGACGGCGGATGCCGCCATCAAGCAGCTGCAAGCGTTGGGATTGAACGTACGGCTTACCGGTGTCACTAATTACTCTGCCGGCGCAGGTGCGACCGTGATCGCACAGTCACCGCCTGCAGGTACAGAGGTGCCCTACGGCAGTATCGTGACGCTGGAGTGCAGATACCTGAACGAAACTGACGGCGGATAACGCTATCCCACAAACGAAAGGCGGATGAATATGAGGATCAAAGAATTACTGTCCGGAGCAGAAGTGTCTTCTTATAACGGAACCGAAGAGCTGGTGATCGCCGGCGTTACCGGTGACAGTCGCAAAGTAAAACCCGGATACGTCTTTCTGTGCATTGCGGGAACAAACGCGGACGGACACTCCTATATCGGCAAAGCAGCCGAGAGCGGTGCAGTTGCGGCGATCGTAGAGTATATTCCAAAGGATTGCCCCATCCCCTGCATTGTATGTCCTGACACCCGTCTTGCCGCATCTTTCGTATTCTCCAATTGGTTCGGAAGACCCCAGGAATCTATGAAGATGATCGGCATTACCGGCACCAACGGCAAGACCAGCACCACCTATATGCTTCGCTCCATTTTTGAAGCGGCAGGGAAAAACGTAAGCGTGATCGGTACGATCCAGATTACTTGGGCAGGGAAGAGCGTGGATATGGGAATGACCACTCCCGATCCCGAGCGCCTATTCGGCACACTTGCAGAGATGCGGGACGACGGCGTGGAGTACGTCTTTATGGAAGTCTCCTCTCACTCGCTCTGCTTGGGCAGGGTCGCCCCCATCCACTATACGGCGTCTGCTTATACCAATCTGACTCCAGAGCATCTGGATTTCCACAAGACGATGGAGGAATACGCCGCCGCCAAAGAGCTCCTGTTTACGAAATCCGATCTGGGTGTATTCTGCACCGACGACGACTTTGTGAAAGCCGCTGCGGAGAAGAAACTATGTAAAACCTATACCGCGTCTACCAAGCACGATGCGGATTATTCTGCAAAGGATATCGCCTACGAATCCATGGACGGCGTGACTTATACTCTTGTGACTCCCGACGGCAGAGAATTGCGTGTGACCTGTCCTATTGCGGGACGCTTTACCGTTAACAATACGCTGGGTGCCATCGTGCTGTCCCTGTTGCTGGGGATCGACGAGACCACCGTCCTTTCCGCCATTGCCACAATGGGCGGTGTTCCCGGGCGGATCGAGCGGGTCACTCCTCCGTCGCTCCCCTTCAGTGTGGTGATCGACTACGCCCATACTCCCGATGCGCTGGAAAATGTGATCGACGCCCTCCTGCACTCCCGCAAGGAAGGGCAGAAGCTTACCGTGCTCTTCGGATGCGGCGGTGACCGCGACAAGACCAAACGCCCCGTGATGGGCGAGATCGCAACGAGACTTGCCGATCACACTATCATCACCAGTGACAACAGCCGGAGCGAAGATCCCGATGCGATCATCCAAGATATTCTGGCGGGCGTTCATCCCGAAAAGTCCCATATCGTGATCGTAGATCGCAGAGACGCCATCGCTCATGCTGTCGCCAATGCCGAGGAAGGTGAGATCATCCTCATCGCAGGAAAAGGTCACGAGAATTACGAGATCAAAAAAGACGGAAAACACCCCTTTTCCGAAAAAGAAGAGGTTGCCAAAGCCGTTCAAAAACGCTTTGGATATGACATTTAACGGAGGAATCCATGACAGTTACGCTGCATAAAGCTCAGACTGCTCTGAAAATTGCAAACGCGGTGGGCGGAACTCTGTTTGGAGACGAGAGCGCGGTAGTGACCGCTCTTACCACCGATTCCCGAGAGGTAACCCCCGGTGCCGTTTTCGTAGCGATCTGCGGCGAGACCGCCGACGGACACGCATATATTGGTAAAGCAGCCGCAATGGGTGCGTCCTGTATCCTTTGCGAACGCCTGCCCGAGGTGCTCCCCACCTGCCCGCTGATCTGTACCGACGATTCGGTAAAGGCACTGGGACGGCTTGCCGCCGCATACAAGCGTCAAATCGCACCGTTGACCGTTGCGGTTACGGGCAGTATCGGCAAAACGACGACCAAAGAATTTATTGCCGCGGTTCTGTCCGAGCATTATCAGACCCTGAAGACGCCCGGCAATTTCAATAATCATATCGGACTCCCTTTGACTATGCTCTCCCTTTCCGAAGCGGATCGGGCGATGGTGGTAGAGATGGGAATGAGCGCGCGGGGAGAGATCCAATATCTCTCATCGCTTGCCAATCCTAAGATCGCCGTGATCACCAATATCGGCACTTCCCACATCGAGCATCTGGGCTCCCGGGAGGGCATCCGTGACGCCAAGATGGAGATCGTCAACGGCATGGAGCCCGGTGGCGCACTGATCCTGAACGGCGACGAGCCCCTGCTGGCAGGCGTGCCCGGAGCCTATTACGTTTCTCGCACCAACCCTTCCGCACAATTCTATATCAGCGCTGTGGAGCAGACCGAAAACGGTTCCGCTTTTGACCTGACCGTCGGCGACGAACTGTACGAGAGCATCGTGATCCCCGCCATCGGCGAGCATAACGTGCTGGACGCGGCATACGCCTTTGCGGTGGGCAGATTAGTAGGAATGGGCGAATACGAGATTCGCCGCGGACTGATGAATTTCCGTCAGACCGGTATGCGGCAGAATCTCTATCCCGTGTGCGATTTTTGGGTGCTGGAGGACTGCTACAATGCAGCTCCCGAATCTATGCAGGCGGCACTGAAGGTACTGTCACAGGTGGCAGAGGGGAAGGGCGGACGCAAGATCGCCGTGCTGGGAGAGATGCGCGAGCTGGGCAGTTACAGCGAGACCGGTCACCGTACGGTAGGCAAAGCAGTAGCCGAGATCGGTGTCGATCTGCTCTTCACCTTCGGGAAAGACGCATCTTACATCGCAGAGGGCGCGGCGAGCGCAGGAGTTCCTGCCGACGCGATCCTGCGATTTGACGATACGAACGCTCCCGCAGGGCTTGCGGCTTCGTTGAAGTCGGTGCTGAAACCGGGCGATACTGTACTTTTCAAGGCAAGCCGTGCGGTGGCTCTGGAACGGGTCATTGCACAGCTCAAATAAACGGACGGAGAAAATGTTGAGATGAAAATCAAAATGTTAGGTTATTTTGCGATCTGCGCCGTGGCGGTCTTTGTGCTGACTGTTATCGCACTTCGCTATTTGATCCCCAAACTGAAAAGCATCAAGATGGGCCAGAAGATTCTGGACATCGGTCCTCGCTGGCACAAGAGCAAAGAGGGAACTCCCACCATGGGCGGTATCTCCTTCATCACTTCTTCGCTGATTGTTTTGGCAGGCGTGCTGGTGTTCGCACTGATCACCGACGCCCAGCTGGAGTGGCAAAAGCTACTGATCTGTCTGGGCTTTGCGTTTCTGAATGGCGTGATCGGCTTTTTGGACGATTTCGCAAAGTTCTTCAAGAAGCAGAATAAAGGTCTTTCCGCAGGACAGAAATATTTACTCCAGCTGATCGTTGCGGGCGCATTCCTGGCAGGTCTGAAGTTTACCGGTGCGCTCACTACCGTTCTGACGATCCCCTTCGTGGGATGGCAGTGGGATCTGGGCTGGTTCTACTATGTCTTTATGCTGATCCTGATCACCGGCGTAGTCAACAGCGTCAATCTCACCGACGGTATCGACGGACTTTGCTCTTCGGTCACCTTCGTTGCGGCGGCGTTTTTCGCGGTAGTCGCCTTCTATCTGTCCAGCCTTTCCACCGCTATCTGTTCCGCATTGGTCATCGGTGGCACGCTGGGCTTTCTGGTCTACAATTTTCACCCCGCCAAGATCTTCATGGGCGACACCGGTTCGCTGTTCCTGGGCGGTATGGTGGTCGCGCTGTCGGTGCTGATCGACCAGCCTTTGCTTTTGTTCCTGGTAGGCTTCGTCTACATTTGCGAAAGCTTCTCGGACATCATTCAGGTGGGTTACTTCAAGCTGACCCATGGCAAACGCTTCTTCAAAATGGCACCCATCCATCACCACTTTGAGCAATGCGGTTGGAGCGAAAATCAGATCGTGTTCCGATTTAGTCTGGTGACGCTGGCAGGCTCCGTGCTGGCATTTATCGGTCTGGTATTGATTTTCTGAGCTTGATCGCTCAGTTTATTCTCGCAAATTCATTTCACGAAAGGAAAGAACCATGGATCTTCAGGTCAATTCTTCGAAAAAGCCCAAATCGTCCGTCGCATCCAAACTCGACAGTTTTCTGGTCAAAGGTGATTTTGACCGCCCACTGTTCGTTATCGTAATGCTACTGCTCTGCTTTGGATCGGTAATGGTTTTTTCCGCAAGCTATGCGTACGCATATTCCGATAAAGGCGACAGTTCATTTTACATACGCAAGCAGTTAGTATTTGCATTGATTGGTGTGCTCGGGATGTGGGGGATCTCCAAGATCCACTATAAAGTGATCCAAAAACTGACGCCGGTCATATTTCTGGGGGCAGGTGCACTGCTGGTGATGGTACTTGTCATCGGTACCAGCGAGGACTCGGCAAAGCGCTGGATTAATTTGGGATTTATCAGCTTCCAGCCCTCCGAGATCGCTAAATTTGCTCTGGTTTTGATGATCGCCTGGTTTGCTCACAAATACCGCCGCCGCATTATGGAACGGGACGGTACGATGAGTACCTATATGAAATCCGCTCTTTGGGGTACAGGCATCCCGATGCTGTTCGTTTTGGGCTTCTGCGGTCTGGTCATGCTGGAGAACCATCTGTCCGGTACCATCATTCTGCTTTGCATTGGACTATCGGTGATCTGGGCAGGCGGCGGTAAGAAATCGGTGTATATCTTCGGCGCGGCGGTGATCGTGCTGGTGGTCTATATTCTGATGTTCCAGCCGGAGTTTTTGAAAGATCATCTGGAGCCTTACCAGTGGAAGCGGATCGATATGTGGCTGAATCCCGAAGCCTACGACGTGCAGGATGATACCTGGCAGACGGTACAAGGTCTGATCGCGGTAGGATCCGGCGGGATCTTTGGCAGAGGGATTGGCAACAGTCTGCAAAAGCACCTGTTTATCTCTCAGCCGCAAAACGACTTTATCTTTGCCGTGCTTTGCGAGGAGCTGGGATTGGTAGGTGCGGCAGCCCTGATCATTTTGTACATGGTGTTTTTCATCCGCTGTCTGCAGATCGCAAGACGCGCGCCCGATGTTTTCTCCTCGCTGACGGTCATCGGAATCGCCAGCCACGTAATAATCCAGGCGCTCTTGAATATGATGGTAGTCACGTCTATCATCCCCAATACGGGTATCGCATTGCCGTTTTTCAGCTACGGCGGTTCGTCCCTGATCTTTCTGATGGCAGAGATGGGCATCATACTTTCCATCTCCCGTTTCAGTCGGATCCAAAAATAACAATGAATGTATAAGAGGCAAACTATGAAAGTTGTAATGACAGGCGGCGGAACAGCAGGACACGTCAATCCTGCGCTTTCTATCGCGCAGATCATTGAATCGGGATGTCCCGGCAGCACCCTTCGGTTTATTGGCACCCGCCGCGGACTGGAGAGTAAGCTGGTTCCTAAAGCGGGCTATCCGCTTTATGAGATCGAGGTGCAGGGACTGCGGCGCAGTCTCTCTCCCTCCAATTTCAAGGTGCTGTGGAAGGCCTACGCCTCCTATCGGCAGTGCAGAAAAATGTTCAAGGAAGACCGTCCCGATCTGGTGGTAGGCACTGGTGGATACGTTTCTTGGCCTGTCTGCCGTGCAGCGGCTTCGCTGGGCATTCCCACCGCACTTCACGAATCCAATGCAGAGCCGGGCTTTGCGGTAAAGATGTTGAAAAACTCCGCCGATGTGATCTTCGTGAATTTTGCGGATACCGAGCGTTTTCTGATAGGCTCTAAAGCAAAGATCGTACACGTCGGTATGCCCATCCATCGGGATTTCACCCGCATCGACAGAGAGGAAGCACGCCGCGGAGTCGATCCCGAAGGGAAGTGGAAACAGATTCTCCTCTCCTTTGGCGGAAGTCTCGGTGCGGCTCACCTGAACGAGGCGATGCTGGAGTTCATGGCGACATACATGAAAGCGCATCCGGAGGTTCTGTTGATCCATTCGGCAGGCTCCAGAGGATATACTAATATGAAGGCGAAATTCGAAGAAATGGGTTTGGATCGTTTGGATAATATCCGATTGATGGAATACATCTACGATATGCCCCGTCAGATGGTCGCCGCAGACGTAGTGATCTGCCGTTCGGGAGCATCCACGCTGTCCGAGCTGACCGCGATCCGTAAGGCTTCCATTCTGATCCCGTCGCCCAACGTGACCAACAATCAGCAGTACAAGAACGCGGCACTGCTTGCCGATAAAGGTGCGGCTTTGCTGCTCCCCGACGCGGAGCTTACCGGTGCAAAGCTTTGCGAAATGGTAGACCGACTCTTCGGGGATGCAGACGCGCTTCAGGCTATGGAAGCAGCGGCAGGCACTTTTGCCGTAGCCGATACCGAAGAAAAGATTCTGAAAACATTAAAAGATATTGTAAAATAAGCGGACGTATGGTATACTCCATACAGAACAAGCCGAAAGGAGGATAATATGGATAACGAGCATTCTGAAGCCGCTGAATTCACCAGATTTCAATCTGCAAGTGAAAAGCGATCGTTTGTGATGAAGATCGTCGTTTGGGTATTTATCTTCCTGTTTCTTTTGGTAGTGGCATTTTGGTTCGGAAGAAATCTGTTTTCGCTGAAGACAATCGTAGTCAACGGAAGCGAGCATTACAGTTATACGCAGATCCTGAGTGCCGGCAATATCTCCAAAGGCGACCTGATCTTTTCTGTCTCCGAAAATGATCTGGATCGGGAGCTGACCGAGCAGCTTGCATACGTCCGATCGGTCAAAGTGGAGAAGGAATACCCGGGTACTGTAGTGATCACGCTCGAAGAAGAGACTCCCGAGTTTTATTTCGAGATGCAGGGAGAGTATTTCCTTCTGAGCAGAGAGCTGAAGGTATTGGAACGCTTCGCAACCTCCGAAAAATTGCTGGAGATCGCCCCCGACGTTCAGTTCGTTCAGATCCCCGAGGTCTCGCGGGCGGTCGTTTGTGAGCCGCTTCAGTTTGCGCTGGATTCAAAGTCAAGACACACCGACGAGGCGCTGAATATGCTGGTGGCTTCCCGCATTTACGAAGGGCTTTCCGAAATCGATTTTTCCGACCGGTTCGATATGATCCTGGTCTATGAAAACCGCTTGGAGATCAGCCTCGGTTCGTTCGAAGATTTTGCCTATAAGCTGGATCTGGCACTGGGAATGATCCACGCCTATTCGGAAGAAGCGGTCGGAACCTTTGATATCATCTACGACGCGGACGGAGAGCTGAAGGGGATTGCTACCGTCAATGATCCACTGGAAGAGTAATCTCGATTGTAAATAATTCGTGAACATTCAAGAAATCTATTGCAAATAGCGCAAAAATTTTGTATCATATTAGTATGTAAAAATATTTGTAAGAATTATATCATGATTCAAGACGCAGGAGGATAAATACACATGGCTTTCGAAGAAACTATGGAAGAATTCAAGATCAAAATTAAAGTAATCGGCGTAGGCGGCGGCGGTAACAACGCAGTCAACCGTATGATCGACGCAGGTGTCAAGAACGTTGAGTTCGTGGCAGTCAACACCGATAAAGCAGCTCTGCTCAAGTCCAAGGCAACCACCAAGGTCGCGATCGGCGAAAAGCTGACCAAGGGTCAGGGCGCAGGCTCCAACCCCGAGGTAGGCGCATCCGCCGCCGAGGAGAACGCAGAGGACATCACTGCAGCCATCAAGGGTGCAGATATGGTCTTCATCACTGCCGGCATGGGCGGCGGTACCGGTACCGGTGCAGCACCCGTGGTTGCCAAGATCGCAAAGGAACTGGGCATCCTGACCGTTGCAGTCGTTACCAAGCCCTTCAGCTTTGAGGGCGCCAAGAGAATGAAGCAGGCCGAGGGCGGTATCGAGCGTCTGAGCGAAAATGTTGACTCTCTGCTGGTTATCCCCAACGAGCGTCTGAAGCAGATCAGCACTACTCGTATCACGTTCCTGAACGCATTCTCTGAGGCTGACAACGTGCTCAAGCACGGCGTACAGTCCATCGCCGATCTGGTTACCTCTTTCGGCGTGATCAACCTGGACTTCGCTGACGTTACTACCATCATGAAGAACGCAGGCATGGCACACATGGGTGTCGGTGCTGCTCAGGGCAAGGAAAATGCTGCTGAGGCTGCACGCGCTGCGATCTCCAGCCCTCTGCTGGAAACCTCCATTTCCGGCGCACGCGGCATTCTGGTTAACATCACCTGCTCCGCAGACCTTGGTCTGGAGGAGATGGATGCTGCAACCAGCATGATCACCAGCGAAGCATCTCCCGATGCCACCATCATTTGGGGTGCGATCATCGACGAGAACCTGGAAGACGAGATGCGAATCACCGTGATCGCTACCGGCTTCGTCAAGGACGAGAAGGACAGCCTTGCCGCTCCCGTTGAAGAGCCTGCAAAGCCCTCCCTCAGTGAGATCGTGACCAAGAAGGACGAGCCCGAAGAAGATAAGACCGACAAGCTTCTGGGCGACATCTTCCTGCTGAACCGCAAGAAGTAATTTTACTTAACCGATCAAGAGCCTGCCGTACGGCAGGCTCTTTTGCTAAATCTCTATCTCGAAAGGATCTGTTTTATGATCAAACGATTTGCTGCGTATTACAGGCCGCATATGAAGGTGTTCATCGCTGACCTGGCGTGTGCGCTGGCGCTGGCGGTGATCGATCTCTTCTACCCGATGATCACCCGCAGTATGCTGGATGAATACATCCCCGAAAAGAATATGAAGCTGCTCCTGATCTGGTCGGGCGTGGCGGTCATCCTTTATCTGGTCAAGCTGTTTTTCAACTATTTCGTCACCTATTACGGTCACGTGATGGGCGTTGATATGCAGGCGGATATGAGACGGAAGGTCTTTTCTCATCTGCAGGATCTGCCGTTCTCCTACTATGACGACCACAAGACCGGCACCATCATGTCCCGCGTGGTCAACGACCTGTTCGATGTCTCCGAGCTGGCACACCACGGACCGGAGGATCTTTTCCTCTCGGCGGTTTTGCTGGTAGGCTCGTTTATCCTGATGGCGGGGATCAATCTGCCGCTAACGCTGATCGTTTACGCCGCTTTGCCGATCTTCTTGATCTACATGATGCGAAAGCGGATCGATCTGTCCGCTGCCTTCAAGAATAACAAGGTGGAGATCGGTGAGGTCAACGCCGCGCTGGAGAACAGTCTGTCGGGCATCCGCGTGTCCAAGTCCTACACCAATAAAACTCACGAAATGGAGCGTTTTGAAAACCGCAATCAACGCTTCGTGGAAGCCAATAAGCGTTCCTACAAGGTCATGGCGCACTTCCATCCCGTCACCGCATTTATGACCGATTTTCTCAATCTGGTGGTGATGATCGCGGGCGGCATCTTTGTGTTCAACGATTGGATCACGGTAGGCGACTTCGCGGCGTTTATCATCTTCGTGAACGTCTTTATGAACCCCATCCGCAAGCTGATCGCCTTCGTGGAGCAATATCAGAACGGCATGGCAGGCTTCGTCCGCTTTACCGAGATCATGGACGAAGTCGGTGAGAAAGAAGCCCCTGATGCCGTTTCCGTGGGCAGACTGGAGGGCGAGATCGCGCTGGAGGGCGTCACCTTCGCCTATGACGAGCATAAGAACATCCTTACCGATCTGTCCCTAACTATCCCGAAAGGCGAGCGTGTGGCGCTGGTAGGTCCCTCAGGTGCAGGTAAGACCACCATCTGCAACATCATCCCCCGATTCTATCCCATCTCTGCTGGATCGATCACCATCGATGGCATCGACACCGCTACGATGACGCTGGAATCGCTGCGCCAAAACATCGGTATGGTGGCGCAGGACGTATTCCTTTTCACCGGAACCATCTACGAAAACATCGCCTACGGCAAGCAGGGTGCCACTCGCGAGGAAGTTGAAAAAGCCGCCAAAGACGCCAACATCCACGATTTCATCCTCACCCTTCCTGAGGGCTACGACACCTTTGTGGGCGAGCGGGGCGTGAAGCTGTCGGGCGGTCAGAAGCAGCGAATCTCCATCGCCCGCGCATTTCTGAAGGATCCCGCTATCCTCATCCTCGACGAAGCCACATCTGCCCTTGATAACGCCACCGAGCTTGCCATCCAGCAATCTCTCGACCGCCTCTGCAAGGGTCGCACTACCCTCGTCGTCGCTCACCGCCTCTCCACCATCAAGAATGCCGACGAGATCATCGTCATCGGCGACGAAGGCATCCTCGAGCGCGGCAGCCACGCCCAGCTTATGGCAAACGAGGGCATCTACGCTGACCTCTACAATTCCCAATTCGCGAATTTGTGATGGGGCTCTGCCCCAAACCCCGCCAAGGGCTCTGCCCTTGGATTCCGGTCGCTTTCTTGTAAGAAAGCGACGCAAAGAACTTTTATAAGCCCGACGAGTACTCGTCGGGCAGAATATACAGTTACGCAAATGCTCAGCCAAGGAAGGTGAGGATGAGAGGAGCAGTTCACGAAGTGAACTGCGGAGAGAAGGAGAGGAAAACTTCGGCGTCTGAGATGGTTTCCTCTCCTTCTCTCCTTGCAATTCCGTAGGAATAGCTTCCTTAGCTTCCTAACGATCTTCATCAATCAAACAATTCACGCAATTTCAATAAAAAAATTTCCAAATCCCCAACCTTTTCAACTTCCCATGTGTCTAATAGTCAGAAGCTTCTGAAAACCACAACAGAAAGGACACGCAAATGATCTATTCGGAACAAAACGACGCTATGCTGGTGACCCTCACCCTGACCGGCGATCAATCGGCTTACGAAGCGCTGGTCATCCGCTGGCAGAAGGCGGTACTCGCCTCGGCAAACGCTATCACCCGCAACCATTATATGGCAGAGGACGCCGCACAGGACGCCTTCGTCTCTGCATGGATGAAGCTGGACAGCCTGCGAGAAGCCGACAAATTCGGCGCGTGGGTGTGCAGGATCGCCAAGAATCGCGCCAAGAATATTGTCAGTCGCTATCGGGAGTGGGTCAGCCTGGACGATCTCCTGAATCTGGACGAGACCGCCGAGCGTTTTCCCGAAGAGCTCATCGGCGTGACCGATCCTCATGAAGCGCTCCACGACAGTATCGGCGCACTGCCCGAAAAGGTTCGGCAGGTGATCCACCTCCACTATTTCGAAGGCTATTCCATCGCAGAGATCGCAGACCGTCTGCGGGAGCCGATTGGCACGGTCAAATGGAGACTTTCGGAGGGTCGGAGGATCATCAGAAAGGATTTGGGTGCTGTGAACGAAAGAATTGACGATACCTTAGTAGAAAAGGTAATGAAACGGGTTGCCGAGCTGAAGCTCTGGCGGCTCAAAAACAATACGGTAGGCTTTGAAGCCGCCTATCGCGAAGTGCTTGCGGCAGTAGAAGAACTGCCCGAGTCTAAGGAAAAATACCACGCCATGGCAGATGTCCTGCAACTGGGCTGGTGGTGGCTCCCCGGTGCGAAGAACGACGCTCTCCGTGCACGCATCAAGGAAGCGGCAGAGAAGGGCGGCAATTTAGACGTGCTGTGTAATATCATCCACGGCGAGAGCGATAAGCTGTCGGGCAAAGACAAGATCGAATTTATCCGTGACAAGCAGATTCCTCTGCTGGAGCAGATCGGCTATCCCGAAGGTCTTGCCGAGGAATGGTTCTGGCTGGGTCAAGCCTATCGGGATAACGGTCAGATCGACGAAGCGCTGGATTGCTATCGCAAGGTGTTGGAGATCGCTCCGCCTTCTTATGTCTACTACGGCAATGCCATAGCCGCCATCGAGTGCGAGACATGGGCAAGAGAGAAGGACTTTGACAAGCTTGTTTTTTCTGCTTGCGGAGAAGAATATCGCATCATCGACGGTGCGACTCGTTTCTGGTCGCAACCCGGTTACACTCGAGGGAATGCCCAAAGCATTGAGGAAGGGGCTCTCTATTATTACGCTTCCCGTTGCGATCACTATTTTATAGATCCCGCTATGAAGGTGGGAGAAGTCAAGCTCTCCAGCGACGGCGTATCCACTCTCACCTTTTCGGCGGATGATGTGACTGTAGAAACTCCTTGCGGCAGATTTGAAAACTGCCAAAAATGGATCACCCATTACGAGAACCGTTGGCAGGGCAACTTGACGACCGCTTATTATAAGGACGGTGTGGGCATGGTTCGCTATGAGCGGAAAACATCCAATGACAATGTAGCCTACCTGCTCAGCGAATACAGTATCAGTGGCGGCGAAGGCTGTTTCCCTCTGGCTGTCGGTAACCGTTGGTACTATGAGAAGGAAGGAGAGAATACCGACTATTCCATCCATTTGGCCCAATACGAGGTTACGGGGAGCGAGGACAACCGCTATGTGCTGAGCTCTATCAATACTGTTCACCGCCACGCGTGGGACGATGCAAATTGGAATGATACAATGCTCCGTATGCGTTACGGCTATGATACCCGGATCTCCGACAATGAGTGGCGCCTCAATGACGTACGTCCGCTCATCGAGCAGGCAGAACGGCTGGCATCTACCGATTACGAGAAGGTTCATACCCGTGTTGCCAATAAGGTCATGCGTAGAATTTTAGACACCGATACCAACTTCACTCCCGATGCTACTGAATTTGGACTTTGGAACTTCTTCCAGCGCTTTGAAGTGAGCGAAAATCGAGGGGAGATCACCATCAACGATCCCAACCGACGCTATTCCTTCGAGTGGAAAGAGTATTGCGGCGGCGAACGCTATCCTCTACTGATGAATTTCATGTATGAGATGCTCAGCGATAATATCGGCTGCGTTTGGTTGGACGATTGGACACCCGGTGTAGTCACTACGCTCAAGCGAACCCATTGGGGAACAGAGTTGACCATTGATCTTTCCGTCACCAATGTCGGTACGATCACTACGCCTGCAGGCAGTTTTGACAATTGCCTCTCGGTTGCGCTGAATATCAAGGGGCTGGACGGTGGTGCCTCCTATCAAGGCGATCACAAAACCTTCTACTACGCTCCCTCCATCGGTATCGTCCGTATGGACAGCGCAGATGCGGAAGGGAAGCCCAACGCCCGCTACGACCTCACCGCTTACGAGGGAGTTGGCGCCGCCGACGAGTATTTCCCTATCTTCGACGGACTCTTCCGTCGCTATGAAGCACAGGGGCTGCCCGAACACTTAATCGGTGCGGTGGAGTACACCTGCGTGACCTCTCCCAAGGGCTCGCTGGTTCTCTTCGCCGATCAAATCGGTTTGGAGACGATCCAAAAGTAATCATAACAAAACCGCTCCGAGCGAAAATCTCGGAGCGGTTTTATATTGTGCGGGGCAAGAATTTGCCCCGCATTTTTATAAAGTTCTTTGTGTCACTTTCTTTCAAGAAAGTGACCGGGTTCCAAGGGCAGCGCCCTTGGTTACCACCAAGGTTCGCAGTTGAACATCAGCGCAATCGCGGCTGAGCAGCCCCAAGGATCGTAATACTGATCCTTGGTCTTGTCAGCCCATGCGGTCCAAACGATGTCTTCTTTGTTGCGGTTGGCAAAAGCGGTGTCAGCGTTGAGCTGCAGCCAGGTCAGAACCTCACGGTCGTTGGCGTATTCTGCATAGCGGTAGAACCAACGGGTCAGAATGCCCTTGAAGCCGATCAGGTCGGCACCCGATGCCTCACCGTTCAGGACGCCGTTCTTGTTGTCCAGCTTGGTCATACCGTATTCGACTGCCTTTGCGGCGTAGTCCATGTACTTCTGATCGCCGTACTTTTCGTGCAGCAGCGTGCAAGCACCGACGAAGGTGCCCTGATTGTAGGTAGATGCCCAGTAATTGTAATTGCCGTCGGTCATCTTACAGTCGTAAACCTTACCGGTATCTTCTTCAAACAGAACCTCAAACTCCCATTCCATGACTTCCTTGGCTTTCTCGTAATAGCTGTCGTCACCGGTAGCCTTGCCGATCAGACAAGCGGCGATGGAAGCAGGGCACTGGATGCAGGAGTTTTTGGTATTTTTCTGGTCATCCTTCCACCACAGACCGCCGTCCAGAACATCGGGAGAGTATGCGCGCGCCCACATGATGTCGAAATTGTTCTTGGCAATGGTCAGATACTTTTCGTTGCCTGTGAAGTTATACAAACGGGTAAAGCCGATGCAGACCCATGCAATATCATCGTTAAATGCGTTGTTTGCGCACCAGTTGACATTGACGTTTGCGCCGTTAAAATGCAACGATGCGATTTTTTCGGCATAGCTCAGATACGTTTTATTCTCAGTCTGCTCGTATGCATCCAGAACGGCTTCCAGAATTTCAGCAGTATCCCAGAATTCGGTGCCGTTGATCTGTCCGCTGTGCAGGATAAACTTATCAACATAGCCATCGAAGATAACGTCTCCCATTTCGGTATAGGTCATACCGTTTTGCGCACTGATGTTGAAATCAACTGTTCCCTTGTAATAGAAATCATCGGGAAGTGCGTCGATGGAGAAATCGGCGTTCAGATAATTGGCGGCAAAGTATCCCACAGCCTGATTGGTGGCGCGCTCGGTCGTTCCGCAGATGACCAGCTTGGGACCGTCTTTTTTGATGACATACTCATTATCCCCCAGACCCTCTAATGCGGCAGCAGATTGAGGGCGGCGGGTAGAGCCGATCAGAATCTCTTTGGCGTTAATGTATACACTATCCTCTACAGTATAATCTTGTGAATCGGTAGTGCGTTCCAACTCGATACCCACGATATCTCGAATATAGTCGCGAAGCTGCAAGCTGGAGGTTCTGTCCAAGGAATCGCGTGACGCGCTGTCTGCACGAACGATTTTATACTCTGCAAGCGGATGGAGACCGGCGGGATCGTTTGCAGCAGGGTCGCCCGTTGTGGTAGCAGCTGAATGATCGGCAGTCGTATTGGCGCTGGATGAATTATCGGAACAAGAGCTCAGTCCGACAGCAGAATATAAAAGGATGCCTGCCAAGAGGAGGGATAAAGATTTTTTCATAAGTCCAAATCCTTTCAAATTAAGTAATTATCTATATTGTATCAAATTTTTTGGTATTAGTCAATAGATTTTTGAAGTAAATAGACAAAATTCTGTAGTGTTGCGATAGAAGCGAGATTGGTAGAAAAAAGATATAGGAAAAGTGCCCGAGTTATGTTGAAATAAGGTTCTGCGCTTGACTACGCACCGATTTAGCTACACTCGTTTGTAGTTTATTATTTGTCCGTAAATTGCTATTGCAATTTGCGATATTAAAAAAACGTATGAATACTAAACAAGAATCTTGTGATCTGGCGGGAGTTATGTTATAATGATGTTATCAAACCACCCACTACAGAACAAAGGAGTTCATTATGAAGAAAATCATGGGCAGAATCAGAGAATTTGAAATCGAGACCTTCGATCAGGGTGCCACGGTAAAGATCGCTCCCGAAGAGATCGACGGCGATCTGCAGCATTACCGCATTATGGTGGATTTTGCAGAACCGGTAGTCCCAGACAAGATCCGCATCCGTTGGCTGGAGCCCTTTGTAGATATGCTGTCCACCTGGACGCCAGGCAATCGTTTCGACCGCGGACTGTATGCCGACTGGCGTCCCATGCGCACCTACTCCCGCACGGCGGCGGGCGCGCCCGTCCTTTCACTGGTGGGCAGAGACGGCACAAACAGCTGTACCGTAGCCGTTGCCGATGCCGCCACGCCACTCATGCTCAGCGCAGGCATCAGCGAGCGCAAGGGAGACTGCTACTGCGTGCTGGAGCTGTTTATCAACCGCATGGATGTGATGCAGCACTATGAGACCACTCTGCGGATCGATTCCAGAAAGTGTCCCTTCTACGACAGCATCAAGGAGACCCGCAGATGGTGGAGCGAGACAGGCTATCCTCCCGCCCACGTGCCCGCCGATGCCAAGCGGGCGATGTTCTCCACTTGGTATAATTTCCAGAAGGAGATAACCACCGACGCAGTGGTGCGGCAATGTGAGATGGCTAAGGAATACGGGCTGGACACCGTGATTCTGGACGACGGCTGGCAGACCGCCGAGAATGCCACCGGCGGCTACAGCTTCTGCGGTGACTGGGAGGTTACGCCTACCAAGATCCCTGATATGAGGGCGTTGGTGGACAAGATTCACACGCTGGGCATGAAGTTCATGCTGTGGTACTCAGTGCCCTTCGTGGGTGTACATACCAAGGCTTGGGAGCAGTTTGAGGGAATGTACCTCTGGACCCGCGACGGCGGTAAGACCGGTGTGCTGGATCCCCGTTTCGCCAAGACCCGCGCATACCTGGTGGAGCTTTACGAAAAGGCTGTGCGGGAATGGGAACTGGACGGTCTGAAGCTGGACTTTATCGATTGCTTCTCCCTGCGAGAGGAGTCTCCCGCCAACTACGAGGACATGGACTGTGTCTCGCTGGAGGCGGCGGTGGAAAAGCTGCTCTCGGAGATCACCTCCACCCTGCGCGCCATCAATCCCGAGATCATGTTGGAGTTCAGACAGTCCTATATCGGTCCCATCATGCAGAAATACGGCAACATCCTGCGGGTAGGCGACTGCGTGGGCGGAGCGACCATTAATCGGGTCAGTTCGCTTGACCTGCGCCTGCTCACAGACAACGGCACGGCGGTGCATTCGGACATGATCCTCTGGAACTACGACGCACCCGTGGAGACTGCCGCTGATCAGATGGTGAACGTCCTCTACTGTGTGCCGCAGATCTCGGTGCTTTTCGATAAGCTTCCCGCGGAACATGAGAAGATGCTGAAATATTATCTGAAGTTCATCGACGATAACCGTTCGGTTCTGCTGGACGGCGAGTTGATCCTGCGGGGCGTGGAAGGGGCGTATTCGCAAGTGTGCGCTAAAGCGGATGGGGAAGCCATCACTACCGTTTTCACCAATCCTCTTTTTAAGTTGGAGGAAGCCTACGGGAAGCTGACGATCGCTAACGGCAGCGGCTCTTGTGAGGTTTACATCGAGAATACGCTCCAAGAGATCCGCTACGCTTACGAGACCGTCAACTGTATGGGTGAGACGGCGGAGGAAGGACAGGTCTGCCTTGCCCGGGAAGCTGTGACCAAGTTCACCGTTCCCGTGTGCGGATTTTTGTTTCTTCGAAAGATCTTGTAAATACGACATCTTGTCAAATTCAGAGTAATCAGGATACAAAGAAACCAAATATGAAAAAGCTGTTGCAGATGCCGGAGCATCCGCAACAGCTTTTGGCGTTTTTTGCCAAACTTTCTTTGGACGAAATCTTTGAAATAGCGTCATTTGGATAGTCAAAGAGCGCATTCCATCCCGCCTTGTCTGCGATGATGAAATATTGCGAGGGAAGAAGGCAATCGCAGATGTTCAGCTTAAAACGTCCCGTCTTGCGGTCGTCGCGGAGTCGTGCTCGCTGTTCTTATTCGGTAAGACGGTATTGTTGACGGAGATGCTGTTCTTCGTGACCGTCAGGGTAGCCTTGTAGCTTTCGCCGCTCAGCTCTGCGGTAAACTCAGCTGCAGCAGAGACTGCTTGCGTCGTGGAGATCCGATTGCCGCCGTCATCCGCCAGATACGCTACCAATACATATTCGCCGTATTCATCGGGAAACCGATCGGCCGTTACAGAAAGTTCACTTTCAAATGTCAGACTCTCGCCTGTGTAATGCAGATCAACGCTACCGACCTCCCTGTGCTCGTCCGCAGACGCCCACACGAATACCAGGGAGTAGTCGGTGTTCTCCTTCAGCAGGACTGACGGAGCCAGCGTAGCCTCGATCCCGGCAAGCGAGATCTCGTGGGTCGTCTCGTCCACGGATGCCGTGCCGGTCAGGGTATAGTCGAGGAATTCGAAGTATTCGTACTCGGCGGTCTGCTCCTCAAACGCCATAGCAGACTGATTCCACATCTCCATCAGAGTTGCGTGTGACGCCTCCTCGGTGAGCAGCCGCTCGATCAGGTCGGCAAAGGTCGCATCGTTCAGATCCTTGCCGTAGATTCCGTCAAAGTAATGGAAAGCGTTTTTGTGCTGCTCGTAGCCGAATATACCGTCGTACAACTCTTCCTCGTATCCGTCCTTGAAAGAGATGCCCAGACTTTCGCAGACCGATGCGATCGCTTTGCGGGTCTCCTCGGGCGTCCAGTAGGTTGGATCGTTGATCAAACCGGAAGATTTGGCGCGGATATAGAGCGTAGGCGCCGTTCGACTGTCGTAATAGTTGACGCTGTAGGAGCATACGCCTGTGGGATCCATGGGATCCGATCCTGTGCTCGGGAACACGAACTCACCCTTTCCGGTTACCAGCGTGCTTTGCTGACCGTCGGTGTTGGTGACCGAGGTCCAGCCCTCGAACAGATTCAGGCTCAGCGTGAATCCGGGATCGGCACCGATCCACCATTGACCGCCGTAGCTATCGTCGGTGAATTTGAACTCGCCGGAGTCGGAATATGCCATGAACTTCAGATGGGGCGACGCATAGTGATAGGTCTCCTCCAACACGGGAGTGATTTCGCTAATCGGGTTGCCGTTCTCATCAAACAGACCGTCGTTGCGGATCTGCGCTAGCGCCCAGTCGTTGGCCTGCAGATTGTACACGGTCAGCGGGTGGGAGTTATAGGGCGTCTCGTTGCCTACCGAGATATAATAGCTGTCTTCCAGATAGCTCAGCTGAGTGAAATCCACGATGCCCGCATCGGTAAAGTCGGTAGATATGCCGTTCATTCGCAGTTTTCCGTCGAGGGTGTGGGAAACATCGATGCGAATATAGCGATTTTGGTTATCTCCGGTAACATAGCGTTGCTCGATCACCACCAGATCGCGGTTGGCGTCGTATTCCATACGGTAATCGCGATAGACTCCTTGACCCGGAAGATAGGTATAATTGGGGGAATATTGCTCGATGTAGTAGCTGATCCAGGTCGAGAAGGTCTTGCAGGCCTCCAGTGCCTGATTTTTGATCAGCTTCAGCGACTCAATGGTGTTGTCGATCTCGCTGTAGGACTCACCCATGGGCATAAAGACGCTCTCATCCTGCACCTGCTCTTTGGGCGGCTCCGGGGGATAGTAGGTGTCGCCGTTATCGGGCTCTGCGCGCAGCAGAGAAAATTCTGTCGATCCGCAGTTTGCAGATGCACTGCTCGCACCGATACTGACCTGCGTTTTCAGACCGCCTGCCAACTCTGCAATGGTGGGTACTCGATCCAGCTCGTTGGCAAGATCCTGTGCGGCGGTCAGCAAGGTCTTATTGGAATCGGGCGCAGTAACAGTGGGTTCGTCCTTTCCGCAGGCGGAGAGTACGCCTGCCAATATGCCGATCAGGCAAATGATAGAGAGCCATTTTTTCATATGTATTCCTCCTGAGATAGAATCGTTATTGCTTTCACTGCGGACATTTACCCGCGATAATCAAACAGTTCATAGATCAGTGCGGTCTCCTCGTCGGTGTAGTCGTCGTCCGCCAATAACTCGTCCATATACTTGGTGTCGGTGATCTCGTACTCGTCTGCCGAAAAACAGGACTTCAGATGCAGAAGATACTCCAGCCTTTCTTCCGTACTCATTTGCTCGAAATTGCCAAATTCGAAGTAATACTCTCTATCCCCGAAGCTTACTGTTATGCAAATATCGTAATAGGAGCGCAGACTTTTTCCTGCACTATCTTTATAAATATCAATCACTAGATGCTCTGCCTCGTCAATATCGGCAGAGTGGGTGACCTGATTGAAGGAATTGTAAGAGGTAAAACGGTCGTTTTCATCAAGCACCTCTCTCGGATAGAGACTGAGCAGCATCAACGGTGCCGTCACGATGAGTGCGATCAGGGATATCAGAATGTATTTTTTAGCGGATTTTTTGTTGTCTTCGCTTAAATTCGCTTTGAATTCCTTGGAAAAAAGGGGGTAGGTAGGAATGATAGACTCGTACACGGACGGTTTGTAGCGAGGATTTCCGAAAATCGGTTGCAAGTTGCTCAGCGCAAGTCCAAACGGAATGAGCAGGACGAGGATCAGGACGAACGAAAACGGAAAGATCCAAAGCAATTCCCAACCGTTGTTGTAAAATGCGATCACCGATTCGTCAGCCGTGGCGACCTGCTCGGAAAAGACGGTGCTAAACAGTATAATCGGAGCAAAGACGATGAGTAAGATCAGCAGGAACACGCTGAAATAGATGATCGAATCCACTATGGAAAGCGGTGCTTTCTTTGCTTTCACTTTTTTCTTGATCTTTTTGCTGATGCTCACCGTCCGCCTCCTCCCGTAAACTCCCGCGCGATCTTCTCCAAAATCTCCTCATCCGCAGGGCAGAAGGGGTACTGCGGAATCTCACCGGGAGCGATCCAGCGGATGTCGTTGTGCTCCAGTATCTGCAGCACGCCCTCGGCGATGGCGGCGTGGAAGAGAGTCAGGTGAACCGTGATGTCGGGGTATTCGTGTACCACCTCGGTAAATACCTCGCCCACCGACAGGGTGACGGCAAGCTCCTCCCGACACTCGCGGATGAGTGCCGCCTCCTTCGTCTCGCCCGGCTCCACCTTTCCGCCCACGAACTCCCAAAGAAGTCCGCAGGACTTGTGCGCAGGACGCTGGCAGATGAGAAATTTTTCGTGATTTTCGTCCCGGATCAGGGCGGCTACAACTTCAACCATTTTTTACGCTCCCAATTGTTTCGATACCGCATTATACCACAGAAACGACCTGATATGCAAGTATTATTTGTAAAAAACACTATTTATCTCCCAATTGCTTGCATTTATCAGCTTATCGTGCTATACTGTACCTAACCTACTTACAGAAACGGAGCTTTCCTATGAACGAAACAACAAAATCCACCGGCAATCCCATCATTGCCGCTCCCGCAGCCGATCCCACGATGGTGCAGTTTGGCGACAAATATTACGTTTACCCCACCTTCGGCGGGATTCCCGAAGTAGGATTCGGCACATGGTCGTCGGAAGATCTGACCGATTGGAAGAGCGAAGGCATGATCCTGAAATTTTCCGACCTCGGCTGGGCAAATAAGGATGCCTGGGCGCCCGACATCATCGAGCGAAACGGCAAGTATTACTTCTATTTCAGCGCGGCAAGCTCCATCGGCGTAGCGGTGTCCGACTCCCCTACGGGACCCTTCGTTGATCCTCTCGGCAAGCCCCTCATCGCCTTTGAGGAGGATATGTCCACCATCGATCCCTGCGTCTTCATTGACGATGACGGCAGAACCTATCTCTATTGGGGCGCAACCTTCTATGGCAAGATGTTCATGCAAGAGCTGAACGCCGATATGATCTCCTTCAAGGGCGAAAAGCAGGTAGTCTTCGACTATTCGCTGGAGAAGGACTACCATTGCGAAGGCTCCTACGTCTTCAAGCGAAACGGACTTTACTACTATCTCTGGAGCGAGTACATCTGGTGCGACAGCCCCACGTTGCGCGTGGATCACAGCTACCGTGTCAACTATGCGGTCAGCGATCGCCCTGAGGGACCCTTTACCAAGGAGCTGTCCCGTGTGCCGATCCTCTCTACCGATATGGAGCTTGGCTACATCGGCCCCGGTCACAACTCAATTCTGAACATTCCGGGCACGGATGAATATTTCATCATCTACCACCAGCATCAGGGCGACGCCAAGTTCCGCCGTGCCAACATTGACCGCCTGACCTTCAACAAGTTCGGCGGCATCAATACCATCCGTATGACCAAGGAAGGCGTGCCCGCCCGTCCCATCACCTGCTGGCTGTCCCACGGTACCATCGGCGTTCATCCCGCAGGCGAGGATAAGACGTTTACCCTCGGCACCCGTCTGGCGACTGAAGCGATCAACACGGTCACGCTGTACGCCAACGGCGAAGTCGTGTATGCAGGCGGTTATGCTGATACGCTTGTATGGAAAGCGCCCACGGCAGGCGTGTACAAGGTCTTTGCTGTTGTTACTGATAAAGAAGGGAAGAGCTATACCACGAAAGCGCTGAACGCGGACGTGGTGTGAGGTTTAACTGCATTATAAATGAAACACCGATAGGGAGTTTATGTCTCTATCGGTGGTTTTTCGTTTACAGAACCGTTTTCGGTCTGCCGTTATTGTTTGACCCATACATCAATTTCGTCCTTGCAGGGCAATTCAAAAAGCGCACCGAATTTAGCCGCAAGGTT
Source organism: Clostridia bacterium (assembly GCA_017463445.1). Lineage (GTDB taxonomy): Bacteria > Bacillota > Clostridia > Oscillospirales > CAG-272 > CAKSQF01. The sequence continues at coordinate 23,641 of JAFTPF010000144.1, forward strand.
GTCATCAATGAAATAAGCGCTGGCTTCATTCGCCAAAACTGCGCTGTTCCGTTTCTGAAGGCGTGCTTTCCAAGTCTCCTCGCTAATGTCAATATAATGGAATTCACACGGAATATTACGAGAATTGTAAAATGCTCTTGCGAAGTTCCGTTCTTCCTTCATCCAGAAGCCCCAATCAAGAACTACGTTGATTCCGGCTTCGATGAGTTCTAAGGATTTGTCGAACAAGTAATTTTGCGTTCTCTCTACGTACGTATCGTGCATATCACCGCAATATTGACCAAACAAGGCAAGAGTTATTTCATCAACCGAAAGCAGTGCGGTGTGATTCTGACGACACAGTTCTTTCGCATATGTACTTTTGCCACTGCAGATTTTACCACAGATAAGAATTACTTTAGCCATGCTTCTCCCTTTTGTGTATCCAAATCGCATACTCACTTCCTCACCCGTAGCTCCGCCAGTGCCGCATAATGCAGCACCTCGAACCGCTCGGGCGCAATTTTGTCCAGTAGTTCCAGATGTTCCCGCTCCCAGTTTGCCAGTTCCACGGCGTTCAAGGACGCGCCCACACCTCTGCACGCCTTCAGTCTGCCGTGCCACGTTTCCTTGGTGAAGGAAACGGGCAGGGTGTATTCCTCGTGATCGACCGGTTCAAAGTAGGAGAGGATCGCGTCGGGAATGGGGATCGGCTTCATCGTTTCCCTTGCCCCAGACCAATGGGGACTGTATTTCAACACCAGCTCCTCACTTGCGCCGGCGATCGGATCCTCGAAGGGGAGCCACGCCATGTAGAGGATCAACAGTCTGCCATCCTTTTTGAGAATGTCAGCGAGTATGGGAGCGACTTTGGTGTGATCAAAATACCAAAAGCATTGACACGCCGTGACCACATCGAAGGTATCGTGTGGAAAGTCGATCTCCTCCGTAGCGGTGCTGTAAAAATCGATCTCCATGCCATGCTCAGCGGACAGCCGACGGGCTTGCTCGATCTGTTCCCGCGAAATATCGATTCCGACCCAGCGTGCACCATGGCGGTACAGATTCCGGGGAAGCACGCCCGTTCCCGTGCCCAGATCCAGAACGGACTGCCCTCGAATGCACAAGCCCCTGTCCACGATCTTTTGATAAAACACCTCGGGGTAGATGTCTCTGTATCGAGCGTATTCTTCAGAAACCCGCCCCCAGTCAAACGCTTTTCCTGCATCGATTCTGCTGTCTTTGATGTCCATCACTCCACCAAGATCCCCACGGGACAATGGTCGCTTCCCATGATCTCGCCAAGAATAAAGCTGTCTTTCACCTTCGGGAACAGCCGATTGGACACCACGAAATAGTCGATGCGCCAGCCCACGTTTTTCTCCCGCGCTTTCATCATGTAGCTCCACCACGAATACTGAACCTTTTCGGGATAGAGGGCACGGAAGGTGTCGGTAAAGCCGCTCGCAAGCAGTTCGCTGAACTTACCCCGTTCCTCGTCGGAAAAGCCCGCGCTGTGATGGTTGGTCTTGGGATTTTTCAGGTCGATCTCTTGGTGCGCCACGTTCAGGTCGCCGCAGTAGATCACGGGCTTCTTTGCATCCAGTTCCAGAATGTAAGCCCGAAGCGCATCTTCCCAAGTCATACGGTAGTCGAGTCTTGCCAGCTCTCGCTGAGCGTTGGGCGTGTAAACGCAGAGGAGATAAAAGTCCTCGTACTCCAGCGTGATGGCGCGCCCCTCGGTGTCGTGCTCGGGAATGCCGATGCCATATTGCACCGAGATCGGCTCGTGCCTTGTAAAGACTGCCGTACCCGAATAGCCCTTCTTTTCGGCGCTGTACCAGTATTGGTGATAGCCGGGGGTGTCAAACACTGCCTGACCCGGCTGCATTTTCGTCTCCTGTAGGCAGAAGATGTCCGCATCGGCAGAAGCGAAGAAATCGGAAAAGCCCTTTTCCAACACGGCACGGAAGCCGTTGACATTCCATGAGATGAGTTTCATTGTGATGTTTCCTTTCGAGAATACTCCGTGAGTACAGTATAACAGAAAAAACGGGAAAAATCAATAGCCAAAAAATTTTGCAAAAAGGGTAGAAATATCAACACGGATATGCTATAATGAAAAAAACGATCCCGAATCTGCAAAAGCGATGACGGATTGGGTATAATACTATCAACTAACAGAAAGGAAATACAAAAATGTCCGCAATCGTAGTAACCAAAGAAAATTTTGAAGAGATCAAAAACAGTGATAAGCCCGTCCTGCTGGACTTTTATGCCGACTGGTGCGGCCCCTGCCGTATGGTAGCGCCCATCGTGGCACAGATCGCCGAGGAGTGCCCCCAGTACACCGTGGGCAAGATCAACGTAGACAACGAACCCGAGCTGGCAAAAGAGTTCGGTGTGGTCAGCATCCCTACGCTGGTGGTGATGAAGAGCGGCGAGGTGGTCAGCCAGTCCGCAGGCGCACGTCCCAAGGCACAGATTCTTGCAATGCTCGAGGGCTAAAATGAGTCAGATCTACGATATGATCGTCCTCGGCGGAGGACCTGCGGGCTACACCGCCGCCCTCTACGCCGCCCGTGCGGGACTTTCTGTCCTTGTGCTGGAGCGGATGGCTGCAGGCGGACAAATGACCCTGACGGGGGAGATCGAAAACTATCCCGGCATTGCATCCATCGATGGCTTTACCCTCGGAATGCAGATGCAGGAGAGAGCCGAGCACTTCGGATCAAAAACCGAGTATACCGAGGTCACTGCAGTGGATCTAACCGCTGAGCCCAAGCGGATCGAGACCTGGAGCGGCGAGTTTTACGCAAAGACCGTGGTCATCGCTACCGGCGCCGACCCCAGACGGCTGGGACTTCCCGAGGAGGAAGCCCTCATCGGTCGCGGCGTCCACTACTGCGCCCATTGCGACGGTCGCTTCTACAAGGACAAAACGGTGATGCTGGTTGGCGGCGGCAACAGCGCGGCGGCAGATGCGCTCTATCTCTCCCGCGTGGTGAAAAAGGTGATCCTCGTCCACAGACGGGACACGCTCCGCGCTACCAAGATCTATCACGAGCCGCTGATGCAAGCGGAAAACGTAGAGTTTTGCTGGAACAGCCGTGTGACACAGATCCTCTCGGATAAGACCGTCACCGGTGCGATCTTAGAAAACACGCAGACCGGCGAGACTACCGAGGTTGCCTGCGACGGCATCTTCATCAGCATCGGTAGACAGCCGGCAACCGCCTTTCTGCAGGGACAGGTCAAGCTGGACGAAGCCGGTTATATCGTTGCCGGTGAGACCACCGAAACGAATATGCCCGGTGTATATGCCGCAGGCGACGTACGGACAAAGCATCTGCGTCAGGTGGTGACCGCTGCCGCCGACGGTGCCGTCGCCGCCGATATGGCAGAGAAGTATTTATAATTCCATTTTACGGAGGAACTAATTATGAACGAACTGAAATTTTTCAAATGCCCTCATTGCGGCAACATCGTCGAAAAGATCAACGATACAGGTGTGCCGATCATGTGCTGCGGACAGAAGATGGAGCGCATTTACCCCGGTACCACCGAAGCATCCGCCGAAAAGCACATCCCCATGGTGCGCGTGAATGAAAAGCGTGTCTGGGTGCAGGTGGGCGAAGTGATCCATCCCATGACCGACGAGCATCACATCGAGTGGGTCTGCCTGCTCACCGACAAGGGCGTGTACCGCAAGAATCTGACGGTCGGCAAAATCCCCACCGCCAGCTTCCTCTTGCTGAATGAGAAGCCCATCGCGGTCTACGCCTACTGCAATCTCCACGGCCTGTGGATGGCAAGCGCAGAGGTGGCACCCGAGGTCGAGCATACCGAGGCGCCCAAGACCACAAGCGAGAACTACACCGTCTGCTTCTGTAATCGCGTTACTTATTTTGACATTGAGAACGCACTCCACGAGAACGAAAATCTGGGCGATGCGCTGGCGATCTTCGAGAAGGTCAAGGACACCACCCATTGCTCCTCCGGTTGCGGCGGCTGTCACGATAAGGTGATGGAGATCATCTCCGACATCCTGATGGGACACACCGCAGGTTGAATAAAACTGCCGTCAGGGAGAATAACAATGAAGATCACAAACGATATCAAATATATCGGCGTCAACGACCGTAGCATCGACCTGTTCGAGGGGCAGTACGACGTGCCAAACGGCATGGCGTACAATTCCTACGCCATCGTAGACGAGAAGATCGCCGTGATGGACACGGTGGACGTCCGCTTCTATGATGAGTGGCTGGGAAACATCCGCACCGCATTGGGCGAGCGGATCCCCGACTATCTGATCGTTCAGCACATGGAGCCCGACCATTCCGCAAACATCGACCGTTTTTTGCAGACCTACCCTTCGGTAACGGTGGTTTCTTCCGCAAAAGCCTTTGCCATGATGAAGAACTTCTTCGGCACCGATTATGCCGACCGCCGCGTCGTGGTGGGAGAGGGGGACATCCTCTCGCTGGGCAGACATCAGCTCACCTTCGTCACCGCGCCCATGGTGCATTGGCCCGAGGTCATCGTCACCTACGACAGCACCGATAAGGTTCTGTTCTCGGCGGACGGATTTGGCAAATTCGGTGCGCTGGACGCCGACGAGGACTGGGCTTGCGAGGCACGCCGCTACTATTTCGGAATCGTGGGCAAGTACGGCGCACAGGTGCAGAACCTGCTGAAAAAGGTGGCTACTCTCGACATCGAGATCATCTGCCCCCTCCACGGTCCCGTGCTGACCGAAAATCTCGGCTACTATCTGGGGCTGTACGACACCTGGTCTTCCTATAGACCCGAGAGCGAAGGCGTGCTGATCGCCTACACTTCGGTCTACGGCAACACCAAGCAGGCGGTCGAGCTACTGGCTGACGAGCTGGAGAAGCAGGGCTGTCCCAAGGTGTCGATTTGCGATCTTGCCCGCTCCGACATCCACGAAGCAGTGGAGGATGCCTTCCGCTACGACAAAATCGTTCTCGCCACCACCACCTACAACGCCGAGATCTTCCCCTATATGCGAGAGTTCATCAATAAGCTGGTAGAACGTAGCTTCCAAAGCCGTACCGTCGGCTTCATTGAGAATGGTAGCTGGGCACCGATGGCAGCCAAGGTGATGAAGGGAATGCTGGAAAAGTGCAAGAACCTCACCTTCGTGGATCCTACCGTGACCGTCCGTTCCGCGCTGAGCGACGACAGCCGTCAGCAGGTCGTTGACCTTGCCGCAGCGCTGTGCAGTGTCAAGACGGACGAGCCCGAAGCCCCCGCCGAGGAGCAGGTAGCAGGGAAGAAGTACGCCTGCAAGATCTGCGGCTATGTCTACGAGGGTGAATCTCTGCCAGAAGACTTCACCTGTCCCCTATGCAAGCGTCCCGCATCTTTCTTTGAAGAAATTCAATAAAATTGAACCTGCAAGAAGCAAATTCTTGCAGGTTTCGTTTGTTATTCTACTTCTTGATAAACCCGTACCCAGTCCACTTCCACGCAGTCGGGTAGCTCCTCCTTTACGATAGGTGAAGCCCATGTGCCGAACTCGGTGGAGATCTTCAGATAGCCCGGCTTGTCGCAGATGCCGCACTCGGAGGTGCGCCAAGTCTCTTTGCCGTCAATGAAGAAGATGTATGCCTCCTTCGTCCATTGGAGTGCGTAGGTGTGGAACTCGCCGTCGTACTGCCCCTCGTCGGGGATGATGTAGGCAAGCTGCTTGTGCTCTGCGCCGTAGCCGTCTCAATGGAGTGCGTGATTGACCGCGCCTTTGTTACGGTAGCCCGATTCGATGATGTCGATCTCCACGCCCGATTCAGCCGAGCCGTCGATCTTGCAGACCTCGCCGCACATCATCCAAAACGCGCCCCAGAAGCCCGTGGTCTTGTGGAACTTCATCCGACATTCAAAATAGCCGAACGCCTGCTCAAAAATGCCCTTGGAGCGGATGGCACCGGAGATCGGCGTGCCGTCCTCGTCGATCTTGGCGGTGAGGATCAGATTGCCGTCCCTCACCTCGGTCATAGAGTCTCTCCAGTAGCCGCCGATGTCCTGTCTCTGCCACTCCGGGGCGAGCGCCCACTTCGTCTCGTCGAGCTGTTCACCCTCGAAGTTGTCCTCAAAGGTGAGGACGTAGTCTATTCCGTTTACGTTGATGGTTTGGTTCATGGTTTTCCTCCAAACAATATGGATTTTATTGACTTCATTATATCACATCTTTTTCTCGAAATCAATAATACTTGCTTGATTTCTCTATCTCATAAGATTTGACAAATTGGCATCAATATGTTATACTACATCTAACTTCATCACTATAGGAGGCGTGCCATGATTATCGAAGTACAGCAAACCGCATCCAGTATAAAGCAGGAGTACGATGTGTACGTTGACAGAGATTACTATTGCCAAGGAATAAACGGACGTCTGCATAAATATCAGGACATCGGCCTGGTCAGAAACGGAGAATCCATTCTGCACGGCGACCATCAGCGCCTACATTGGAAGCATTACATTCCTTTCAAATATCTCTTCGGATCGGTAAATCTGTCACGAGGATTAGAGCTCAAAAGGGGAAATGAGTGCACAGGCAGTTTTATTCGTTCCCGCACCGGCTTTTGGGATTATTTCTACGGACTTAGTGTTGGAAATGACAGATTCTTTCGATGCTATACACGCTCAATAGGCTCCTATGATTATGTGTCGGTCTATGATCTATCATTTCCCGGTGCTGTAGAGACTGAACAGATCGCTTTGCTGGAAACCTATCTGACAGTGGTGGACAACAAGTATAAGTTCAAGCTATACCTGCTGGATGAATACGCTGAGGATAAGGATGAGCTGATCATGTTCGTTCTTTACTATGCCAACTATCACTTTACAGAGCGTTTTCACATGAGCCGCGGGACGACTTATACCAAAGCATGGTCGTTTTCCAAGAACAATCAGAAGGTCGATCCGGGGTGGAGAAACGTCCATTTTCCGAACGAAAATTTCTTCGGAAAAGTTGATCCTTACGATTTAACATAGTATTGTGATCCATAAGTCCCGCGTTTGCGGGACTTTTTATTGATTTATCAAAAAATCGGTCAAACTTGTTGACAAAACAACAAGAATCATATATAATAGTCCCAGCGAATTAACCCTACCAAAACTTTCGGAGGAATTATGAATAAGCTGCAAAAAATCGTAACCGTCGCTCTTGCGCTGGTCCTCTGCCTGCTGTTCACGGTATCGGTGATCGACACAGCCGAGACCCGCAAGCAGACTAATTTCGATCAGGACAAGATCATTTCCCATTTAGACAAGTTTACCGAGAACGGTCCCCGTTCCATCGCCGACACCGAAGCCAATCAGGCGATGCTGGATTATATTGCATCTACGCTGGATAGCTACGGTCTGGTGAATGAAGACACCACCGACAAGCCTGCTTATGTCAAGCAAAGCTACGTTGCCGAGGATACCGAGTATCAGAACTGGTATCTTGACAACATCATCGTCCACATTCCCGCAAATACCGAAGCCACCGGCGAGGCGATCATGTTCATGGGTCATATCGACTCGGTTCCCATGGGTCCCGGCGCATCCGACGACGGCGTTGCCTGCGCAGTCATGCTGGAGGCAGTGCGCTACTATATGGACAAGATCGAGGACGGCTATCCGCTCAAAAACGATCTGGTCTTCTGCTTCGTCAACGGCGAGGAGTACGGTCTGTACGGCTCCACCGCCTTCATGAACGAGTTTACCGGTTTCAATAATATCGTCGATCGGATCAAATTCGGCACCAATCTGGAGTCCCGCGGTACGTCCGGTACGCTCATTATGTTTGAGACCGGCAAGAACAATTACAACACCGTCAAGCTCTTTGCCGAGATCAATAAGAGCGTTTTCACCTGCTCCATCGCTACTATGGTCTACGACATGATGCCCAACTATACCGACTTCACCAACTTCAAGGAAGTCTATCAGGGCGTGAACATGGCGAACATCACCGGCGGTGAGAATTACCACACTCAGAACGACAGCTTTGAGAACGTGGGTAAGTCCTACCTCTCTCAGCAGGCGCAGATTGTGGACGCCATCATCGACAAGCTGGCAAACTACGACCTCGACCGCCTCTACGACGCAGAGGAATCTGCGATTTTCTTCTCCTACCTGAATATCACCACCGTTGTCTACAACCACGTGACCGTGATCGTATTGGCGGTGCTGGGCATCCTCCTGCTGATTGCTAATATCGTGCTTTCTGCCTTGAACAAGCAGAAGAACCTGAAGAAGACCGCCATCGCGCTCGGCTCTATCGTAGCGGGACTTGTCCTCTCCGCAGGCTTGGCATATGCCTGCTACTATCTCTTCCAGTATATCGCCGTCCTCTTTGGCACCATCGACCTCAACATGGTCGGCACCATCACCTACTCCAATATCCCCATCGTAGTGGGTATCGGACTGGTAACCCTCGCCGTGACCGCTCTTGTGGCGCACTTTGCCTGCAAGTGGTTTAAAATTGAGAGACGTGACCTTACCCGTGCGTTTGCCTATATTCACGTCTTCCTGGGGATAGTTGTTTCCTTTGTTCTTCCAGATGCCAGCTATCTCTTCATGTTCAGCGGACTCCTGCTGACCCTCAACGAAGTGCTGATCACCATCCTCAAGAAGACCGATTTTGCAAAATTCCACTTTGAGCTGCTGGCGACCGCACTCTATTTCCCCATCGTAGTCCCCGTGATCTTCTTGGCAACTTCTGCACTGGGTATGACCATGGCTTACGTCTACGGTCTGGTATTTGCGCTGTCCATCTTCGACATCGCTATCTGCATTGCACCTCTGTGTAAGTACCTTTCCATGCGCAGTCTCATTCGCGTGATCCGCAGAAAGGATGCCGCAACTTCTACTGCCGAAGGTGCTTGCCACATCCTCGCCGCAGGTCTTATCATCTTCCTTTGCGTGAGCCTTGCCAAGCCCAACGCAAGCGTCAATCTGCAGGGTAAGCAGAACATCCCGAAACTCCCCTATGACGATGCGCTGGTCTATGTAGTGGACGAGAAGGGCGAGACCGAGTACCGCATTTATGACCTCAACGCTTACTCTGCGCTGAAGGACTATGCTCCCGTCAAGATGAAATATAACGAGTCTTATTATGTAAGTTACGTAGGTGATGACAAAGCAGAAGGCGTGACGCACGCCATCACCTCCACCGTTGAAAACGGCGTGCTGACCGTTACCAAGACAGACGCCAAGTCTACCGTTTATCTGGAATTCAAGAACGTCACCGCCGATTCCATTACCGTGTCCGACGGCACGTCCGAGGGCACCTACGAAATCAGCGAAGGCTTCCTGTTCACTATCCACTCCAACTGCACCGTCACCGTAAACGGCGGAACGGCTGAGTTTGAATACCGTGAGGTCATCCGTGACTATGCCCCCCTCATCCCCGAGGCATATGAGGGCAACAAGGAGCAGCTCCACTTCAACCTGTGGCTGACCAAGGAGATTACGCTGGGTGCGTGATCATCGCATAAATAAACGAACGCCGAGTATGTGAACCATACCCGGCGTTCGTTTGTTTGATTATTCTCCTATCACGTCAATGATGACGTACTCTGCGGGAGCCGCGGTCTTCACAGGGTAGTTCCAGCCCGCAAAGCCCGAGGTGACGATGGCGGTGGTATCGGCGTCGATCTCATAGCGACCGTGCACGCCGTCGTTGAAGGGGATCAGCTCCTGGATCCAGTTGATGGGGAAGAGCTGACCGCCGTGGGTGTGTCCCGACAGCAGAAGATCGGTGCCGATCTTGCCGTTTTCGGCGTACTGATTGGGCTGATGGTCCAGCGTCAGCACGAAATCGCTCGTATCCACCGACGCGAACAGTTCATCAAGACTTGCTCTGCCTCCGTTTCCGAATCGGTCGGAGCTTCTGTCCTCCCGTCCCACCAGCACGAAGTCCTCGGTGATCTGTACTACCCGGTCGTCAATGATCGTGATGCCGTTTTCCTTGATGGTATTCAAAAGATCGTCTGTTGAGTAGGTGTAGTCATCGTAGGAGAAGGGTCTGTCGTGGTTGCCGTGAACGTAGTAGGTGCCAAACTCGCTCTCCAGCGTGCCCAGCGCGCGGTAGACCTCTCTCATCTGGTCGCCTGTGGTAGAGCCGTCGATCACGTCACCGCAGAGGATGACAATATCGGGATCGGCAGCGTTGATCTCTTCGCATTTTGCCAAGAGTTCGTCATAATCCAGCGAAACGCCGTAGTGAATGTCAGCAAGCAAGGCGATGCGGTAACCCTCGTCGCGGATGTTTTTCTCGGTGCGGATGGTGTAGTTTGTCTGCACTACGTTGTGCAGATTAAAGTAGCCGCCGACGAGGATCACCGCCGTCAGCAGGATCGGGATTGCGCCGCTGCCGTAAATCTTCTTCCAGACCGAGCATACCTTTTCGCTTCGCTTCGAAAAGAGCTTCCGCATAGCGAAATTGATCGGGTGCATCAGCGCGGCAAGTAGAAAGATGTGGAGGAGTACGATCATCGACATACTCCGAATATCGGAGGAGAACCAGCCCAGCACCAGCGCGGCAATTCCGATACCGACCTTCAGAGCACGTTTTTCGGTTGGTGCGCCGAAGGTTTGCAGCATCCGCCGAAGGAAGAAGTAGAAATAAGCGGCGATGCCAAAAATAACGGGAAGTAAAAAGAGTTGGAAATGTCCCATAAGTTACCTCGTGATTATTGGTTTTTGATTTTCATTCAGCCCAAGTATCGTAAACCGATTTCTCTCTGCTTTCAGAAATCCCTCTCGCCGCAGTTTGCCGATCTCGGCGGAGAGTCCGCTTCGCTCCACTTCCAGATAATCGGCAAGCTCCTGTCTGTCGTAAGGAATCTCGAACTGAGCAGAGCCTCGCTTCTTGGCTTCCAACAGCAGATACGTGATCAGCTTCTCCCGCGTCGTGCGGGCAGAGGTGATCTCGATTTTCTGATGAAATAGCAGATTCTTTCGCGCCACCACACGCATCAGATTGTAGACCATCTGCAGATGAAACGCGCAGGCGTTACTGCAGGAGGTGACGATCCGTCGGCAATCGATGAGCAGTACCTCGCAATCCTCGCTTGCCACTACGTCCACGGGAATCGACTTCACCTCGGCGCAGGCGAAGGTCTCGCCGAACAGCTCGGTAGGTGCGATGCTCGTCACGATGGTGCGGTTGCCGAAATAGTCTACCCGCACCACCTGTACTGTGCCCGACAGCACGATACCGATGTACTGCGCCGAATCCCCTTCGGCGAAGATGACTTCCTTTTTCTCATACCGTCTCACCGTCGCACCTAGGCAGCCCAGCATCGCGGACAGATCATCCCCGTCGATGCCGTCAAAAAGGGGACAGTTTCGTAAGATGTCAAAATATTTTTTCATAAATGCTCCGTTTGTTGAAATTTCAACAGACTTGCCGCTGTTATTATACTATAATAGCCACGTAAAGTCAAGTACCACCCGGAGGAATTAAAGATGAAACGTAAAATTATCAAAATAGACGAAGAGAAGTGCATCGGTTGTGCCGCCTGCGCGGATGCCTGCCACGAGGGTGCCATAGAAATGGTCAACGGCAAAGCCAAGCTGACCCGTGAGGATTATTGCGACGGTCTGGGCGATTGCCTGCCCACCTGTCCCGTGGATGCTATCACCTTTGAGGAAAGGGAAGCACCCGCCTACGACGAAGCGGCGGTTCTCGCTGCCAAAGCAGCCAAGGAATCCAATGCGGCAAAGCAAATGAAAGCGGCGCCTCTGCCTTGCGGATGCCCCGGTTACGCTACCCGCTCCATCAATCGGGTGAATCAACCGATCGCTCCTGCGTCGCCCGTGCTCGGTCAGCTTTCCAACTGGCCCGTCCAGATCAAGCTGGTGCCGATTAACGCTCCCTATTTGGACGGCGCACATCTTCTGGTTGCCGCAGACTGCACAGCCTACGCCTACGGAAACTTCCATAACGAGTTCATCCGCGGAAAGGTGACCCTGATCGGCTGTCCTAAACTGGACGAGGTCGATTATACTGAGAAGCTGACGCGGATTATCCGTGACAACGATGTAAAGAGCGTTACCGTCACCCGTATGCAGGTACCCTGTTGCGGCGGACTGGAGAACGCCGTCAAGCGCGCCCTGCAGGCAAGCGGAAAGTTTATCCCCTGGCGGGTGGTCACCATCTCCGCCGACGGCAGAATCTTAGACTGAAGAGGCTATTTATGGAACCCAACGACATCGCCGCTTTGCGGGACAAACTGACCGGCGCGCTCATCGGGCTTGCCCGTGCAACCGAGGGAAACGAAGATCTGATGACCGCCGGCACAATATCGGCGATCCTCGAAGGACTTGCCGCCACCGCCGACGGCACCGTCAGCGACGGCAACTTTCTTGCCGATCTTCTCTCGCGCGTGACGAACGAAAAGCGGAAGCTGATCCCCCTCTGCTTCGACTGCGCCGCTCCCTGTGGGCGAAATAACGACTACGATCTTCGGGATCTGCAAAACGCAGATCCCGAAGCGAGGGCGATCCGATGGCAGATCCTTTCCCATATTCGTGGCATTGCCGCACACGTTCATGAAACATCGGATGACGGAAACGCTCCCGAGACTGCCAATCTGCTGATCCGTGGGCTTGTCACGGTCGGTATCGACTTTTGGGGGATCGAAAAGCTCCGCTCGGTATCAACGGAGATCGAGGCGGCATACCGCCGTTGTATCGGAAGTCGGGGATAACTTCGCTTTTTCTATTGACAAATCGGTGCGTTTTCCTGTATAATAGTCGCAGAAGACCGAAAGCAGGTGACCGCTGTATGAAAAAAGTGAAAATAACCGTCATGCGGATGGCGTGCTACACCGATCTGATGGCGCTCTACGAGAACCCCATCGAGCACGCCTGCGATATGACCGAAGGACAAGTGTTCATCGCAAACGGGTGGAAGAAGCCCGAGGGAATGTGCCAAAGCGCATGGGACACCATGTCCGCCTTCGTGATGACCCTCTCCCACGGCGGCGGAGATTTCTACGACGGCTGGATGAAGAACCCACGATCCGCCATGATCTCCTGCAACGACGGATTTCGCCCCGTAAGTTTTCTCATTGAAGCGATGGAAGAAGATGCGGAGTAACGTAAAACACCTCACGAATCAACGATTCGGGAGGTGTTTTATTTAACGTTGCAGACCGTTTACTCCGCGCCGCGGTTGCCGAACACTACGGGGATGGTCTTCAGGATGATTTTGAAGTCCAACCACAGCGACCAGTTGTCGATGTAGGAGCAGTCCAGCTTCACCACGTCCTCGAAGTCGGTGATGTCGGAGCGTCCGCTGACCTGCCAGAGTCCGGTAAGACCCGGCTTCAGCGACAGACGGCGCTTGTGATGGCTGTCATACTGTTCATATTCCTCCACCGTGGGCGGGCGGGTGCCTACGAAGGACATATCGCCTCGCAGGATGTTCCAGAATTGCGGCAGCTCGTCGATGGAGGTGCGGCGGATGAACTTGCCCACCTTGGTGATGCGGGGGTCGTCCTTCATCTTGAACATATGACCGCTCATCTGATTCTTTTCCATCAGCTCAGCCTTGCGGGCTTCTGCGTCACGGTACATGGAGCGGAGCTTGTAGATCTTGAATACGCGCCCGTTTTTGCCCACTCGCTTCTGGCTAAAGATCAGCGGACCTGGGGATTCGATCAGCAAAGGAATGGCGACGATAAGAATGATAGGCAGAGAAAGGATACTGCCCACCAGCCCAATGAGGAAGTCGAACACCCGCTTGATGATCAGCGCAAACTGATTGTGCTGGGCAGCGGCGAAGGTCAGCATAGGCTTACCGCGGACGGTCATCAGCATCGGGCGCAGATGAAGCTTGCGATCCTCGCGGATCTGATCGTAAAAATTCACGTTCAGATGTACCACGACGCCCATGCTCTGCATCTGTTCCAGCAGAGGGATCAGCTCATTGCCGTTCTCGTAGGGGATGTCCACGAAGATCTCGTCCAGCGATTCGAGACGGAGCCAGTCCATGAAATTGTCGGCATCCGCTTTCACGGGAACGCCGTTGATCTCATCCGGGAGCTCACCTTTGCCATCCAGCAAAGCAATGCCAACCAGCCGTCGGCTCCAATGATAGTTAAGGGCTTTGGTGATCTCTTCTGCACGGTCGGCGGTGGTGACGATGCCGGTCAGCAGGGCAGAGCGGGTCTTGCGGTAGTTTTTGATGAGCCAGCGGTGGACCAGCGCCCGCAGAAGAAGCGAGAGCAGACCGTACAGCAGGGCAGTCATACCCAGATACAGACGATAAGCGCTCCATACGCTCTTGGCAGAGACGATCAGAATGGTAAAGGAGGCGAAAAGGATCAGCGTTGCCGCCAGGCGATTGAGAATGAAACGGCGCACCGAATAGTTGCTGATGTCCCGCTTGGTATTGGTCACGAAGAAGCTGACCAGGAAGGAGGAAGCGGCGACGAAGCCCAGAAACAGAATGTCCGAGCTTTGGGCTTCAATGGAGTGATATCGCCAAAGCAGCAGATACAGTGCCAGCGGAACGGCGACGGTAATTGAGAGCAGATCTGCCAAAAAGAGCAGTATCGTCTGCAGCTTGCTCTTGCTGTTCATAGTTCCTCCTTCTGAATATAATCGGTTGTATTGTTGTAAATTATACCACAGGATGTCGACCTTTGTCAATAGAAAAAACATGAACAAATAAGAAAAGCCGGTCGCATTCAATTAAATTTCGGTGTATGGAGAAAAAAGGATTGCTTTTTCCTTCAAAGCGTGGTATAATACAATGAATAGATGTAAGCATTTGCGCCGATGGCGCAGATTTACGAGAGGATAGAGTGATATGAAAAAAATGACCGTTGCAGTAGCGGGAACCGGCTACGTGGGACTTTCCATCGCAACCCTGCTTGCGGGACGTCACCGCGTGTTGGCAGTGGATATTATCCCCGAAAAGGTGGAGAAGCTTAATAACCGCATCTCGCCCATTGCCGATCCCGAGATCGAGGAGTGGCTTTCTACTCACACGCTGGATCTGACCGCTACGCTGGACGGTGAGTCCGCATACCGCCAGGCTGATTTCGTGGTGGTGGCAACCCCTACCAACTATGATTCCCAAAAGGATTATTTTGATACTTCATCGGTAGAGAACGTCATTGAAGCAGTGATGCGTGTCAATCCCGAAGCGATCATCGTCATCAAATCCACCGTTCCCGTAGGATATACCCTTAGCGTACGGGAAAAATATCACTGCGAGAACATCCTCTTCTCCCCCGAGTTTCTACGTGAGGGGCGCGCACTGTACGACAATCTCTACCCATCTCGTATCATCGTCGGCAGACCCGAGGGAGATCTGCGCCTGGACGAGGCGGCACGCACCTTTGCCGCTATGCTTGCCGAGGGTGCACTGGCTGAGAAGATTCCTACGCTCTTCACCGCACCCACCGAGGCGGAGGCGGTTAAGCTGTTTGCCAACACCTACCTCGCTC
>JAFTPF010000145.1 GCA_017463445.1 Clostridia bacterium
ATTCCCTGTATGCAAACGCTGGCGCATCTGAATCAGATGTTCCTGTGGAAGACCTACCGTCCGGTCAACGATACGGCCTCCATTCTTCTGGTAGACGAGGAGCGAACCTATGAGCTGATCGAACATATGTTCCGCAGTCTCCGTGAGTGCTTTACCACCGATCGGATCCATATTGGCATGGACGAGGCGCACATGCTGGGACGGGGTAAATATCAGGACAAGCATGGATATGAGAATCGGTTTGATATCCTTCACCGTCATTTGGAGAGAGTGATTGCTCTTGCGAACAAATACGGCTTCAAGCCCATGATGTGGTCGGATATGTTCTACCGTCTGGTGAACAACGGAGCGTATTATAGCTATGATCCCGATATCATCACCGACGAGGTGCTGGCGGCATGTCCCGAGGGCGTAGATCAGGTGTTTTGGGACTACTATACCGATGATAAAGCGAGATATGACGCGATGCTGGATTCCCACGCCAAGTTCGGCGGAGAGAAATGGTTTGCGGGGGGCGCTTGGGCATGGATCGGCTTCTGCCCCAACAACGCATGGACGATGAAGAGCATGAAGCCTGCCATGGAATCCTGCAAGGAGCGGGGGGTTGAAAATATTATGATGACGGTATGGGGAAATTACGGAAAGCTTTGCTCCTTCTACGCGCTTTTGCCGTCGTTGTATGCGGTTCGCCGTTTTTACGATGGGGTGAATGATATGGATCAGATCAAAAAGGAGTTTGAAGAGCTTCTTGGTGAGCGTTTTGACGATATGATGCTGTTGGATATTCCCGTGGATATGGGACCGGTAGCCAGAGAGGATTACACGCCTGCGGCGCACACCTATCTGCTGTATAACGATCCTTTGATGGGAATGGTGGATCCTTGTGTTCAACTCTCCCATAAGGCAGAGTATAAGGAAATGGCGACTGCCTTGGAGGAGGCAGGGAAGAGAAGTCAGTATGGCTACCTCTTTGAAAGCCAGGCGGCACTCTGCCGCGCGCTTGCGTACAAGCATGATCTGGGCGTTCGTACCAGACAAGCTTACCAAGCGGGAGACAAGGGTGCACTTCGGGCATTGGTAGAGGACTACATGAAGGCGATGGACGGTATTGAACGGTTTGCTGTTTCCTTCCGTAAGCTTTGGTTCAAGGAAAATAAGCCTCACGGCTTTGACGTACCCGAGATCCGCTTTGGCGCGCTGTTGTTCCGTCTGCGCTCCACCCGTGATCGGATCCTTGGTTACGTGAACGGAGAGGTGGAATCCATTCCCGAATTGGAGGAGACGCTGTTGCCGTATGATGGAACGGGAGCGGATCAAAAAAACAGGAATGCTCTTCCCAATTTGAATTCTTGGGCGGGTGTCGTTACACCGAACATTTTGTAAAAATAAAACATCCGATCTGTGATTCACAGATCGGATGTTTTCTGTTTACTGTCCGTCCACCAGAGTGCGGAGCTTCTTTGCCGCGGCGGCGGCACGCTCTAAGTACACGATGGGATCCATTCCGACGTAATTCTTGCTGTTGGGTTCGCAGACCTCTAACATCAGGGAGCCCTTGTAATTTGCCTTACGAAGATGCTCGGCAAAGCGATGGTAGTTGATCATGCCGTCAAAGGGGATCAGATGGTTGTCGGCGTCAAACTCACCGGAGTTATCGTGAATATGGGTACAGATCAGACGGTCACCGAACAGAGGCATATACTCTCTGCCGCGGGCAAAGCAGGATTCGTGTCCGCAATCCCAGCAGAAGGCAACCGAATCGGCGGGGGAGAAGGTCTCGAATGCCCAGGCAATATTGGAAAGGAAGCGCTGATTCTCAAAGGCAACGATGACGCCCTTCTTCTGCGCGTATTCCACCACCTGCGTATAGCGCGCCCGACCCAGATCGGTGACGGGGGGAGGGGTTAGACCCGAAGAAAGATGGACGATGACGATGGGAGCGCCAACCAGGGCGCAACGGTCAATGGCATTGGTCAGCATCGCACGGGCGGCGTCTCCCTTTTCGCCTTCCAGCCACATGTTGTTGATCCCCTTCCAGGGCGCGTGAATAGTCTCGTAGGTCAAGCCGTATTTGGCAATCAGGTTTGCCCATTCCGACTGCTCGGCTTCCGTATCCGCCACAAGAGTGAACATGTTCTCAAAGCCCAGCTCGGATGCGGTTTTGATAAAGTCGCGGTCGCTGATACCGCCAATGGCTCGATGATTGATTCCAATAGGTCTCATATCTGTCTCCTTTTCGCATTTTTTCATTAAGACTATTATATCATAGATTTACATTTTTTTGTTAAGAAATCTTTAAAATAAAAAGGCAGAAAAGAAAAAAATACAAAAAAGATATTTTTTTCACAATTTGGACTTGATATTAAACGGAATTTGTGGTATAGTAATATGTGGTAAACTTTAAAAATATTTGAAAGGTGGATATACAAATGACTTACAACAAGAAAACCATTGAAGACATTGACGTTGCCGGCAAACGGGTATTGGTTCGTTGCGACTTCAACGTACCGCTGAAGGATGGCGTGATCACCTCCGATAAGAGAATCGTAGGCGCACTGCCCACCATTCAGTACCTGCTGGACAAGGGCGCAAAGGTTATCCTTTGCTCTCACATGGGCAAGCCTCACTCGATCTTTACCGAGGGCTTTGGTCTGACCAAGAAGGAAAAGAAGAAGGTGGAGGCACTTCCCGCAGAGGAGCAGGCTGCCGCTACCGCAGATCTTCTCAAGAAGGCTCTGGACGACAAGAAGAAGTTCACCCTGAAGCCTGTTGCCGTTCGTCTGAACGAGCTCCTGGGTGATAAGGTTACCTTCGCTGAGGACATCATCGGCGAGGACGCAAAGGCTAAGATCGCCGCTCTGAAGGCAGGCGAGGCTGTTC
>JAFTPF010000146.1 GCA_017463445.1 Clostridia bacterium
AATGTGCTATGATTTAGTCACGCAGGCTCCTTCCGTCACGCTTCGCGTGCCACCTCCCTCTCGGAGGGAGGCTCAGTAAGCTTTTGCTTTGTGCATTTTACCGATAGTATGTTATAAATGCTACTTTGTCAGTAATCTGAGACCGCCAAGGCGGTCTCTTTCCCATCATTCGCTATCCGTCAAAGCCTTAGCTTTTGCAAGGATCGCGTTCCAACGCTCCTCGCCGCGCACCGAATCGAACCATTCCCAACCGGTAGGGAGGGTCATCGTCTGCGCAAGCGGGTGGAGCCAGTAGCGGGTCCCATTAAAATTAAAGCCAATCTTTTCGTTAGGCATAACAACTCTGGCATCACTTTTCATAACCATCGTTTTTCCAAAAATCAGCGAATTTCCCAAATCGAGCGGTGTTTTAACGGGGATTTGTGACCATCGTTCGTTTAGCGCAAGCACTTTTTCCAAATAAGCGTACCCTTTTTCGCGCTCGCCAAGTCCAAAGTATCCTGCTGCCAACCGATATACACAAAGGCATATTCTCCGATCCAGCCATCAGGAATCTCATCCCCATCTGCACGATTCACTACGCAGTCTAACATACGCAAGTTCATTCCATGCCACTCTATACACAGTTCTGGTTTTCCTCTGTAATCCGGATGCTTATTGAGCCGATCGAGCGTGTGCGCCACACGAAGGAAATTGCCGGCATATCGATAGATCCAATACTGCTCGTCATCTCCCATCAGTTTATAGCGTTCCTCCCAAATGTCCAGCCGCTCTTCATGATAGAATCTGGTGTCTCGCTTCATCCAATTCCCTACCTCATCCTCGTCGCAGACCATGCACATGGATTTTACGGCATTGCGGCGAGAAACGCTGTCGGTACACTCTTTGAGAATACGCTCAGCGATTTCGTTCAGCAGAGGCTTATATTCCTCCAGCTTATCCCGATGGTGGCGGGTGATTTCGCGCATCAGCGAGGTGGCGATATGCCAGTTACGGGGATATTTTTTGTGATATTTCAGCGCAAGCTCCAGTTGTTCATCGTGTGAGAGCTTATTCACCACATTGAAATAATTCTTCTGCACATCTTCCTTTGCGCTGATCTCGTCGTTACCAATGAGTTCGTCTACCGTGACCTCAAAGTAATTGGCAATGGCGGGTAGCAGAGTGATGTCCGGATACCCGTCGCCGCATTCCCATTTCGATACCGACTGAGGGGAGACCGAGAGTGCTTGTGCCAGCGCATCCTGGGTCATGTTCCGCTCTTTGCGGTATTGTTTGATTCGTTCTGCAATCATCAGTTCCATATAAATCTCCTTTCTGAACATGATGTTCCATTGTCAGTCTGTAAACTGACAATCTACGACGGGCCCTGTCGCTATGTCTATGATAGCACAGAAAGTAGCAGGTGTCAATCACCGCGTTTTTGCGAAGTTCCCCACGATGGGTGGGATTATTCCCGATTGAGTGGAGCAAAAGCAAACTCTCCAAGCGAACTTGGAGAGTTTATTATAAATTACCCAATAATCTCCGGCATTTTGGAAAACACGTTCTCGATGAGAATCCCGTACCCTCTCGCCGGATCGTCCAGGAGGACGTGGGTGACCGCCCCCACCAGCTTGCCGTTCTGGATCACGGGGGAGCCGGACATTCCCTGCACGATGCCGCCGGTCTTTTCCAAAAGTGCGGGATCGGTGACCTCCAGCACGAAGTTTTTGCCATTCTTTTCGTTCCCGCAGAGCTTCACGATCTTGGCGCTATATTCGTGGATGCCGCTCTCATCCAGCGTGCAACGGATGGTTACGTTCCCCTCACGGATCTCGGCAGGAGATGCCACCGGCAGAAGATCCTTTTGACTGTATTCGGGCATCTCGGTCAAAACGCCGAATACGCCGCTACGGGTGTTGCCCACGAGAGAGCCAACTTTGGCACTGCTGAAGTAGCCCCGCAGTTCACCGGGCACGCCCTTCGCTCCCTTACGGATACCGCTGATCTTGACCTCCATCACGCTTCCGCGCGAAAGAGGCATCAGAACGCCTGTATCGCTGTCGCAGATGCCGTGTCCCAATCCCGAAAAGCCGCCTGTTTCGGGAATATAATAGGTGACCGTGCCGATCCCCGCCGTGTGATCGCGCACCCATACCCCCGCCTTCCAGGCACGCTCACTCTCCGATCGCACGGGCGTCAGCGACACCTCTTTGGCAACGCCCTTCCGGGTGAGCGTCAGGGTCAGCGCGCCCCCGCCGCTGTCGGCGACCTGCTGTACTACGCCCGCCGCGCTGTTGACCTCTTTTCCGTTGATCGAAACGAGAATGTCTCCCGCTTTTACACCTGCCCGTTCGGCGGGCGAGATATCCTCACCGGGGCAGTCCACGGGGGCGGTTCCCACCACTAAAACGCCCTTGGTCTGCAGTTCTACCCCGAAGGGATCTCCGCCCGGCAGGACCATCCGTATCTGCTCCTCAGAGGGACGCACAGGTGAATTCTGCGCCGACACCTGCATCTGCCCTGCGGGCAGGAAGAGCAGCAGACCCGAGAGCAGGAGCGCCGCCCGCCGAAGTCTTTGATTTGACCTTTTTTTCATTATATTTGCCTTTCCGCATTCACTTGCAACTATTGTCTGTATTCATTCGGCAGAACCCGCATATTCCGATCTACCGCTTTTCTAATTTGCGTGAATATGGGCAAACTTATGCCTTGAAATAACTGTCTCTTCTGCAATGGATTTTTTTGCACAAAAAAACGCCCGAAAGCTGCGCTTTCGGGCGTTGGCATACGATATCAATTCTTTTCGAACACGATCACGTTCCAGGATTTGGGTGCCAGCACGATCTCGTCGCCCAGCGGCTTTTCGATGGGCGAAACGGCATAGGGATTCTCTGCCGTGTTGATCGCCTTCAGGTCGTCGCACTCCAGCGCGGTGTGACTGACGGCGTGATAGTCCTCGAAGCCTTCCAGACGCAGATCCAGCGTGCAAGCCTCGCAGAGCGAACGGTTGACCGCGAAGACGGTCAGGCTGTTTTCGTCCTCGCTGAGCGTAGCGATGGTCTCCACATAAGGCACCGCCTGCAGATCGCCCGCGCTGTAGGTACCGCATTCACACGCGGTGGTGAGCGCAGTTCCTCTGCCGTGGGTCGAAGCGTGCAGGAAGGGATAGAAGATGGTCTGCGCCCAAGCGGCGCCGCCCGTCTCGGTCATGATGGGAGCGATGACGTTCACCAGCTGTGCAAGGCAAGCGATCTTCACGCGGTCTGCGTTTTTCAGCAGGGTGATCAGCAGACAGCCCACCAGAAGCGCGTCCTCGAAGGTGTACTCGTCCTCCAGAAGCGGAGGTGCCACCGACCAGCGCTTCACCTTCTGATCCTTTTCGCCGCTGTGGAACCAGACATTCCACTCGTCGAAGGACAGGTAGATGGTCTTGTTCGACCGCTTTTCCGCCTTGATCTCGTCGCAGAATGCAATCGTTTTCTTGATAAACTTATCCATGTTCAGCGACTGAGCCAGGAACAGCGGCGTATCGTTGGCGAAGTTATTGTAGTAGCTGTGCAGAGACAGATACTCTACGTGATCGTAGGTGTGACGCAGAACGGTGCGTTCCCACTCGCCCCACAGAGGCATACCCATACCGGAGCTGCCGCAGACCACCAGTTCGATGGAAGGATCCACCATCTTCATCACCTTTGCGGTCTCGTAAGCGGTTCTGCCGTATTCCTCGGGGGTCTTACTGCAGATCTGCCAAGGGCCGTCCATCTCGTTGCCGAGACACCAGAGCTTGATGCCAAACGGCTTTTCGAAGCCGTTTTCGCGGCGCAGATTGGCGTAGTAGGTATCGGTCTCGCTGTTGCAGTATTCCACCAGATTGCGGGCTTCATCCGGACCGCGGGTGCCCAGATTCACCGCCATCATCACCGACGCACCGGCGCGTTTTGTCCATTCCTGGAACTCGTCGATGCCCACCTCGTTGGTCTCGACGCTGCTCCAGGCAAGCTCCATTTTGCGGGGACGGCGGGACTTGTCACCGATACCGTCCTCCCAGTTATAGCCCGATACGAAGTTGCCGCCCGGATAACGGACCACGGGGACCTTCAATTGCTTGACCAACTCCATAACGTCTTTCCGGAATCCCTTGTCGTCGGCGGTGGGATGCGTCGGCTCGTAGATGCCACCGTAAACGGCACGTCCCAGATGCTCGATGAACGAACCGTAGATACGGTCGTCGATCTTGGAGATCACGTTCCCTTTACGCGCTGTGATCTTAGCCTTCATGATTGTTCGATCCTTTCAAAAACAAAGCATTTATTCTCTCTTTTTCATAACTGTTCATAAATGCGGCGTTCACGCCGAATCCCCCTCCGCAGAAGATTCGGTTGCAAGCGGTGAGCATCCCGGCAAAAGTCAGCCGTCTGCGCAGACCGAGGCGGTCAAATCGGCGCGAGCCGCACCTCCGGGTACTCTTTTTCGGTTGTATATATAGTAGCATAAAAAAATCATATTGTCAAGCCTTGCCAAATGCAAAATTCCCGCTCATCCATTCCGCATATGCGATATCGCGTATGCGAGGGATGAGCGGGAATTTTTCGCCGTATCCGTTTGATTATTCAATATCAACGGTCACGCGGCGACCGTCTTTGTTGGCTGCGGATTTCATCACGGTGCGGATCGCCTTGGCGATCTTGCCGTGCCGTCCGATCACCTTGCCCATGTCACCCTCGGCGACCGACAGAGTCAGGATCACGCCCTCCTCGTCTTCGGTCTCCACGACGGTCACATTCTCGGGATGATCGACCAGCACCTTGGCGATGTCCGTCAGCGTTTGCTTCAAATCCGACATCTGATCCTCCTTGGGGGATTACTTCTCGATGCCGTTCTTCTTCAGCAGAGCCTTTACGGTTTCGGTGGGCTGTGCGCCGTTCTTCAGCCACTGTGCAGCCTTCTCAGCGTCGATCTTAACCTCAGCGGGGTTGGTCATGGGGTTGTAGTAGCCGATCTCCTCGATGAAACGACCGTCACGGGGATAACGGGAATCTGCAACCACTACGCGGTAAAAGGGAGCCTTCTTTGCGCCCATTCTTCTGAGTCTGATTTTAACTGCCATTTTGTATTTCCTCCAAAAATTATGTGATATATATCTGCGAAGGTGATTCCTTCGGATATGACGTTTGTTTGCGGCTTAGAAGCCCAGTCTGAATTTGCCTTTCTTTTTGCCGAAGCCACCGAAGGCGCCCTTGGAGAGCTGCTTCATGAGCTTCGAGGTCTGCTCGAACTGCTTGAGCAGGCGGTTGACCTCCTCAACCGTGCGTCCGCTGCCAGCGGCAATGCGCTTTTTGCGGGATGCGTTGATGATCTCGGGCTTTTGCCGTTCCTTCGGGGTCATCGAGGTGATAATGGCCTCCATGTGCGCCATTGCCTTTTCGTCGATCTGTGCGTCCTTGAGGGCGGCGGGCTTCATACCGGGGATCATCGCGGCAATCTGCTCCATACTGCCCATGCCCTTGATCTGTTGGAACTGCTCCAGATAATCCTCCAGGGTAAAGGTAGACGAGCGGATCTTCTGCTCCAGCTCCTGCGCCTTCTTTTCGTCGTATGCCTGCTCCGCCTTTTCGATCAGAGTCAGCATATCGCCCATGCCGAGGATTCTCGATGCCATACGGTCGGGATGGAAGGGCTCGATGGTGTCCAGCTTTTCGCCGGTACCCACGAACTTGATGGGCTTGCCGGTAACGTGACGCACCGACAGTGCGGCACCGCCTCGAGTATCGCCGTCCAGCTTGGTGAGGATAACGCCGGTGATGTCCAGCTCACGGTTAAAGGTGTCGGCAACGTTGACCGCGTCCTGACCCAGCATCGCGTCGATGGTGAGGAGGATCTCGGTGGGCTTCACCTTTTCTTTGATCTCCACCAGCTCTTTCATCATGCCCTCGTCGATATGCAGACGGCCTGCGGTATCGATGAAGACCATGTCGTGACCGTGCTTTTCGGCGTGCTTGAGGGCTTCGGTGGCGATCTTCACGGGGGAGACCTTGTCGCCCATGGTGAAGACGGGGATGTCCAGCTGTCCGCCTACCACCTCCAGCTGCTTGATAGCGGCGGGACGGTAGATATCACAGGCAACCAGCAGAGGGCGTTTGCCCTGCTTTTTATAAAGTCCGGCAAGCTTTCCGGCGTGGGTGGTCTTACCTGCGCCCTGCAAGCCGCACATCATAATAACTGTGGGAGGCTTTGAGGAGATCGTCAGCTTGGAAACACTGCCGCCCATCAGAGTGGTCAGCTCCTCGTTGACAATCTTGATGATCTGCTGAGCGGGAACAAGGCTTTCCAAGACCTCGGAGCCTACCGCGCGGTCGGTGACCGTTTTGATGAACTCCTTGACTACCTTGAAGTTGACGTCGGCTTCCAGCAGCGCCAGCTTCACCTCACGCATACCTGCCTTGACGTCGGCTTCGGTGAGCTTGCCCTTGCTGCGGAATCGTTTGAACGCCGCGCTCAGCTTATCGGATAAGCTATCAAACATGAATTCTCCTTAATGGGAAGGGTCACAGCGGCATCCGTTCCACGGATGCGATGAGATCTTCCACCTGCTGACCATCGTCAGCCAGTTTTCGAAGGCGAGCGAGGAGGAAATCTACCTCGATCTGCCGTTTGCGATAATTTTCGTACAGATTCAGCCGCTCCTCTGCGTCGCGGAGGATGGCCTCGGCTTTTTTCAGCCCGTCCCAAACCCCCTGTCTGGTAATGCCGCAGAGCTCGGCGATCTCACTGAGGGAAAGGTCGTCGTTGTAGGAATACTCCGCCATTTCCCGCTGACGGGGGGAGAGCAGTCCGCCGTAAAACTCCAAAAGCAGGGACAGGTCCAGGTTTTTCTCTGCCGTTTCCATATCTGCCTCCAAGTTTTCGCTACGCTGTAAAGCATCTTACTTGATATAGGTGTCAAGTAAAACGCATTGCACCTATTATAGCATGGACTTTTCGGTTTGTCAATAGGAGTTTATGAAAATTTTTATGGCAAATTTCACAAAAACTATTGACGAATGAGAGATTTTCGGGTACAATAGGGTGCAGTTTAGTGCGATGAAGTGGTTTCTTTGATCTCAAACGATCGTTTGCCATTCCAATGCCGCCATCAGGCATTGCCGAATGGCTATCTGAGGAGGGGAGAAGAAACCATCTCAACCGCCGAAGTTTACTTCTCCCCACCTCGGACTCTTCCCCTCATC
The DNA here is from genome assembly GCA_017463445.1 of Clostridia bacterium. Lineage (GTDB taxonomy): Bacteria > Bacillota > Clostridia > Oscillospirales > CAG-272 > CAKSQF01. The sequence continues at coordinate 7,212 of JAFTPF010000146.1, forward strand.
TTCCTTGGCTGTGCCGTTTCCGAGAAACCGTCTTCCTATGGAATCAAAGGGCTATCTGAGATTGGGTTGGATGCAGATATTTAGCGTCTCATCTGTCCATTTCGGAATATAGAGTGTTTGAATACACATACGGAGAGAAAAAACTACACCCCATTTATACCCCACGGAGGACAAACCCATGCACACCCCTATGACTTGGCCGGAAGGTCAGATTTTCCCCACCTTTGATACGCCCGTCCCTAATATGGACGCCTTCTCTACCGAAAATACGCCCGGTGAGTGGCTGGTCGCTTTGCTGGCGCTCCAAGGCATCGTCAACCGCGAGCAGCCCCGCATCTTCATGTACGACAATACCGCAGGCGAAGGTCCCGACACATGGGCGAATACCTACGGATTCACCTACGTTCTGCGGGATAAGCTGGACATTTTCAAAAAATACGCAGACGAGGTATCGGGCTTCGTCCTCTACTCCACCGAAAAGAGCGAGCACTACGTCAATCTCGCAGGCTCGGTGGCTTCCCCCATCGACGGCATCCCCGTGACCCGGGCGGTGATGGACGCACTGATCGCGGCGGGCATTGATCTGCCCCTGCTCTGCGATCTGACCGCGCTTCCCTACACTACCGCTACCGAGATCTATACCTATTTGTATGAAGCCTTCTGGCAGAAGAACACCCACCGCCTGATCCTCTCTCAGCGTCCTCACATGGCAGCTTACATCCGCGATCTCGCCGCCGCAACCGGCGCGGCGATCGTCTTCCTGAACTGCCGTGATTCGAAAACCGAGCAAGCGGTCTACCGCCGCTTCCTAAATGACATGGAGCCCGGTGCCGCCATCGCCACCGGCTGGTACACCGAGGAGCGTTCGGGCATCACCACCGCTACCTCCGCAGGACTTTCCACGGTCCCCTCCGACTTCTTCGCCAACGCCACAGTCTACGCACAGCGCATACCCATCCGTATCCGCGAGATTCCTCCCGTGCCTGCTTTGGAGAACAAGATCTATATCTCTATCTTCGTCAGCGACGGCGACAATATCCAGTATGTAGAGCATTATATGCGCCAGTATTGGGACAGAAATGCCGCCTCCCGCGGCAAAGTGGCAGTCAACTGGACCATCTCTCCCTCCTGCGCCGACACCGCGCCCGGCATGATGAACTATTACTACGACAATTCCACTGAGAAGGATTGCTTCGTCAGCGGTCCCTCGGGCATGGGCTACGCGATGCCCGTGAACACGCTGTGGGAGGACATCCCCTCCGGCAATTACGTGGAGGATTTGGAGAAATTCAGCAAGTACGCCGCCCTCTCCAACCGTTACTTCGAGCGCACCGGACTGAAGGTGGTCACCATTTGGGACAACCTTACCGAAGAACAGCGGGAGATCTACACAGAAAACGCTCCTTCACTCTACGGACTCACCGTCCAACTCTTCACCGATGATCGTGAATCGGTCACTTCGGTCCACAACGGAAAGGTCTGCAAACAGCTCACTCCCTGCTACACCACCACCCGCGAGCATCTCTCCCATGTCCTCTTCCGCGAGGCAGAGCGGTTTAACGGCAACGCTCCCCTCTTCATCGGCGCGCAGATGTCAGTCTGGGGCAGGATCTCTCTGAATGATCTCTACGAGATGGAGCAGGAACTGAAGCAAAAGTACGACGGCAAGGTAGAGTTCGTCCGCGCCGACCACTTCTTCAAGCTCTACAACGCCCATTTGAACGAGAAGAAGTGATATTTTCAAAAGTCCATAGACCGCTCTGCGGACTTTTTCAAGTCATCCGGAATTATTCTATCAATTTTCTCTTTACTTTTTCGGAAAAATCGTGTATAATAAAGATAATTCCATCATAAGGAGGCAATCTATGCTCCAATACGAACTGGATCTGCAGACCGGCTCCACTTGGGATAACTATCCCAGCGACCCCGCATTCGACGGATTGCCCTGCCTGCTTACCGAGAGCGGATGCTTTCTCGTAGGTCCCAACCACTACACTACCAGAGACAGCAAGAACGCCCTCCTGATCCTCTATACCCTGCAAGGAAAAGGAAAGCTTTCCTACGGCGGCAAGACTTACGCTCTTCCTCCTGCAAGTCTGGTCTTTCTCGATTGCCGTAACTGGCACGATTACCGCGCCGACTCCTCCGAGGGCTGGACCTACCGTTTCCTTCATTTCGACGGAGACGGCGTGCAGTTTTACAAGCGCCAGCTGGAGAACGGATTCACCGTCATGCGCCCGCAGGATACCACGCAGATCGACCGTTATTTCGCTGAGATCGACCGCCTTGCCGGTGACGACAGTCTGATGGCGGTAGCCCGCCGCTCCAACATGGTGGTCTCCATCCTGTGGCGACTCTTGGAACAGCACACCGCCGAGGTAGTATCGTCTGTCAACCTGCGCACGGATATGCAGACCGTGCGAGAATACATCCAATCCCATCTTGCCGATGATCTTTCGTTGGAGCAGCTGATGTCGGTGGTCCACCTGTCCAAGTACCACTTCGTCCGCCTGTTCAAGGAGCAGTTCGGCGTCACGCCCGGCAAATACATCCTGCGCGCCCGTATCGGTGCCGCCAAGCGGCTGCTGGTCACCACCGCGCTTCCGGTCTACGAGGTCGCTGCCGCGGTGGGCTTCTCGGATCCCGCCAGCTTTTACCGCGCCTTCCGCGAGGTGGAAGGTACCTCTCCGGGCAGTGTCCGACGGGAATCCCTGCTTTGGGAAGAGCCCGGTCTGCCCGACAGCAACCGACCGACCGATGAATAACGCTATCCAAGACTGCCCTTTTACGGGCAGTTTTTGCGTGATATAGCATGATATGCGTGATATAGCATAATTTGCGTGATATAGCATGATATGCGTGATATAGCATAATTTGCGTGATATACCATAATTTGCGCGGTGCCGCAAAACTTGCAAAAATTGCTATGTTTATTTCATATATTGCCATCATTCCGTCTGCCGATTGACAATTCGGAATGACCTTGTTAATATATAGGTAACAAATTACACTTTGGAAAGGAACACATCTATGAAAAAACTCATCGCAACCCTTCTTCTTACAGGACTCTGTGCGGCAATGATCCCTATGTCCGTTTCCGCCGCCAATTCCGACAATCTGGCTGCAGGACTCTCGGGAGACAACATTCTCACCGCTTACTCCCATGAGGACGGCAACTGGAACTGGGGCAAGGCTAACCTCAATGACGGCGACCTGTTCGAAATCATCGCACGTCCCGACAACGGTAACGGCGAAGCCTCCGGCTATCACTCCAATTTCGGCAGCACTATGCCCGATCCTCAGTACGTCGGCTACAACTTCGGCGAGAAGAAGACCTTTAACACGCTGATCGCTTACGCGGTCGGCACCAATACTTTCCCCATCGACTTCGAGATTCAGGTCTCCGACAACGGTACCGATTGGACCCCTGTTCTCACCAAGACCGACTATACTGTAGTCGGCGGAAACACCGGCTTCCTGCCCCAGACCTTCACCTTTGATACTCAGAACGCACAGTACGTCCGTCTCTACGCTACCAAGCTGAACAACGACGGCACCAACTACGCAATGAAGCTCACCGAGGTTGAGGTGTACAACATCACCGAAACCGTTGAGGTTCCCGAAAATCTGGCTGCAAACAAGCCCGTTACCAGCGACTCTGCTCATACTGACGGAACCTGGTGGCTGCTTACCAACATCAACGACAACGACTTCAGAAACGTCTCCGTTTCTCACCTGGACTACGGTCAGTTTGCAGGCTATCACACCAGCCCCAGCACTCCCCGTGACGGCTCCGACGCCGCAAAAGCACAGTTCACCATCGAGCTGGGCGAAGGTACCAAGTTCGACAAGGTAGTCATCCAGCCCTCTCACGAGCTGTACTCCGTCAAGGTTCTGAAGGGCACTCCCGACGATCCCAGCAACCCCGACGGCATCTACTTCCCCGAAAACTTCCGCATTCAGATCTCCAACGACGGCGAGACCTGGACCGACGTTGTAGTCAAGGAAAACTATGTTTGCGATACCACCGATCCTCAGGTATTCACTTTTGATCAGGTAACTGCTAAGTACGTTCGCTTCCAGATGGAAAAGCTGACCAAGTACATCAAGCTCACCGAGTTTGCCGTATACAACGAGACCGTCGAGGAAGAACCCGAGACCCCCGAAGTTCCCGAAACTCCCGAGGCGCCCAAGACCGGCGACACCGTACTGACCGTGTCCGCCATCGCACTGGTTGCAACCGCCGCTCTGGTAGTTGTTGCCCGCCGCCGCAAGGTAACCGAATAAGCAATCATCCTATAAAAAATTACGGATAGCTTCGGCTATCCGTAATTTTTATATTCGGTTTATTCATTCTCCTTCTTCCAGCTGATCTCTTTCAGCACGGGAGAGAAATTCGCAACCTCCTCGGCGGTTTCGGAAACCGCGGTACCGGATACGGGATCGAAGAAGTATTGGTAGCAGAAGACCGAGATGCCGACGCAGTGCTCCAGCGTTTCGGTATATTCGAGGCTACGCTTCATCACGTCCTTGTGCTCGCTCCATTCGTTCTTGCCACTGCCTGCCCAGTTGTCGTAGCCTGCCATGGCCTTTCCGAAGGACATTCCGATGATCAGCTTCACCGAATCGATCTTGATGATCTCGTGATATGCCGTGCAGACCGATACGAAATCCAGCGTATCGTGCTCGAAGCCGAAATAGACCTGCGGGCAGATATAATCGATATATCCCTCGCTCGCGCACCATTTATACACGTCCGCAAACTGGGTATCATACACCTTTTCAATGTCTCCCGCAGGGCTGATGCCGTAAAGGAGCCTATCACACTCCGCTTTGGTAGCACAGTAGAGCGCAGATACCAGCAGATCCAGCTGTGCGCGTCGGAACGCGAAAATTCCCAGAGTGCCGCCTGCCTCGCTGTATTCGTTATACGCCGCCAGATCAAAGGCGATATTGACGGTGGGATAGAAATAATCGTCCATATGCAGTCCGTCAAAGGCGTACTTGCGAAGCAGCTCGGCGGCGCCGTCCACGATGAGCCGGCGAACCTCCTCGTAGGCGGGATTTAAGTAATAGGTGCCGTTATACGCAACGATGTACTTGCCGTTCAGGCTCTCATCGTCGTACCACTCGCGGATCTTGTACCGCTCATCCACCGAGGCGATCTCGGTAGTGGTCATACAGCGCAGAGGATTGATCCATGCGTGGATGGACAGCCCCCGTGCGTGCGCCTCCTCCACGAAGATCGCCACGGGATCGTAAGCCGCTTCCCCGCCGTAGGCTCCCACAACGTACTTGGACATGGGATAATAATCGGAAGGATACATACTGTCCGCATTGGGGCGCACCTGCAGGAATATGGTATTGAAGCCCAGAGACTTGACGTTATCCAGCATCGACTTCACCAGCGCGGTGTAGCCTGCCCGATCCCGCTGTGCGCCATCCTTTGTATAGATCGCGTTCATGTCGTACTGGGATATCCACATCGCTTTGAAGTCTTCGTAAAGCAGAACGGATCGATCGCTGTCGGTCTCCGGCGGCTCGTTGGTGTCGGGAGGTGAGGGTTCGGTAGTGGTGGGAGCAGATGTTACGGGTACGGTGGTGGTCACCGGTTTTGCAGTAGTGGTAGTGACCGCGGTAGTGGTCGTCACAGCGGGTATCGTGGTCACGGGTTTGGCGGTGGTCGTGGTCACAGGCTTGTCCGTAGTGGTGACCGCCGGTTCGGTAGTGATCGGCTCGGGAAGATCGGTCCCATCTGAGGTGACGGGCGTATCCGAGGTCAGGGGCGTATCCGAGGTCTGCGGATCGTCGATAGTCTCCGGAGCTTTCACCGTGGTAGTGACCACCGCGGTGGTTGGGACAGGAGGAGATGACGTTTGCTCCGTGTTCCCGGGCGTCGATGTCGCGGATGTCGCTTCACTCTGTGGGAGCGTCACCGCTAAAACGGCATCCCCGCCGCAAGCACTCAGCATTATGGGACACGATATTGCCAACGAGAGCAGCAACGCCATCCATTTTGTTCGATTCATCGCTTCGGCTCCTTGCTTTTGTTGTTTCTTCTATTTTACCAACTCCCTTCGGTTCTGTCAAGAGGATATTATTGCAACCACAGGAAAAATCGACACAAAACGGCTTCGATGAAGTACACCGAAGCCGTTTGCGTTTCAGTATCGATACCGCCGACGTCTTTGCTTTTGCGGGATCAGCCATGCGATCACGCCTGCCACTGCACCCATACTGAGATAGATCAGCGCCCGAATGAAAAATCCGTCGAAGCCGCCCAGTATCAGCGACAGGGTAAGCGGTAGCAGGGCGTAGATCGCCGCAGAGAGCAGAATCCCGCCGATCGGCGCACCGTCTCTGCCCGACAGCAGTCCGCAGACCGCCGCTCCCGCCACCAACGCTATGTAAGCAAATGCCGTCAAAAAAGCGTCGGGATTTGCCAGCTTCAAGGCGATCAGCGCACCGACCACCAGGATCGCCAGCGATACTCCCACCCCCACCAGCGCACTTCGGATCGCCGCCAAAACGTCCCTTCGTTCCATATGCATCCATCCTTTCCGCATCATTCGTACGGTCCACTATATGCGCGATCTGCTCCCAATAGACCGCCCGAAATAGCTTTTTTACGGCATTTGGGACAAAAGTGCGACTTTTTTCCAAACACCATTGGCTTTGTAAAAATGAACTGTTATACTGTACATATAGACGGTTAAACGAAATTCGGAAAGGATACTTGACTATGAAACGCATATTATTGCTTTGTATTCTCTGCATTTTTACTGTTTTCGCCCTGACTTCCTGTAACGACACCCCCGATTTTGAGCCCGCTCCGGAAGACTCCATGGCATTCATGGGGGACGGATCTGTGCAGATCATTGTGGGAGAGGACGGTACCATCATCAATGGTCAGATCCACGGAGGCTCCGCAGGTACTGAAAACGGATCAGAGAACGATGATACCGATCAATCAGGCAATACCGGTGATTCCGGTGATTCCGGCGCCTGCACGGAGCACAGCTTCAGCGACTGGTATGTTTTACAGTCTCCCACCTGCTCCGAGACCGGTCAACGCCAGCGCAGCTGCGTAAACTGCGCCGAGAAGGAGAACGAGGAGCTGGACGCTGTCGAGCATAGCGGCGGCAACGCATCCTGTGACACCCAGGCGATCTGCGTAGATTGCGATCAGCCCTACGGCGATCTGACCGATCATATCTGGGAGGACGCATCCTGCATTGTAGCAAAGCACTGCACGGTCTGCTCCGCCACCGAAGGCTCCGCACTGGATCATACGGGAGGAACCGCTTCCTGTGATCAAAAGGCGATCTGCACCCGCTGCGGTGACGAATACGGCAACTTGAAGGATCACAAGCTGGTGGACGCTACCTGCACTTCTGCAAAGTATTGCAGCGTTTGCAACGAGACCTTCGGCTCCGAGCTGGGTCATTCCTATACGGGCGGCGAATGTATCCGCTGCGGCAAGTCGGAAATCGGCAACGTAACCGTCAGCCATTTCTATATGACCTTCCCCATTAGCACCGTAAAGGGTTCGGGCAGGATCACCGACGTACAGTACAGTGTTTCGGGAAGCACGCTCTACATTACCCTGATCGGACAGAAAACCTCTTCCGCCGGCACGTTCACCTTCGGTTGGCACGTTTATGTGAACGGATATCAACCGCTCAAAGAAGGAACTGCCACTACCGATACGTTGAGCCCAGGTCAGTTCAGTTATACCTTTGCGGTTGAAAATGTGATCTCCTCTTCCTACAAGAGTTATCAAGTTTTCATCGGCGCACCATTAGACTAATTCACGTACAGATTCAAATCACCGGGCGACAGTACAAACTGCCGCCCGATTTTGTTATCGATCGTTCTCTGCCACCCACTGCCGCCTGCCGTCCAGCACCCCCCGTAGAAGGAGCGCCACCACAGGCGCGACGAACAGTCCCCAGACACCCAACAGCCGAAAGCCCGCCCAGACTGCCGCAAGTGCCGCCAGCGGATGCAGTCCCAGCTTCGCTCCCACGATCCGCGGCTCCAAAAACTGACGGAGCAGGGTCACGACCAGCCAGATCACGATCAACGCGATTCCCCGTCCCGGGACTCCCGAGATCAGTTCGACCGCGCCCCACGGGATCAGCACCGTCCCTACACCGATGGCGGGGAGCGCGTCCAGCAGTGCGATCAGAAACGCCAGCGTGATGGCGTAGCGCACCCGCAAAAACAGGAATGCGATCAGCAGCTCCCCGAAGGTGATGGCAAACAGGATCAGATAAGCCCGCAGGTAGGAGACGGTGGTGGAAAAGAGACGATGGCGCAGCCCCCCAAGCTTCTGCACGGCGCGCCTGGGCAGGAGCGAGGAGAGATAGCGGCTGACCCGCTCAAAATCGGTGATGAGATAATACGCCGCCATCAGGAAGATCACCGTCACGAACAGCCCGCCCGGCAGGCTCATCAGCACCGCACCCGCCCATGCGGTGATCTTGGACGAGAGCGTCCCCAGACCTTCTTGCAGAAGCTTGCCGAAGAACTCGCTCCGTTCCTCCTCGGGGAGCGCGCCGAGCAGCGGGATCTTCTCGTGCAGCCCCGAGGTGATCTCCCCCGCCCTCGCGGATAGACTCTCCGCCGCCTGCGACAGGCTGTCGGCAAGCTCAGGCAGCTCGGTGACCAGACGCGTGCAGAGGAAGGTCAGCAGTCCGCCTCCCGCCAACAGAGTGAGGGTCAGGAGAAGGATCCCCGCCGCCTTAACGGAAAGGCCGGTGAGAGTCGACACTTTCGCGATGGCAGGCTGCAGGAGAAGTGCCAACAGCCATGCCAGCGCAAAGGGAAAGAGGATCCTGAGAAGCAGGATCGCCGCCGCCGTCAGCAAGATTCCCACGATGCAGTAAAACAGCTGCCGCTGATGACGGCGGTAGCGGGCATCTTGATCTTCCATATACTCCCTCCCGAGGCGAATGATTTGGATTAGTGTATGCGGCGGGCGGGTGGATCATACCTGCCCATTGTGGGCATCTGTGCCAAACAATTCCCGAATTTACAGAAAATTCACTTGACTTTTACAATTTTTCGGCTTATAATGTATCTGTACGCGCTATTATTGAGGAGGACTTGCCATGGACAGTTTGCAGATCGCCGTCATTGGCGGCGGAGCCGCAGGAATGATGGCTGCGGGCAAAGCCGCAAGTCTCGGCGCCTCGGTCACCCTCTTCGAGAAGAACGATCGGATGGGCAAGAAGCTCTACATCACCGGCAAAGGTCGCTGTAACGTGACCAACGCCTGCTCGGTGAACGATTTTCTGGCAAACGTGCCCACCAATCCCCGCTTTCTCTACGGCGCCGCCGCAAGGTTCACCCCTGCCGATACCATGGAGTTGTTCGAAAATCTGGGCGTTGCGCTGAAAGTAGAACGCGGTAATCGGGTCTTCCCCGTTTCCGATCACAGCAGTGATATCGTGAACGCACTGGTGCGGTACATGAAGGAAAACGGCGTCGTGACCCGCAACGAAAAAGTCGCCGCCATCCGTCCCGCCGAGGACGGTTATGTTGTGGAGACCTCCCGGGGCAGTTATCCCTTCCATCGGGTGATCGTAGCGACAGGCGGACTCTCCTATCCCACCACCGGCTCGGACGGCGACGGCTACCGCTTCGCGAAGGAGCTTGACATCGACGTGACCCCCACCCGCCCTTCTCTGGTTCCGCTGGAGACAAATGAGGCGTGGTGCCCCCTTCTACAAGGGCTTGCGCTGAAAAACGTGGCGCTGACCGCCATCGATACGAGGTCGGGAAAAGTGGTCTACCGCGATTTCGGCGAAATGCTCTTCACCCACTTCGGACTGTCGGGCCCCGTGGTGCTGTCCCTGTCGGCGCATCTGCCCGATCCCACACCCGGCCGCTATCGACTGGAGATCGATCTGAAACCCGCGCTGGACGATGCGACGCTGGACAAACGGCTCCTCTCGGATTTTGCCAAATACGCCAACCGCGACTTCGCCAACGCCCTCTCGGACCTGCTCCCCTCCAAGATGATCAGCGTATTCGTGGGACTGTGCGGCATCCCGCCTCATCAAAAGGTTCACTCCATCACCAAAGTGCAAAGAGAGCAGATCCTGCACCTCCTCAAGCACCTGACCGTGACCGTCAAGCGGATGCGCCCCATTTCGGAGGCGATCATCACCTCCGGCGGCATCTCGGTGAAGGAGCTCTCCCCCAAGACCATGGAATCGAAAAAGCACCCCGGTCTTTACTTCGCCGGAGAGGTCATCGATCTGGACGCCTATACCGGCGGCTTCAACCTCCAAATCGCCTTCTCCACCGCCATGGCAGCCGCCTCCGCCGCTGTTGAGGAATAAATAAATGTATGCAGGGCTCCGCCCCGCACCCCGCCAAAGAAACTTTTTGTA
>JAFTPF010000013.1 GCA_017463445.1 Clostridia bacterium
TCTTGACATTATTGTAACATTGTGTTACAATCAATATGTAACAAATTGTTACATATCAAAAATGGAAGTTAGTAGACACAGGAGGAAATTATGGCAGAAACTATGGACACGCCTACTACGGAGAAGATGAAATTTTGTAAGCATTGCGGTCAAAAAATACCGGAGGATGCTGTCATCTGCATTCACTGCGGCAGACAGGTCGAAGAGCTTAAGCAGAGTCAGACGGCAATGCCCAATATCACGATTCAAAACAGTAATACCAGCTCAAACGTGAACATGAACACGAATGTGAACGGAGGTTTGGTCAGAGGAAGACTGCGCAACAAATGGGTCGCTTTTTTTCTGTGTCTGTGCTTGGGCTATTTTGGCGCACACAAATTCTATGAAGGAAAAACAGGCATGGGGGTTCTGTATCTCTTTACTTTCGGTCTGTTTGGAATTGGTTGGATGATCGATCTGATTGCACTGCTTTGCAAATCGAATCCTTATTATGTGAATCGGTAAGATAATAAGCGGGATTTTGGGAATGAAAAGTCGTAATTCGACTATGCCGAATTACGGAAGTTAGCCTACGGCGAACACAGCGTGTCGAAAAAGTTTTTCACGGAACTGGAGGGAGGGAAAAACCATCTCAAACGCCGAATGTTTCATGTAGTTCGTCCAAGGCGAACTACGAGAGTTCCGCTACGCGGAACTCTGTCCCTCCTCCTCCAGACCACCCACCCTATTCCATGGCTGGCGGCATTCCAAATTAATAGTTTATCGACAGAATGAGTTCGCTTACGGCGAACATTCCATCCCCCTTTAAACCCCTCGAAAACATTAAAATGCCCGACAAATACTTGTCGGGCAGGGAATAACGCACGGAATGAGGAAGGAGAATGTGCATTCTGTGCGTTTATTTGCGTCAGGCAGCCATTTCACATCGCTTCTGACGATCAAGCTTCCGATTATGGAAATAGACCAGCAGATTCACGCTGACGAATGCGAGATTGATAAAGTAGACTGCCAGCACATACGAAAAATTATTGCAGACGATCTTGGCAGTGATTCCGGCAAGATAACCGACCATAATCAGGAGAATAAAGGCAATACTCATTCCCTTGGCGGTGTGGGATTTGATGTTGCGGTAGACGTTCAGCGGCCAGGAAAAACCAAAGCAGATGAGCATAACGGCTTCTAAAAGTTCGGGCATGGGATGGATTCCTTTCGTGCGGGTGGATTGGTCGAAATTATTTTTCGATCTGTTCCTATTATAGCATTGACATTTGATAATGTAAAATATATAATATTTATAGATATGATAATTTTCGCGTTATAGAAAGGAATCCACTATGGAACTGATGCAATTACGCTACTTTTGTGAGGTGGCAGAGAGCCAGCATATGACCCGCTCCGCCGAGAAACTGCACCTCGCCCAACCCGCACTTTCCCAAACTATCCATCGATTGGAGGGGGAGCTGGGTGTAAAGCTGTTCGTCTTGAAGGGGCGGAACATCGTCCTCACTCCGTACGGTCGCTATCTGAAGGAGAAGGTGGAGCCGCTGTTGTCCACTCTCGATCAGATCCCCGTAGATCTGGCGAGACTGGCGCACACCGACCGCACCACTATCCGCATGAACGTGCAGGCGGCGTCCGCGCTGGTGACCCGGGCGGTCATCGAGTATCAGAAGTCGCATCACGTCCAATTTGAACTGGTGCAGAGCGGAGAAGATACGCTCTGCGATGTGAGCCTCACCACCAGACTCCCTTCACCCAAGGAGGGAAGGGCAAATGAGTATATCTTCACTGAGCCGATTCTGCTGGCGGTTCCCGATAGCGACCGATTCGCCGATCGAAGTGCCATTTCCCTTGCCGAGATGCGGGAGGAGGAGTTCGTCTGTCTTGCGGGCACCAAGAACTTCCGCTCGATCTGCGATAAATATTGCAGTAAGGTTGGATTTACACCGAAGGTGGTTTTCGAGAGCGACTCACCCGCTACGGTGCAGAATCTGGTTGCAGCGGGATGCGGCGTGGGGTTCTGGCCGCGGTACACTTGGGGAGAATTTACCACCAATTCCGCGCGTCTTCTGGAGATCAGCGATCCTGATTGCAAGCGTGATTTGGTGCTGTCCGTAAACCGATTGAAGCAGGACAACACCGAGGTGGAGCAGTTCTTCGCCTTTTTGGTGGAGTATATGGAGCGGATGAAGGAGTAGATTGTCTGCCGTGGCAAGACCGGGCGGATCTGCGGCAGATACCAATAAATTTTCAATTAACTATTGACAAAGCGGTCGTGATTTGCTATAATGAACATACAGCTCCTTTCGTCATCCGTGATGAAAGGGATGAATATTTTTCACACAAGGAGATTACATATGTTTTGTAAGAACTGTGGAACCCAGCTTCCCGACGGCGCCCAATTCTGTGCCAACTGCGGTTCCTCCACCGATCCCAATGCGCCCGTAAAGCCTGTAAAGCCTGCCCGCACTGCCGTACTCAACGAAAAGTACCAGATGCCCACCTGGAAGATCCTGTATCTCGTTGCAGTAGGTCTGCTGTTGCTCGGCTTGATTTTCCACTTTACCGATACTATGGGTATGACTGCATCTGGCTACGGTCAGTCAGAAACTGAAAGAGGTCCTTTGACTGATGTTATCGAAGGTGAATATGCCATGGAGTTGGATGGATGGGGCAATATGACTATTCTGATGTACATTGCTGCTATCATTATTCCCGGTCTTCCTTTCATTCCTATGCTGAAGTTCAAGTTTAGCCCTTCTAAGCTTTTGGCTCTGCGCATCACTTCCATTTGGTCGATGGCTTGGATCCTGATTGGCGATATCTATCTGTGGGCCGAATCTGCCGAATCGTTTATGGGTTATAGCGTTTACCCCGTTATTAGCATCTGGGGCGTTATCCAAATTCTGTTGCTTACCGGTGCATTGATCCTTTCCTTCATCGTCGGCGGAAAGATGAAGAAAGCAAACGGCACTCCTGCTCCCGCAGCACCCGTTTACTATCCCGTTCAGTAATCCCCTTTGAATCTTAAAAACCTGCTTCAATCGAAGCAGGTTTTTTCTTGCTGTTTCCACAAATAAAACGCCGCGCTGTAATCGCCGATCACGGCTTCCTTGACCGGCGCAAAGCCCGCATCCTCGTACAGACGGCGGAGTTTATGCTTATAGGAGCGGCAGTCCAGCCGCACCTCGCCGATGCCAAGCTCCACCGACAGGGCTTTCACATAGTCGATCATCTCCCGGGCATAGCCATGTCCCGCGAATGCACGCTTGACGGCAAGCTTATGGATGTAAAGGGAAGCACCCTTGGGAAGCTCAGGCCAGAAGTAGTCGTCCCTGTCCAGGATGACCATGCATCCAATTGGCACATTGTCAAGATAGGCGATGCAAAAATCCTCAATGCGAAAGTAGACCGCCAGTCCCGGCCAGGTCACGTCGTATTTGCGCCATTGGGGATCGCCGATCTTCTCGAAATAGTCGGTGACGTCGAAGAGAATGTCCTCTATGACGGGAATGTCCGATGCGGTGGCTTGTTTGTAAGTAAGGCTCATTTGGGTACACAACCGAGAGGGGAAAGAAACCATCTCAAGCGCCGAAGTTTTCTTTCCCCTCTCGGGCTCTCCCCTAACTTCCTTGGCTGGCGCCATTCTGAATGAATAATTATACGATATATTGTGCCCGACTGAGCAATGGACATTCGGCTACGCCGAAGTCCGCGTCGGGCATTTTATAAAAGTTCTTTGGAGGTTTTGAACCTTTCTTTCAAGAAAGGTTCAAAAAATCAAAACTGTTTGATCGGCTTGATCGCCGAGCCGTCCTCGTAGGCGCGAACTTCACCGAGAGCGAAGAATCCGCTCTCGTCAAAGAATCGAACCATCGTCTCGTCGGGATAGTGCGTGCCAATCTTCTTCTGATAGATTTCCAGCCCGCTGTGGGCGAGTTTCGCGAAAAAGGGTGGGAGCTTCACCGCGGGCAGATCGGCAAATGCATCCTCGATGGGGAGGAGCAGAGCGTTCCGCTCAGCCTCGGTTATTTCGCGGAGCGCATCAGGAGTGACGGCATTCTCCAGCGTAAACATTCCTGCCTTGGTGCGGCGCAGAGCCGCCATGGTGCCAAAGCATCCCATTGCGTCGCCGATGTCGTGGCAGAGAGTACGGATGTAGGTGCCTTTGGAACAGGTGATGGTCAGATCGGCTTCGGCAAGTCCGCCGATGCCGTCAGCGGGAGTTCCCACTGCATCGGGAAAGGGAAGAGAATCGCCCTCGCGGAAGTCGGTGACCTCCAGCTTGTGAATGGTCACTGGGCGCGCCTCGCGGTCGATCTCGATGCCCCGCCGTGCCAGATCGTACAGCTTCTGTCCGTCCCGCTTGAGGGCGGAGTACATGGGCGGCACTTGCAAAATGTCCCCATGGAAGCGCGGGAGAACTGCGTTCAACGCCTCCTGCGTGGGGGAGAGCAGGGAAGCGGCAGTTACTGTTCCCGTAACGTCCTGGGTGCCAGTGGCAATGCCGAACCGCAGGGTCGCCTCGTAGGTCTTGATCTTCTCTAAGAGAAAGTCCGATGCCTTTGCTGCCCGTCCGATGAGCATCACCAGCACGCCGGTCGCCATGGGGTCGAGGGTGCCTGCGTGTCCCACCTTGCGAGTATTGTAGAGTTTGCGGCAGAGCCCCACCATATCGTGGGAGGTCACGCCTTGGGGTTTATCTAAAATGAGAATGCCCGAAATGTTGCGATCCTGCATAGTGATCGTCCTTTCTTAGGGTCAATGCCCGTCCAATATGTCTTCTTTTGTAAGTCGGAACCGGCGCGCGATGTCCATTGCATAGCTTTGTCCGGAGACCGTACTTTTGGTAATCAGATATTTCCGCTGGTGACTCTCCGGATCAATTTGCGCTGTTAGATTACTGAGGCAAGACCGAACTCCTTCGGCAGCATTCATGTCTTCAACTAAATCGCACAACTGGTGGAGATGTGTGGTGAAAATCCCTTTTCCACCGATTTGCGCATAAGCAGAGAGAACTTCTTGTGCGATATAAACGGCTTCACTGCCATTGGTGCTGGAGAGTGCTTCATCGAAGAGGAAGAGGCTGTTTTCGGTGAGTGAGCGGCTGATCTCGGCGATCCGAGCGCATTCAGCGGCAAAACGCCCGTGTGCGGTTCGGTCAACCTGGCGATGGGCGAAATGGGTGAAGATCCCGGAAACAGGCGCCATTTGCGCCCGATTTGCAGGAATAGGTAAACCCAAATGAAGCAGAGCGAAGGCAATACCGACTGCTTCGGTATAGATGGATTTACCGCCTTGATTGGGGCCGGTCAGAATGTAGATCCGACCGTTTGAGTCGAATGTCAAATCGTTATGGATCGGTTCAGCAGAATCGGACAGCGCCAAGATCGGATCGTAGAGCCCGATGATGCAGTCGCTTTCAGAAAATTCCGGTACTGCCAAAGGCAGGCGCAATCTTTTTAATTTGAGCAAAAAGTCCACACAACCGATACTAAAATCGATCTCGGGAAGCAGAGCAATTAACCAATTTACTCCGTCCAGTACATAGTTTCGGATCACCGGTTTCCAAGAAGAAACACTTTCCGAGACTAATTTCCAAAGAGAACTGTTTAGAGTTGCCAGCAAAGCACCGGATTCGGCGGCGGTCATTCCCTTAGTGATCGGTTGGAGGGGAGAGATGCAGGTGTAATGATCCTCATTAAAATCCAGCCGCAGGAGCTTGTGAAGTAAGCTTCCGGATTTGTATTGCTCATCGTTTACTTGCACAATGCCCGCCTCGGTGGGCATCAATTGGGAGTTGAGATTGATCCCTACCGTGATACTGCGGATGTTGTGAACGAGGTGAGACTGTTCCGCTATTTGCTTCTTCAGATGGAGATAACTCTCGCTGCTGCTGATTGAAAGGATACGATCGCGAAATTCGCAGAGTGCATCGGATCGGGTCGGTTGGTTTTCAAAAAGATCCGCGAAACTGTCGATGACTTCAATATAGAGTTCGATCTCTTGAATGCTGTACAGCGATTCCTCGGGAGAAGCTTTGCCGATTTTTTCAATCTGCAAATTGCGGATGTCGGCTATCTTTTCAAAACATTGCCGCAACGTACGATAAAGGGCAGGCGATTCGGTGAGCTCGAAAAATAGTGCGCTGCGACGAGCAATGGTAGCCGAGTCTTGTGTGAAGAACTCAGAAAGCTGCGGTTCAAGCTCGCCCGGACGGCGTCCTGCTCCGATACGGATGAGCGAAGGGAGTTTCAGATCGGTGACGAAGGTGTGATCGGGAAAAGAACGGCGAGGATCGCCGGGAGACCAGATAAGACTGAACGATTTCATGAATGCTCCTTTCGACAATGATTAGAAAAAGATAGTCAACCGCCAGTGACAATACACCGACAAAATGATAACAAGGAGGGATGCTGTGATGATCCATACTTTCGAAAAGCGGAAGGAAGTCCAAATATGGAAAAACCAAATGAAGGAAACGCCCCAAAATAAAAGCAAAGGAATAGTAAAGATGCAGGTATAGAGATTAGTTCCTGCAAGTAAGATCAGTTGACAAAGGAAGACGCAAGCACCTGCCGATAAAATTCTGCCGACGGGCGGAATAATAGTAAGCTGATTTTCGCTGGCTTCATTCAAGTATTCGATCGATGCACGGATACCTGCCATGTGAGTTCCTCCCTGTAAACTGAATGATGTTACCTCTCAAACACAATATTCGCCAACACGCCGTCTATGAGCTTCTTGCAAGCCTCCTCGAAGCTGTCCGCTTCGATGGTGGCACCTGCGGCACGGGCGTGTCCGCCGCCGCCGAAGAGGGCGCAGAGGGCGGCACTGTCTACCGTTTTGCGGCTTCGCATGGAGACTTTGTAGCCTCCTCTGTCGCGCTCCCGCATCACCATGCCCAGCTCCACCCCGGCGATCTTGCGGGAGAGGGTAGCGTAGCCCTCGATGTTCTCATCGGTGAAGCCGTAACGCTCCTTGTCTGTCATGGTGATGGGCAGGAAGAGGATCTTGCCGTCCATGTGAAGCTGATATTTCTCCAAAAAAAGGGCGTTGGACTGGAGTGATTCCAGCGTCACGTTCTCATAGAGGGTCTCGCAGATGTCTGCGGCGGCCGCACCCGTTTCCATCAGGGCGGCGGCGATTTTATGGGTGCGGGCGGTGGTGTTGGAGAAACGAAAGCCGCCCGTGTCGGTGTTCAGTGCGGTGTAAAGGGGAGATGCTACCTCCTCGCATAGGTCGCAGGGAAGGAGCGTGATCAGTTCGTAGACGATCTCCGCGCAGGCGGCGGCTGTGGGATCAACAAAGTTGCAGGCGGCGAAATCATCTGCCGATGCGTGATGGTCGATGCGGATGTCGGTGCGACTTTCAAAGGTGTCTCGCAGACCGCCCAGCATTTGCGCGGAAGCCACGTCTACCGAAACCACCAGATCGCTCTCCCGCACCTGGCAGGAGGTGAGGTACGCCCCCTCGCCGCAGATGAAGAGATTGCGCTCGGGGATTTCGATGTCACAGAGGCAGATGACCTTCTTGCCGCACAGTCTGAGGGCACGGGAAAGGGCGGTGACACTGCCAACAGTGTCACCGTCGGGATTGGTATGGGAGAGCAGTAGGATCCGCTCTGCATCAAGAAGCCGCTTGGTGATCTCGGGAAGGGTGATATTATTCATCGTCCTCGTCCTCGAAGTCTTCGTCTTCCTCAGCCGCCTCCGCCTCCATAGCGGCAAGAGCGGCAACCTCGGCGGCAGCAGCTTCTGCCGCGTCGCGGGCGTCGGCGATCTCCAGCTCGCGCTCCACCTTTTGCATCAGTCCCGCGATCTGGGCGCCGTGCTCCATGGAGTCGTCGTAGGTGAAGACCAGCTTCGGGGTCTGGCGGAGATTCAGGGTGCGGGCAAGCTGGGTACGGATGAAGCCCGAGGCGGAGGTCAGACCCTGCTTGATGTCTTTAGGCGTACCTGCGCCCAGATAGGAGAAATAGACCTTTGCAAACGAAAGATCGGGCGCACAGTTGACGCTCGTAATGGTGACGACTGCGTTTTCCAGTCGGTAGTCTTTTACACTGCGGAGGATCACTGCCAGCTCTTTGGCGATCGCCTCGTTGATCCGTCCTCTGCGATAATTTGCCATTGTATTTACCATCCTTTTGTCTTTGGAATCATTGCTGATGTTTGTACGTCTTTATTATATACAATCTGCGAAAAAAAGTCAAGTTCGCCGCCGGAATCTGTTGAAAAATTCATAAATATGTGCTACAATAATAAAAACGGCATCCGATTGCCGCAAAATTTGCCACATTGCTCCAAAATCGCCGTTTTTGAGCAAACATAATACAGATAGGAGGGTTTGATTTGCTGAAAGTCATTCATACAGCAGATATACACCTGGACAGTCCCTTTTCTCTGGGCAATGCGGAGACCTCCGCACTGCGCCGTGAGGAGCTGCGGGAGATGTTCCGCCGCCTCTGCCGCTATATCGGCGAGCAGAAGGCAGACCTGGTGCTGATCGCAGGAGATCTGTTCGACCGCAAATTCGTTACCAAAAACACCGTGGATCTGGTGGTGCGGGAGCTGGCCGCTCTGCCCGATGTCCGCTTCGTGATCACCCCCGGTAATCACGATTACTAGTCCCCCGACAGTATCTGGGTCAAGACCGATTTCCCCGCGAATGTTACCATATTCAAGAGCGAGACCTTGTCTAAGGTACGCTTTGACATCCGCGACCGGAAGGTGGACGTGTACGGCTACGCCTTTACATCGATCTCGATGGATCACTGCCCCTTTACCGAGTATCAGGCAGACGATCCCGACGCCATCAACATTCTGGTGGCGCAC
The DNA here is from genome assembly GCA_017463445.1 of Clostridia bacterium. Lineage (GTDB taxonomy): Bacteria > Bacillota > Clostridia > Oscillospirales > CAG-272 > CAKSQF01. The sequence continues at coordinate 8,835 of JAFTPF010000013.1, forward strand.
GGCAACATGCTGCAGAAGAACGCCGAGGACTGCCCCATCACCTTGGCGGATATCCGCTCCACTAACTTCGATTACATAGCACTGGGTCACATCCATCAGCAGCATGAGATCAACTCCGAGGACGATCAGTGGTACGGCTACTGCGGCTCTCCCGAGCCCCGTGACTTCGGCGAGACCGGCTGGCACGGCATCTTCTCGGTGGAGATGGATAAGACCGAGGAAGGCTTTCTTTGCAAGCCCGCCTTCGTGAAGATGGCGTCCCGCCGTTATATGGTGGAGACCCTGAACGTCACCGGTGCCGAGCAGTCGGATGCGATCCTGGAAGCGGTGCAGACCATGCTCTCTCAGCGGGACTACGGTGAGGAGACGCTGCTTCGCATCAAGTTTACCGGCGATGTGGCTCCTGCGGCTGAGGTGCCCGTGGACGCCATCCGCGATCTTTGCGGGGGGCTAGCCTATGTTGAGGTGATCGACGAGACCTCGCCTCTCTTTGACTACGACTATCTTGCCGCCGATCCCACCATTCGCGGCGCATATTTCCGTGAGCTGCTTCCTAAACTGCGGAGCATCGACGCCCGCGAGCGGGAGGTGGCCGCAATGGCTCTGCGTTGCGGACTGTCGGTACTGGGCGGCGGAGAGCTGCCCGAGCTGTAATGGGACGCTATAAGACGCTCCTGCTGGATGCGGACGATACGATCTTCGATTTCGGTGCCGCCGAGCGGATCGCGTTCTTTGCCGTGATGAAAGCGGCGGAACTTCCCGTGAATGACGGAATGTACGCCGTCTACTCCGCCATCAACGATTGCCATTGGAAGGCGCTGGAGCGGGGAGAGATCACCCGTGCGCAGGTGCTCCGCGGCAGATACGCGGCGTATCTGGAGCATTTTTCGCTGGAGGGCGATCCTGATCGGATCAACGGAAGCTATCTGGAACAGCTCTCCCATCAGGCAATCCTGTTTGATGATTCCATGGACGCTATGCGAGAGCTTGCGCAGGATCACCGCATCTACATCGTCACCAACGGCAACGCTATGGTGCAACGGGGAAGGTTTTCCCAATCGCCCGTGATGCAATATGTGGACGGCTACTTTATCTCTGGCGAGATCGGCTATGAGAAGCCTGATATCCGCTATTTCCACGCGGTGTTTGACTCTATCCCTGATTTTGATCCCACGACCACCCTGCTGGCAGGCGATTCCGCTACCGGCGATCTGAAGGGGGCGATCAATGCGGGACTTGACTCCTGTTATGTGGATCGGCGCGGTAAGCCGCTCCCCGAGGGGATCTGCCCCACCTACTGTGTTTCCGATCTTTCGGAACTGGTGAAACTACTGAGAAAGGATAACTGATTATGGTCATCGATAGAATAACCATCGGACATTTCGGTGGCGTGAAGGAGTTCGACTGCTCCTTCTCCGAGGGCATCAACCTGATCGAAGGACGCAACGAGGCGGGTAAAACCACCATCAGCACCTTCATTAAATTCATCTTTTACGGACTTTCCGGCAAAACGAAAAGCGGCGGACTTTCCGAGCGCCGCAAGTATCAGAGTTGGGAGACCGACAGCGCGGACGGTTCGCTGGAGTTTACCCACAAGGGGACTCGCTACCGCATCGAGCGGTCTTTGATCCCCTCCGCTAAGGCGCAGGGTAAGGAGACGGTGAAGATCATCGATCTTGCTACCAATACCGAGTGCCTGCAGGGTGTAAATCCCGGCAAATATTTCTTTGGCGTCACCGAGGACGTATTCCTGCAGACCGCTTTCGTCGGTCAGGCAGACGGCAGTGTAGTGGATGGTGGCTCGGTGGCGGCTGCTATTGAAAATATGCTCTTTGCAGGCGACGAGATGATCTCAACCAAAGCCGCCCAGAAGAAGCTGGAAGAGGGGCGCACCATGCTCCTCTACAAGAACAAAAAGGGCGGCAAGATCTACGAACTGCAGAATGAGACCGAGAAGCTGTCCCGCAGCTTTGAAAAGGCACGGGCGGATCACGGCGCCATCATCAGCCGTGAGGCAGAACGAGGCGATCTGCTGGCGAAGCTGGAAGACGGCAAGCAGGAGGCAGAGCGTCTGTCCGAAAAGATGGCGCGCGCCGACGCGATCCACGGAATGGAAGGCTTTATGCATCTCGCCGCACTGGAGGATCAGCTTTCGGCCCGCAAGGAAGCGTATGAGACCTTCTGCAACGAAAACAGTTACGAGGGCTTCCTGCCCGACGTTCCCTATTCCAACGCGCTGAAGGAATCCTACAGAGACATCGGCTTCCGTGAAGGACAACTAGCGCAGGAGCAACAGCGCAAGCTGACTTTGGGCGGTGACCGTATGGATGCCGCTGACCGTGAACTGTTGGCGCGTTCTGCCGAGGACGGCGGCGCCGAAGGAATTGCGGATCTTTTGGAGACCAATCGTCACAAGAGTCGCACCAGCCGCATCTTTGGAGGATTTTTCCTGGTGATGATGGTGATCTGGGCGGCAGTCGCCAGTGCATGCGTCTTCGTTCCCGCGATCTCCGATACAGAACTGATCTCGGGCGTATCTATGAAGCTGCTGGGCTACGGTCTGTACGGCGTGTCGGCATTGCTGGCGACCCTGGGCGTGATCTTCCTGGTGCGCGGTGGCAGCATCAGCCGCCGCACCCGCCGTTTGCTGGAGCGGTACGGCGTTCCCACCGAGCAGGAACTGTACGACCATATCAACACCGCCGCACGACGTCGCGACGCACAGCGGCTGTACGAACAAAAACGCAATGACATCGACGAGACCATCAAGGGCATCGGCATCGAGCTGAGCGCCCGCAAGCAGGAGGCGGTTGATCTGCTTGCCCGCATCGGCAAAGAGTATCAGATCAAGGACGACCTGACCGTAGCCGCCAACGAGTGCGACGGCATGATTGCACATCGTGCGAACCTGTATAACGAGGTCGGCAAGGCTGAAGCCTCGGTGGAAGCGGTCCGCCGTACGCTGGAAGGCGAGGATAAGGAGAAGCTGGCGGAGATCATCGCTCGCACCGAATGGGCAGGCGAGATCAGCGACGCCGATCTGGAAGAGATCAAGGCGGATCATGCTCGCCGCGTTGCCGAGAACGAGACCCTTGCAGATGCCATCCATCAATTGGATCTGGAGCTGGCGCGCTTAGGCGCTACCGTGGAAAATCCCGCTACCTTGGCGGATACCATCTATGAAAAGACCGCGCTCTTGAGTAAGCTGCAGATCGAGCACGATGCACTTCGGCTTGCTTGCGACTCTATCGATGCGGCTACCGAGAATCTCCGCAGCAGCGTTGCTCCCAAGCTGTCTATGCAAGCCAGCACGCTGATGCGCAAGGGAACCAACGGCAAGTATGAGACGATCGGTGTCAATAACCAACTGGAAATGCAGTACGGTGCCTCCAGCGGCGTGGGATATACCACCCGCGATATCGACTTTATGAGCTCGGGCACCCGCGATCTTGCCTACATCAGCCTGCGGATGTCGCTGATCGGTCTCTTATATCACAAGACCAATCCGCCGCTCTTCTTCGACGAATCCTTCGCGCGCCTGGACGACGACCGTCTGACGGCAATGTGCGGACTGCTCCGCGAGTATGCAGGAGAGGGAAGTCAGATCTTCCTGTTCACCAGCCAGCATAGAGATGCGCAGATCCTTGCAAAGCAGGGAGAATACCGTCATATTCAACTGTAATCAGCAAAAGAAAGCACTCGTACGGGTGCTTTCTTTGTTTGTCGGATTGTGATGAAAAAATGCACAAAAAAATCAAATAAATTTTGAAAAACCTATTGACAAAGACGAAAGTCTGTGCTATAATGAAAATGCAAAAGGAAATAGTGAACAAAATGTTTATCCTTTGTGTTGTAAGTTGTGTGTAAAACGAACAGGAGGAAAGATTATGAAATTCTTCAAAACCGCTATGGAAAATCATTTCCCATTCGTTGACAAGACTCGCACGATGACCGGGAGGGTCTCGGAGAATATTTGATTCGGGCATCTTCTGAGCCCGCAAAAACTGACCTTCTCAAAATAGCAGACTGCGTTCCTTGTGCAAACGGATCACAAGTTATCTATATCGAAACGGTCTGAGTCAAAAGAGAAGCCGCAAGCCGGAAGGTGCCGCTCTGATAGAAGAGCCGACTACAGTATCGGCAAATACAATTGAATAGTGAAAGTGTCATAAGATTACGAATGATTCCGCAGAGTAGGGATCGGAACCTGTCAAACAGAAGGTCATCCCAAGTTGTAGAAAAGATAGCGCGGACGCGAAAGATCGCATGACAAACAAATGTAATTTGTAAACAGTTGGTTTAAGATAGAACATGAGGAGGATGTGAAAGCATCCTCCTCCTTTTGCATTTTTCGATGAACAGCAGGTAGCTCGCTCTGCGTCGATCTGATGACCGCAGCTGTTGAAAACGGCAATGTAAAATGTACAAAAAAATAAAAATATTTTCAAAAAAACTATTGACAAAGCCGAATTGATGTGTTATAATGAAGGTGCAAAAGGGAAGAGTAAACAAAAGAAACAAATTCCACGATGCAAATTTGATCAAAATGCACAGGAGGAAAGAGTATGAAGAACAA
>JAFTPF010000147.1 GCA_017463445.1 Clostridia bacterium
AAGGCGATGAAGGAGCTGGAGGATCACATTCAGCAGTTCGAGAACGCCCTATACTCCGACACGTTTATCAACGACGACGGATATCACTACTCTGCTTATGTGGATATGGATTCGCTGGTGGATTACTACATCGTCAACGCGCTGATCAAGAACGTTGAGTTCGGCTACAAGTCTATGTACCTGTATCTGGACGGGGATGGGATCATTCATCTGGGTCCCTGCTGGGACTATGACTGGTCATCGGGCAATCACTTCTTGGGTGCCGCTCCCAATCCCGAGGCTTGGTACGACGATTGGCGGGCTTCCACCAACACTTGGTACCTGCAGCTATACGGCGATCCTTATTTCGTGGCGCTGGTGCAGGAGCGATGGTTCGAGATCCTGCCCGTGATCGAGAACGAGATTGCGCAGCTCACGCAATGGGAGCAATATCTCACCGCCGCCTCCGATCTGGAGCGGGAGGTCTACCTTGCGCTGGACGGCGAAGATGACTACCGCCGACAGTCCGGTGACTACTCCTTCGCCGACGAAGTGGAAGAGTTCCGCAACTTCCTCAACCAGCGTGTAACGTGGATGAGCAAGCAGTTCAAGAAATCTAACCCTAACATTGAAAACGAGGGCGCGGATTCGCAGCACGATCTTGGACTGACGATCTTGGATGCGGACGGCAAGCTTACTGAGCCCGACGATACCGACTTCCCCATCGACTATGCTACGGACGGCGTATCCGATCTGGTGATGATATCCGACACCGCTGTGACGATGATCCTCAACGGCAATCCGCTGGTGTACGATCAAAACAGCTGCATTGTCACGCCCGAGTATCTGCGAAAGGGCGTGAACGTCCTGATCGCCCACACCAAAGATGGCAAGCAGCAGGTGCTGATCTTTGAAACGCCCTCCGAGGAGCCGACCTTCGTCGGCGTTGGGCGCGATACGATTGCACGACCTTCTGCACAGACGACCGTCATATATATGGAGCAACCGCCGGTAGTCCTGCCTGCACAGGCTCCCGATACTGCTCTCTTGTGGGGCAGTGCGGTCGCCGCATCGGTGATTCTGCTGCTAGGCGGCGGGGTAAGCACGGCGTTGATCCTAAGAAGAAAAAAGGCAAATTAAACCATAAAATACGGCACAGAGCATTTGCTCTGTGCCGTTTGAATTATTTGTTCTTCCGAAATTCCTCTACGATCTCCAGCAGAATACAGGTTGCGTTCTCCAGTCCCTCAACGGTGGTGTGCTCGTAGGGACCGTGAAAGGCGTAGCCACCGGTACCCAGATTGGGGCAAGGCAGTCCCATAAAGGAAAGCCGTGCGCCGTCTGTACCGCCTCGGATGGGAGGCTCCACGGGAGTGAGACCGACACGCCGGATGGCGTTCTTGGCATAGTCGATGATAAACTCGCAAGGAAGGATCATTTCCTCCATATTGCGGTAGGAATCGGTAATTGTGAGTTTTACCGTACCATCGCCGTAGCGCTCGTTTAGGATCTTCGCCGCCTGCTCCATCGTCTCCTTGCGAGAGTCAAAGCGAGTGGCGGAGTGATCGCGGATGATGTAGACCAGCTTCGCCTTTTCTACACCGCCTTCGATCGCACAAAGGTGGAAGAAGCCCTCGTAACCGTCGGTATGACGGGGTGTCTCTGCGGGCGGGAGCATTGCGGCAAACTCGGTGGCAACCAGCGCGGCGTTGATCATGGTGTTCTTTGCGGAGCCGGGATGGACGTTGAAGCCCTCGATCTCCACTACGGCAGCTGCTGCGTTGAAGTTTTCCCACTCGATGTCGCCTGCCTCACCGCCGTCGACGGTATAGGCGAAGTCTGCACCAAAGCCCGTCACGTCGAAGTGATCAGCACCGTGACCCACCTCCTCGTCGGGAGTGAAGCCGATGCAGATCTTGCCGTGAGGTCTTCCCTCTTTAATCAGCGTCTCCACCAGGGTCATGATTTCGGCAACGCCTGCCTTGTCATCCGCACCGAGGAGCGTCGTGCCGTCGGTGGTGATGAGGGTGCGTCCTGCCAGCGTGGGCAGGTGAGGAAAATCGGCAACCCGAAGGATGCGTCCGCTCTCTCCCAGCGTGACATCGGAACCGTCGTAGTTTGCGATGATCTGAGGATTGACCCCTTCGCCCGCAAAGTCGGGAGAGGTGTCCATATGGGCGATAAAGCCGAGGGCGGGGACACTCTCCTCACCGGGCGTGGCGGGGATGGTGGCGTAGACGTAGCCCTTGTCGGAGAGGCGCACGTCGGATGCACCGAGGGCGGTCAGCTCATCGGCAAGGACGCGGGCGAGATCCCATTGGCACGCGGAAGAGGGCGTGGTGGTGGAATCTTCGTCGGATTTGGTGTGGATCTTGATGTATTGGAGGAATCGTTCGGTTACGGTCATGGGGTGTCCTTTCAGTATATTTATTAATTCTTTCCGTAGGGATCATATTGCGTGCCTTTACCTCGATTACAATCTCTACACAGTGTTCTCAAATTACTTCTTTCGGTCTTGCCGCCTTTTGAAATCGGATAGATATGATCTACTTCTAATACAGCTCCATCTTCTCTACTTGCTCCACATAGTACGCAAGTAAAATTATCACGTTTTAGTATTTCATATCGAAGCTTAGGTGACATGCGTTTACGTTCATAATTAACCCTGTTGACCCTTTGATTTGTAGAATTCTTAAAATTTGTTGAAGGGCAATTTGGAATTTCAAAATTAATTGACACATGATATTTTGTACTATGATAAACATTCATAGCATATGGGAGAATAAAAATTAAGCAAACATTATATAATAGCATTAACCATACAAGATTATATAACAGTATTCCCCTCGGAATGTTGTCAAAGTATTTTAGGAAGCTAATTATAATCACCGCGGAATCATCCAGCGTAGGCTTTACAAATACTAATTCGTTCATACATATACCTCAAGCCCGCAAAATTTTGCGGGCTTATTTGAAAGTTCTTGAGGTGCAGGAACTTCTTTCAAGAAGTTCCTGCCGGGGGGCGGGGTGGACCCCCGCAAGCTCACTTCGTTCCCGTAGAGCCAAATCCTCCTGCGCCGCGGGCGGTGTCGGAGAGCTCGTCCGCTTCAAGGAAGGTGGCGGTGATGTAGGGGGTGATCACCAGTTGGGCGATACGCTCGCCGCCGGAAACGGTCTGGGCGATAGTTCCGTGATGGTGGAGCGCGACCATCACTTCGCCGCGGTAGTCGCAGTCAATGACGCCGACTTTGTTAGCGGGGGCAAGTCCCTTCTTGGAGGCAAGTCCGCTGCGGGCGTAGATGAGTCCCGCGTAGCCGATGGGCAGCTCCAGTGCAATACCGGTGTGGATCAGGACGGTCTGACCGGGTTCGATGGTCACGTCGGTATCGGAGAGTGCGTAGAGATCTGCTCCTGCGGCGTAAGCAGATCCGTAGGTAGGCAGAGTGGCGGTATCGTTTAACTTTTTGATTCTGATTTCCATTTGTTATTCCTTCTTTCAATTGTCCCACAGTACGATTTCGTCTGCTTTGAGCGATGCCTGCACGTCGATAATCCGCTGATTGGAGGAGCCCTTGAAACGGAGCTTCAGATCCTTCTTGGCTTCCACAAACTCGCCGTCCACCAGCACGTCGATCAGGTGGATGAGCCCATCGGTAATCTCGGGATCGCCCAGCTTGCCCGCAAGAATGTGTCGCTCAAAATCGTAGCCGGTGTAGCACCAGATGGTCTTATCGGGATAGGCCGCTTTGACCCGCTCGCACAGCTGCAGGAGTGCGGGCTGATTCTGCGGCTCGAAGGGCTCGCCACCCAGCAGTGACAATCCCTTGATGTAGGAGGGCTCCAGAGCCCGCAGGATCAACTCTTCCACCTCGGGGGTGTAAGGATTACCGTAGTCGAAATCCCACGCCTCGGCGTTAAAACAGCCCTTACAGCGGTGGGTGCAGCCGCTGACGAAGAGCGACACACGCACGCCGGTTCCGTTGGCAACGTCGTGGGTCTTGATGGTAGCGTAGTTCATTGCATTATCTCCTAACTATCGCTTAGATTAAAGCACTCGCTTCCGAGAGAGGGGAGAAGAAACCATCTCAAACGCCGAAGTTTTCTTCTCCCCTCTCTCGGGCTCTAACCCCTTAACTTCCTTGGCTGTGCGTAGTTTTATAACTTTGATTGCACATCTACTGACTTGCCCCGCAAGGATTTGCGGGGCTTTTCAAAAGTTTTGGAGGATTGTCAAGGAACTTTTTGAAAAAAGTTCCTTGACCGGGGTTTGGAGCAGTGCCCCAATATAATCACAGATGCAATACTCTTGCTTTGATTTCTTTGGTCTTGCCCACGTTCCAGAAGTTTTCGCCCAGGTAGCCGCAGGTACGGCGGGTGACGTTCATCTTCCGCTGGTCCTTGTTGTGACAGCAGGGGCATTCCCACTCGTTGTCGTCGTTGATTTGGATCTCGCCGTCGTAACCGCATTCGTGGCAGTAGTCGGACTTGGTATTGAATTCCGCATACTGGATATTATCGTAGATGAATCGGACCACGTCCTCCAGTGCCTCCAGATTGTGGCGCATATTGGGCACCTCAACGTAGGAGATACAGCCGCCGGTGGAGATCTTCTGGAACTGGCTCTCGAAGGTGAATTTCGCGAAGGCATCGATATCCTCACGCACGTCCACATGATAGGAGTTGGTGTAGTAGCCCTTGTCGGTCACGTCCTCGATGGTGCCGAAGCGTTCCTTATCAATGCGGGCAAAACGGTAGCAAAGCGACTCGGCAGGAGTGCCGTAGAGCGCGAAGCCGATATTGGTCTCTTTTTTCCAACGGTCGGTGGTGTCGCGCAGATGCTTCATTACCTTCAGCGCAAACTCCTCGCCTTCGGGCTGGGTGTGGGAAACGCCGGTCATCAGCTTGGTCAGCTCGTACAAACCGATGTAGCCCAGCGAAATGCTGGAATAGCCGCCGAAGAGGTATTTGTCGATGGTTTCGCCCTTCTCCAGACGTCCGATTGCACCGTACTGCCAGTGAACCGGCGAAACGTCGGATTTCACGCCCATCAGCGCGTTGTGACGCGCCATCAGCGCTTCCTTGCAGATCTGCAGGCGCGCGTCAAATTCCTTCCAGAAGGCGTCCATATCGCCCTTGGCGACGATGCCAATCTGGGGCAGATTGATGGAGACGACGCCCTGGTTGAAGCGTCCCTCAAACTTGAAGTTGCCGTTCTCGTCCTTCCAGGGAGCGAGGAAAGAGCGGCATCCCATGGGCGAAAAGACGTTGCCTTCATAGTTCTCGCGCATCTTCTTGGCGGAGATGTAGTCTGGGTACATCCGCTTGGCAGAGCACTTGACTGCCATCTTGGTCAGGTAGTCGTACTCGCCACCCTTGAGACAGTTGTACTCGTCCAGCACATAGACCAGCTTGGGGAAGGCGGGCGTAACGTAAACGCCCTTCTCGTTCTTGATGCCTTCAATACGCTGACGCAGAACTTCCTCGATGATCATTGCGTTCTCCTTGACGTACTCGTCGTCAGCGGAACGCAGATTGAGGAAGAGGGTCACGAAGGGAGACTGACCGTTGGTGGTCATCAGCGTGTTGATTTGATACTGGATGGTCTGTACGCCGCTTCTCAGCTCGTCTCTGAGCCGATCGGTAACGATCTGCTCGATCTGCTCATCGGTGAGAGAATCGCCGTGCTTGGCGATCAGGCTACCCTTAAACTTTTCGTAAGATTTGCGCAGATATTTGCCCAGATGGCTGATATCCACCGACTGTCCGCCGTACTGGTTGGAGGCAACGCAGGCGATGATCTGGGTCACGATGGTGCAGGCAACCTGGAAGGACTTAGGAGACTCGATCAGTTTGCCGTTCATGACGGTGCCGTTCTCCAGCATATCACCGATGTTGATCAGACAACAGTTGAAAATGGGTTGCACGAAATAGTCAGCGTCGTGGAAGTGGAGCAGACCCTCGTCGTGAGCTTTGGAGATGTGCTCGGGCAGGAGCATACGGCGGGTCAGGTCACGGCTGACCTCGCCGGCAATGTAGTCGCGCTGGGTAGCGGCGATAACCGTGTTCTTGTTGCTGTTCTCCTCGGCAAGCTCCTTATTGGTATTGCGGAGCAGGCTGAGGATAGACTCGTCGGTGGTGTTGGCTTTCCGCACCAGCGCGCGGTTATAGCGGTAGATAATGTAGGCCTTGGCAAGAGCAAACTTCTCTGCCTCCATCAGCTTTTCCTCAACGATATCCTGAATGTCTTCTACCAGAAAACGCTTGCGTTTTTTTGTTTCGATATGGGAAACGATCTCCTCGATCCCTTCTTCCGAGATGCGCTCCTCCGGCTCAACGGCGTCGTTTGCCTTGCGGATGGCGATCACGATCTTACTGCGGTCAAAATCGACGGTGGAGCCGTCGCGCTTGATTACTTTCATTTTCGTCCTCTTTCTTGATACTCTTGTCCTGTAGTTACGGGTGGTCAAACGTTAGGATGATCTGTTGTTTGTTATTTTTACAAAATAGGTAAATAATTGGAAGCGATCGTTTTGCGTGAGAAACCTCCCGCCAAGGCGGGAGGAAAAATCTTTGTACGGATATATTACCACAATATGTTGTGTTTGTCAATTGGCAAAAACCACAATATATTGTGTACATTTTTGTGTACAACGATGAAATCCTCCGATTTTGGACCAAAAATCCCCGCCGAAGCGGGGATTTAAAGATAAACTATAACCAAAGTGATGTACAAACGACACAATATATTGTGTTTGCGTCAGCATTACACACAAGATATTGTGGTAATTGAGACTTATTCCTCGACTACTTCACCCAGCGTCAACGACAGATACGGCAGATTGACCTTCAACTTAGCCGAGCCGATGTAAGGAAGACCGTCCTTCCATTCCACGGGCTGAATGCGGACGCTTCTTCCGCCCCATCCGGAACCGGATTCGATGTTAGCATGGTAGACGACCCACAAGGATCCGTCCTCAGCAGTGGTGAAGGAGCAGTGACCGGGTCCGTAGCACTTGGGACCCTTGGTCAAGAGCGGTTTATCCAACTTGGTCCAACCTTTGGACTTCATCAAATTGTTGCCTTTACAATAAACTGCCGCCAAGCTATAATTGTCTCCCCAACTTCCGTTGCAGGAGTAGACCACGATGATCGTATCGCCATTGATCAGAACTGCAGGACCTTCGTTTACAGCCGCAGGGCTGGTGTCGTAGCGCTCGTAGGGCTTGGTAGGGCTGGAAATCAGTACACGGTCGCTATCGATGGTCCAAGGGTTGCTCATATGCGCGATGTACAGATTCTGCTGACCATCGGTATCACCCGCCCAACCGGACCAAACGGTGTAAAGCTCATCGTTATACTTGAACACGGTGCCGTCAATCGCCCACTTATCGGTACGATCGGTCACCTTTCCCACCAGCTCGAAGGGATCGGTCGGATCCTGCGAGGTACCCTTCAGACAGTACATTCTGTGCGCAGCGTTGTCGGTGGTGCCTTGGCACATAGCCACGTAGATATACCATTCACCGTCGATGTAATGGAGCTCAGGAGCCCATACATTCTCAAATCCGCCCTTTGCACGGTCAAAAACGCGAACGCCGTTGTCCTTGACGATATTGTCCAGACTGTCGATCTTGGCAACCATAACGCCACCGTCGCTCCAACAGTAATAGTAGGAACCCTCATGCTCGATAACGTAGGGGTCATCGCCGCCAATGTCCTGGGTATTGGAGACTTCTTTATACAGATAACCCACAGAACCCTGGATTCGCACCGACAGATCAGAGGAAACCACCAGCTTCTGATCCTCGGTAATATAACGGTTCAGAAACTCTTTCGCAGCCAGAATAAATCCGCCGTCAAAATTGGAGACGATAGAAATCTGACCGTCGATCACATAAAAGCCCACCTGATCGGTCTCCAGCTTACCGTATGCAGACTGAGACTGGGGACGGTTGGTAAGTCCTAACAGGATTTCCTTAGCGCCTTCCGATTGAGCAACGTCGGCGTCGGATTTCAGATCGATGAACACGAAAAGCTTCTCTCTCAGCAGTGCGCTGAACTCACGGTATTCGGCCATCTCGGCGTCGGTAGCACCGTCGGGATAGATCAGAACATACTCGGACTTCTGATCGGCAACGATGGTCAGATCCTCAGCAGCAGCCGACGGCGTATCGGACTCTTCGCGCTCACCTGCACACGCCGACAGGATCGGCAAGAGCATTGTCGCCATAAGACCGATGCAAAGCAGTTTACGAAGTAATTTCATAGGTTCCTCCTGAATCTATTAATTTTAAATTATTATAGCAGATTTATTCCATTCTGTCAAGCCCTGCAGGTTGACTAATGATGATAGTCCATCATTTGGCGGGAATATTCCTCGCCGATGGCTCTCCACTCTCGGTAATCCTTTTCGGACAGCGATCCGTCGGCGTACAGTTCCTCGGTTCGTGCGATCAGACGCTCCTTTGCGCGGTGGGCAGGCTCTTTGTAATTGTTGGAGAGGTACTGGCGAAGCTCGTGCAGGATGGTTTTCAGCTCCTTGTTCGCCCGCATCCCGGCAAATAGCTTCATTTGCAAAGTCCCTCCAGAATATCGGCGACGATTCGCTTCATCTCGGGGGTCTTCTCCTCGATCTCTGCCACCAATTTGAGCTGGGTACGGCATCGATCCAGATTCTGCCCGGGACGGGAGGTCTTGAAATAGGTGTCGCCCGACAGATAGTCGGTGAGGAAGCGCATACCGCATTCCATGGTGATCAACTTCACCGAAAAGGGGAGCAATGCCGCTTCCGATGCGGTTAGACGGTCGCCCACTTCTTCCAGAAAGCCCTTGGTGAAGGTCTCGAACAGCGTCAGATCGAAGTGCACCAGCGACAGATCCTGCTCGTCCTCGGCGGCGGTAGAGGCACCAAAGCGGAGCGCGTCGCCGTAATCGTAAAGGAGTGAGCCGGGCATAACGGTATCCAGATCGATGACGCAGACGGCGGTGCCGGTCTTCTCGTCCATCATGACGTTGTTGAGCTTGGTATCATTATGAGTGACGCGCAGAGGGATCTTCCCTTCTTCGATGGCGGAGACGATCACATCGGTGTCCGCTTCGCGGGCATAGCAGAAACCGATCTCATCGCTGGCAAGAGCGACACGGGAGAAATTATCGGTATTGACCGCCGCACGCAGAGCCTCGAAGCGGGAGCGGGTGTTGTGAAAGTTTGGGATCGTCTCCTTCAGACGGTCTGCGGGAAAGCCCGATAGCATCTTCTGGAATCTACCGAAGCCTTTTGCCGCCTGATAGAGCAGCTCGGGCGTGGCACTGTCGTGGGAGACGGCATTCCGGATAGTCTTGTAGACACGGTAGCACTCCTCGTCGTCAGTGCGGATGAACCAGGCGCCGTCTTTGGCGGGAATAGGGGTCAGGGTCTCTCGCTCGGGATCGCCTCCGTTGGCGGAGAGCCAGTTTTTCAGGTATCCCGTGATCAGCACCACGTTATTGGTCAGTCCTTTGGGATCGTTAAACACCGAAGTGTTGATCCGCTGGAGTATGTAAGCACGGTCGGCGGTGATGAAGGTGTCGTTGATATGACCGTTGCCAAAGGGAATCGGTTCGGAGTCGATGCCGAACTGCTTGAGGATCTCGCGTTTATCGTTCATTTTCCTATAATCCTTTCCAAAAGGAGTAATCTTCTTCTATTATAACTGCAACCGGCGGATTTGTCAAATACTTTCAACAATTTTTCCGAATATTCTTGACTTTATTTGCGCGTTGTGCTAAAATATGATTACTATACGATTTTTTGGAGGTTTATATGAAATCTACGTTACGAATTGCCGCGATGCTGCTTGCGGGACTGATGCTCTTCTCCTGCGTCGGACAGTACGGCGGCGATGATACTACCGCTGCCACTACTACCGAAGCCGTTACCACCGATGCGCCTCCCGCAGACGATCCCGTTGCAACCGGCATTACGCTGACCTATGCTCCCAAGTCCGGTGACATCACCGAAGGTACCGGCGAGAATTCGGTCGAGCTTTCGGTCAAAGACGCTTACGCGGTGGGCGACCGGATCAAGATCTCTCTGCCCGAGGGTCAGCATTATGTGGCATTCTGTCTAAGCAAAGGCAATGTGGAGGAGACCATTCTCTATCTGCCTAAGTCTACCTTTACTTACACCGTGCAGAACATCGGCACCAGCTATC
>JAFTPF010000026.1 GCA_017463445.1 Clostridia bacterium
ATGCCGCTTGAAGCCGCCGCGCCGCGGCTCCGCATAGGGATTCTCTCGGTCGGGCTTCGCCCTCCCTCGCTCATCCCTATGCGTTCTACCGGAATTGTTACTATTTTGAAAATTGTTGCAACTTGCTATTGCAATTTGCGTATTATTTCTTTTTCCTGAGCATAACCGCAATCAGTGCTATTGCTAATCCGACCACGCATACGCCCAGCGTAGCGATCACGATCATCGAAGTGTTGGTGTCTTGATCGGCAGAAGGTGCGTTGTTATTGTGAGGCGGTTTGTTCATATCAGACAGATTCTGATGGGTTATCATTGCAGGTACCTCGGTAGTGGGTGCCTCAGTCACCGGTGCGTTGGTAACCGGCGCATCGGTCACGGGGACGTCGGTATCGGGGCCCTCGGTTACCGGTACTGAACCAAGCGAAACAAATTTCAAATGATACTGATTTGCATATTCTTCTGCTTTAGAATTCGAATAAGCATATATTGTCACATGGGAGGGAATGGTTTTATGATCATATATAGAATCCTTCTCATTATCCTCGATTATTGTATTGGGAGACAAAAAGGTGATTTGGGATAGATTATCACACTCACTAAATGCTCCATCGCCAATTGTAAGAACGCTATAAGGTATTTCGATACTCGTCAAACTCCAACAACCACGAAATGCGCTACCTTCAATTACCAGCGCACTATCAGGAAGCTTTATGCTTGTCAAGTTTTCACAGTGCCAGAAAGCGCCTGAATCAATCAACGATACACTGCTGGGAATTTCGATACTCGTCAAACCTGAACCCGCGAACGCATGCGCCCCGATTGTGACTACACTGTCGGGAATTTCCACACTGGTTATATCGGAGCAATAGTAGAAAGCGCTAGCAGCAATAGTTTTTGTTCCGGGTTTAATAATATATTCACCCGAAGTAGATTGCTCTACTTGTATCAAGCAATTATCAATATATAATGCGTTATTTTCCCAATTGGATTCATCGTTATAATAACCGGTTTGATAGAATGCTCCTGATTCAATGGTAATTACGCTATCTGGGATTACAATCTTAGTCAAACTATCACAGCCAGAGAAAGCACTATCGCTAATCGAAGTCACACCATCTGGAATTACAAAATTTGGAGCAGTTTTGCCGATAGCGTACTGGATAAGATTCTTCCCGTCTTTTGAATATAAATTCCCATCAATAGACCTGTATACTGTATTATGTTCGTTAACGAAAAAGTATGTTAGATTATCACATGAGCTAAACGCCTCTGTGCCTATCGCAGCTACATCGCATCCGATTTCCACACTCTGCAGGTTGGTACAATAATAGAACGCCTTATAGCCAATCTCGGTTACGCTATCAGGAATAGTTATGTTTGTTAGATTGTTACAATGACTAAACGCCTCACTGCCAATCTCGGTTACGCTGTTGGGAATCTCTACGCTTGTTAGATTATAACAGCCGCGAAATGCGTCGGAACTAATTGTAGTGACGCCGTTTTCTATTATCACACATTCTATTTTATCTTCGTACAAGTTCCATGGAATATCTAAAAAAGGGTTATTCTCCATTTCGCCTTTGCCTGTAATCGTTAGTACTCGGCTGTTTTCGTCAAATTCCCAAGTTAAACTACCGTAGTTGCCGCTATTTGTTTGGGCATTGCTTGGGAATGATAGCGATGCAAACGATACCATTATAATAACAATCGTAAATACCAATACACACCACTTTTTCATTACTCCATCCTCCAAAAATAAAAAGGTGCGCAACCGAAGTTGCGCACCGAAAAACGCAAACTCCGAATGCTGCTAAACAAACCTTAACAAAATTAGGATATATTTCCTTCTTCGCCAAGAGGAATTTGCGTTTTTGCCAATTCAAAAAGGCGAAGAGAAAAAAGGGTATAATATCCCCTATGAAAAAGATACCCGAATTTTGTTATTTGGTTTGTTTAGCAAAAATAGTATATCACATTTATGAAAAATGTCAAGTCCAAACGGTGAAAAAAGCAAACCAAATGGTATTATTTTATTTGCAAAAAGAAATCTCACAAAAACTTCCCCGAATCTGTTGACAAGTGTCGAAAAATAGACTATAATAAATTGTGTATCTGCGCATCCTGCGCACCCCCATTAAACAATCCGGAGGATAACATGGATTCTACAAAACTGTTAGAGCTGAAAAAAACAGCCGTGAACGTTCGTAAATGGGCGCTGACTGCTGTTTACAAGGCACAGAGCGGCCATCCCGGCGGATCGCTGTCTCTGGCTGACATCATCACTTACCTGTACTTCGCCGAAATGAAGGTCGATCCCAAGAACCCCGCCGATCCTATGCGTGATCGCTTTGTTCTCTCCAAGGGTCACTGCTCTCCCGCTTACTATGCGGCGCTGGGTCTCAAAGGCTACTTCGACGTGAAGGGCATCGAGACCTTCCGTCAGATCGACAGCATCTTCCAGGGGCATCCCGATATGAAGGGCGTTCCCGGCGTGGATATGTCCACCGGCTCACTGGGCATGGGCATCTCTGCCGCTTGCGGTATGGCGCTGGCTGGACGGGATAAGTACCGCGTCTACACCGTCCTCGGCGACGGCGAGTGTCAGGAGGGCTCGGTTTGGGAAGCCGCCATGCTGGCCGCTCACTACAAGCTGGACAATTTGGTAGCGATGATCGACTTCAATGGTCTCCAGATCGGCGGTAATATCACCGACGTCATGAATCCTACTCCCTTTGATAAGAAATTTGAAGCCTTCGGCTGGCATACCATCGTCATCGACGGTCACGATTTCGAGCAGATCGAAGCCGCGCTGAACGAGGCGCGCACCGTGAAGGGTCAGCCCACCGCCATCATTTGCAAGACCGCAAAGGGCAAGGGCGTTTCCTACATGGAAAACAACTACAAGTGGCACGGCAACGCTCCAAAAACTGAGCAGTACGAGCTTGCCATGAACGAACTGAACGCATGGGAGGTGTCCCTCAATGGCTGAGAAGATCGCAACCAGAGAAAGCTACGGAGGCGGCCTCGTTGAGCTGGGCGCAAAGTACCCCGAGATCGTGGTGCTGGACGCCGACCTTGCCGAGTCCACTAAAACCGTTTACTTCAAGAAAGCATACCCCGACCGTTTCTTTGACTGCGGCATCGCAGAGCAGAACATGGTGGCGGTTGCCGCCGGTTTGGCTACCTGCGGAAAGATCCCCTTCTGCTCCTCCTTCGCTATGTTCGCATCGGGCAGAGCATTCGATCAGGTCCGTAACGGCGTGGCTTACCCCAAGCTGAACGTGAAGATCTGCGCTACTCACGCAGGCATTACCGTCGGCGAGGACGGCGCGACCCACCAGTGTCTCGAGGATATGGGCATCATGCGCACCATTCCCAATATGGTCGTGCTCAACCCCGGTGACGACGTAGAGGCGAAGGCTGCACTCCGTGCCGCCGCTGAGCATAAGGGCCCCGTTTACATGCGATTCGGCCGCGCACCCGTACCGGTGCTGTTCGACGCTAACACCTTCAAGTTCGAGATCGGCAAGGGTCAGATCCTCGCCGAGGGCTCAGACGTGACCATCGTGGCTACCGGTATCCTGCTGGAAGCTGCTCTGGCAGCCAAAGAACTGCTGGCAAACGAGGGCATCTGTGCTGAGGTCATCGACATCTGCACCATCAAGCCCATCGACCGCGATCTACTGCTGGCTTCCGCCGCCAAGACCGGTGCGGTGGTCACTGCCGAAGAGCACAACATCATCGGCGGTCTCGGTTCTGCCGTGGCGGAGGTACTGTGCGAGGGACTGCCCGTTCCTATGCGTCGCGTAGGCGTGGAGGATCAGTTCGGCAGATCCGGCAAGGTGCCCGCTCTGCTGGAATTCTACGGTTTGAC
Organism: Clostridia bacterium; assembly: GCA_017463445.1. Taxonomy (GTDB): domain Bacteria; phylum Bacillota; class Clostridia; order Oscillospirales; family CAG-272; genus CAKSQF01. The sequence goes on from JAFTPF010000026.1 coordinate 3,875, forward strand.
CGCAGAAAACATCGTCCGCAAGGCAAAAGAAGCCATTGCGATGAAGAAATAAGCGAAAGCAAGGACACCGATCTATCCTCGGTGTCCTTGTTGTGCAATAAAGTACGATTTGAGATGTCACCAGCCAAGGAAGTTGGCGGAGAGGGGGAAGAAAACTTCGGCGTTTGAGTATGGTTCATAGTTGCGCTCCGCGCAACTATAGCCCCTCTCAGTATAGATAGTAAGCAATCTATTATAATATGGCTTTGACTATGAAAAAGATTTTCAAAACGATTGTTCCCGTCGTTCTCGCCGTCCTCGTTCTGGCAGGCGGCGCGGGAATATGGGCGTGGCAGAGAGCTGCCCTCCGCGATGCGACCGACGGTAAACTCCAACTCCACTTTATTGACGTGGGACAAGCAGATGCGGCACTACTGATTCTGCCCACGGGCGAGCGGATCATGATCGACACCGGTACCAAGGAGAGCGGGGAAGCGATCCTCTCCCATCTTGCCAAATGGGATGTGGGCGCGCTGGATCTGGTGATCCTCTCCCACAACCATGACGATCACGCAGGCGGACTTCCCGTAATCGCGGATGCAATGCCTGTGGGCGGGGTACTCTATTCGGGAGAGGTGCCCGCGGATTGCGGCGTTCCGATGAGAGCCGTCTCTGCAGGCTACGGCTTTTCCATCGGAGAAGTGCAGTTTTCAATCCTGGGTCCGCTCTCGGAGGAGGGAACCGAGAATCGGAGTATGATCCTGCGGATCGATTACGGCGTGCGCTCCTTCCTGTTCACCGGCGACGCCGAAGCCGGGGAGGAGGAGCTTCTGCTGGAGAAGGCTCACGCTCTGCTGAACGTGGATCTGTTGAAGGTCGCCCATCACGGCTCCGCTACCTCCTCCACCGAGGCGTTTTTGGCGGCGGTCAGCCCTGAGGTGGCGGTGATCTCGGCGTCGGCGGACAACGATTTCGGGCATCCTTCGCCCCAAACGGTCAACCGTCTGAAAGCCTTGGATTGTATGATCTACCGCACCGATTGGACGGGAACGCTGGTCTTTTTGTGCGACGGAACGGTACTGAGTCGATACATTCGTTGATCGTACGCAAAAAAAGTGCGAGAATTTGGATTTTTTATCACAAAATACTTGCAAAAATTCTTCGGATATTGTATAATAAAAGATAAACTGGGGGATAAGGTTGATTTGTCACCAAAACCTCCGTGAACGCCGTTCACCGGCAGCGGACGGCAATATTATGCAGGCTGTCGAGAGAAGGAGAACAATATGAATAATCAGATCAGTCCGCTGACCCGCACGGGCATGGCGTATGAGAAGCTGAACCTGCTGTTCGACGAAGGCACCTTCGTAGAATTGGGCGCATATCTCAGCGACAAGGCTTATGCGAACGTTGTATGCGGCTATGGCGCCGTAGACGGCGCACTCACCTTTGCATTTGCACAGGATTTTGACCGCAATAAGGGCGCACTTGGTACTATTGAGTCCAAAAAGATCTGCGACCTGTACGAGCAGGCGAAGAAGTGCGGCGCTCCCGTAGTGGGCGTGTTTGCTTCCGCAGGCGCAAAAATCGAAGAAGGTGCCGCGGCACTTGCCGCCTTCGGCGCACTTCTTAAAAAGATCAGCGACGTGTCGGGCGTGGTTCCCCAGATCGCTGTCATCGACGGCGTTTGTGCGGGTCTGTCCGCTACCGCCGCCTCCATGTTTGATTTGGTGATTGCTTCCGAGGGCGCGTCCTACTACATTTGCCCGCCGAATGTGCAGAAGAACGCAGGCGCTGAGGACGCAGGTACTATCAAGACCGCCGCCCAGAACGGTGTCATTGACGTGGTCTGCCCCGACTCTGCCTCCGCAATGGCGCAGGCACGAGCGCTGGTGGCAATGATCCCTCAGAACAATCGTCAGGGTCTTGCCTATATCGAAGCAGGCGACGATCTTTGCCGTGCTACCCCCGAGGTGGCAGGCGCCGCTGACGCAAAGGCTCTGCTGGATGCCGTCTGCGACAACGGCACCTACACTCTGCTGAAGGAGACCTGCGCGTCCGAAGTCGCTGTTGCGCTGGCATCGCTGGGCTCTATGACCGCAGGCGTGATCGCCAATAATGCAGGTGCCGCTCTCACTCCCAAGGCCGCCCGCAAGATCGCACAGTTTATCACCTTCTGCGATAATTTCTCTATTCCCGTAGTTACGCTGGTCAATACTACCGGTATCGACGCGTCTGTGGATGCAGAAGCTGCTCCCGACGCGCCCGAGTACGCTCGCCTCGCCGCCGCTTACGCAGGTGCTACCTGCGCTAAGGTTACGGCAGTAGTAGGCAAGGCGTACGGTGCCGCCTTCACTCTGCTGGGCTCCCGTTCCGTGGGTGCCGATATGGTGCTGGCACTGTCTACCGCCGAGATCTCCGTAATGGAACCCGATGCCGCCGTTCAGTTTATGTACGGCGACGAGATCAAGGGCGCAGAGGATCCCGTCTCTCTTCGTGCCGAGAAGAAGAAAGCATGGATCTCCGACGTAGCCTCTGCTGAAGCCGCCGCAAGAGCGGGTGAGGTAGACGACGTGGTCGCTCCCGAGGAGCTGCGCGCGCGGATCATCTCCGCTTGCATGATGCTTTGGTCCAAGGCTGAGGGCGACATCCGCCGCAAGCACTCCAAGCTGCCCTTCTGAGGAGGATCGTGATGTATCTGAATCTTTTGTCCGACAGCCTCTCCTGGGGCGATCGGCTGAACTATATGGGCATCGGTGTCCTCTTGGGCATGGTCGTGGTATTTGCGGTGCTGATCCTGCTGTGGCTGATCCTGGAGATCTTCGGTAAAATCGCCGGACGCGGCAAGTCCGATAAGTCCGCCGAGAAGCCCGCAGTACCTGTTCCCGCACCCAAGGCAGAGCCCGCTCCCGTAGCAGCACCTGTTCCCGCGGTACAGGCCGTGCCTACCGGTGACGACGCCGTTGTGGCCGCCATCACCGCCGCGCTGGCTGTTTATCTGGAAGCACAGGGTCCCAAGGCACCCTCCATCAACGGCTTCAGAGTCGTATCCTTCAAGAAAGTGGGCACCGCCGCTCACTGGAATCAAAACTGAGCTTATTTCGCACTGGTCGAAAGAAAGGAATTTATCATGAGAAAATTCAATGTTACCGTAAACGGTATCGTATATGAAGTTGAAGTGGAGGAGGTTGCCACAGGTGCCGTTTCTGCACCCAGAGCAGCTACTCCCGTGGTTGCGCCTGCAGCTCCCGCCCCTGCTGCAGCTCCTGTAGCTGCACCTGCTCCGACCGCAGCGCAGACTGCGTCTGCAGGTTCCACCGGCGCGGTCACCATCAAGGCTCCCATGCCCGGCACCATTCTGGACGTAAAGGTGTCGGTTGGCGCATCCGTGAAGAAGGGCGACATCGTTGCCATTCTCGAAGCCATGAAGATGGAGAACGAGATTCGTGCTCCCCAGGATGGCACCGTTGCCTCGGTCAACGTCAGCAAGGGCGCTACCGTTAACGCAGACGACCTGCTCGTTTCCCTGAATTGATCGCATTGCGTTCAGAAACGAGAGGTTAATCTATGAACCTGACAGAAACAATTCTGAACTATTTGGAATCTACCGGTATCGGACAGTTCGTGCAGGGAATGGGCGGTCTCGACGTGCTCAAGTACGTTGCCATGTACGCCATCGTCATCGTGCTCTTCTATCTTGCTATCGTCAAGAAGTTCGAGCCCCTTCTCCTGATCCCTATTGCCACCGGTATGCTCCTTGCCAATCTTCCCGGAGCGGATCTGTTCCACATGGATCTGTTCATTCACGAGGATGGCTCCGATTGGGTGATCCAGGAAGTCATCTCTAAGGGCGGACTTCTGGACTTCCTTTATCTGGGTGTAAAGACGGGCGTTTATCCCTGTCTGATCTTTATTGGTATCGACGCGATGACCGATTTTACACCTCTGATCGCCAATCCCAAGTCTCTGCTCATCGGTGCGGGCGCACAGTTGGGCGTATTCGTTGCCTTTGCAGGCGCACTGGTGCTGGGCTTTACTCCTCGGGAAGCGGCTTCCATCGGTATTATCGGCGGCGCGGACGGTCCTACCGCCATTACCGTTACACGACAGCTGGCACCGGATCTCCTGGGTGCGATTGCCATTGCCGCATACAGCTACATGGCGCTGATCCCCATGATCCAGCCGCCCTTTATGAAGCTTCTGACGACCAAGAAAGAGCGCGCTATCAAGATGACCACCCTTCGCAAGGTCTCGACCGGCGAAAAGATCGTGTTCCCCATTCTGGTTGCAGCAGTCGTTTCGCTGATTGTTCCATCTGCCGCTTCGCTGATCGGCTGTTTGATGTTCGGTAATCTGCTGAATGTGTGCGGTGTGACCGAGCGTTTGTCCAAGACGGCGCAGAACGGTATGATCAATGTAGTCACTATCTTCTTGGGCATCTCGGTAGGCGCTACCGCTTCTGCTGACGCTTTCCTGAGGCTGGAGACCATTTACATCATCGTCCTCGGTCTGGTCGCCTTCGTTATCTCCACCTGCGGCGGTCTGATCACCGCAAAGGTGATGAACTGGATCACCGGCGGTAAGATCAATCCCCTCATCGGTTCCGCAGGCGTATCTGCTGTTCCTATGGCGGCTCGTGTATCTCAGAAGGTGGGGCAGGAGGAAGATCCCTCCAACTTCCTCTTGATGCACGCAATGGGACCCAATGTTGCCGGCGTTATCGGCTCTGCCGTTGCCGCAGGCGTACTGCTGTCGATCTTCGGCGCATCTTGATCTTTGCCAAAGAAACTTTTTGAAAAAAGTTTCTTTGGAATCTTCAAAACTTTTGAAGAAGGGAATCGTGTCCCATTCGCACAATTCAAAAATCCAATTCAGCCCCTTTCCTGAAATTTTGGAAGTGCAGAAACCTTTTATAAAAGGTTTCTGCCGGGGCTTGGGGCGGCGCCCTGAAATAATTCAATTAAAGTGAGAATTTGATATGGCTAAAGTAAAAATTACAGAAACAGTCCTCCGTGACGCGCATCAGTCCCTGATCGCGACCCGTATGACTACCGACGAGATGCTGCCCATTCTGGAAAAGATGGATGCCGTCGGTTATCACTCCATCGAGGCATGGGGCGGCGCGACTTTCGACTCCTGCCTCCGCTTTTTGAACGAGGATCCTTGGGAGAGACTGCGCAAGATCCGTGCTAAGGTGAAAAACACCAACCTCCAGATGCTCTTCCGCGGACAGAACATCCTGGGCTACCGTCACTACGCCGACGACGTAGTAGAATACTTCGTTCAGAAGTCGGTTGCAAACGGTATCAACATCATCCGTATCTTCGATGCGCTGAACGATCCCCGTAACCTGGAGACCACCATCCGCGCTACCAACAAAGAGGGCGGTCATGTACAGGTTGCGATCTCCTACACCACCGGTCCCTGCTATACCACCGAATACTTCGTGGACTACACCCGTCAGCTGGTGAACATGGGTACCAACTCCATCTGTATCAAGGATATGTCGGGCCTTCTGAAGCCCTACGACGCCGAGGTGCTGGTAAAGGCACTGAAGAAGGAGTTTCCCAACCTGCCCATCGAGCTCCACACCCACTCCACCGCAGGTCTAGCTTCCATGACTCTTTTGAAGGCCATCGAAGCAGGCTGTGACATCGTGGATACCGCAATGTCTCCTCTGGCACTGGGTACCTCTCAGCCCGCCACCGAGCCGCTGGTAGCCGCTCTGCAGGGCACTCCCTACGACACCGGTCTCGACCTTGCCAAGCTGGACGAGATCAGCCGCTACTTTACGCCTCTTCGCGAGAAGTATCTGGCAAGTGGTCTGCTGGATCCCAAGGTGCTGGCGGTCAACACCAACGCACTTCTGTATCAGGTTCCCGGCGGAATGCTGTCCAACCTGATCTCTCAGCTCAAGCAGGCAGGCAAGTCCGATCAGCTGACCGAGGTACTGGAAGAGGTACCGAGAGTCAGAGCCGACGCAGGCTATCCTCCTCTGGTAACCCCCTCCTCCCAGATAGTCGGTACGCAGGCTGTGTACAACGTCATCATGGGCGAACGTTACAAGATGGTCACCAAGGAGTTTAAGGGCGTGATCAAGGGCGAGTACGGTAAGACTCCCATGCCCGTAGATCCCGAGTTCCAAAAGAAGATCATCGGTGCAGACGAGCCCATCACCTGCCGTCCCGCCGACCTGATCCCTCCCGAGCTGGACACCATTCGCAAGAAGGCTGCCGATTATATCGAGCAGGAAGAAGACGTTCTCAGCTACGCTCTGTTTGAGCAGGTGGCAACCAAGTTCTTCGAGAACCGCCGTGCCGCGAAGTTGGGTCTGGATACCGAAAACTCCGATCCCGCCAAGAAGATCCATACTGTCTGATCCTGACAGTTTTTCCATTGACAACAAGGAACGGTATCGCCGTTCCTTGTTGTCGTCGTTGGGCAAAGACTAACCAAATTTTGACAGTACACATCAGAGCTTTGATGTCATACATACAAGGAGTATCCTATGCACTTTAACGGCGTTATCATCGGCGCGCTGGCATTTCTTTCTATCGGCGTCTGGCATCCTATCGTCATCAAAGGGGAATATTATCTCGGCAAGAAGGTCTGTATCCCTATTTTTCTCTTGATCGGACTTGCTTGTGTGGCAGGATCGATCTTTTGCCCTAACGAGATCGTCAGCACGGGACTTGCCGTATTTGGTTTCTCCGCACTGTGGGGGATCAGTGAGGTCATCCATCAGGAAAAGCGGGTAGCAAAGGGCTGGTTCCCGAAAAATCCCCGTAAAAAGAAATAATCAACGCAGTTTCGGCAGATTTTTCCCGCCTTCGGGAAAAGTCTGCCGAAAAACACTTGCAAGTTTCTGCGAAATGTGCTACAATAAAAACAGAATGAACGATGAAACGGAGTGACCGCAGTGGATCCTAAACTGGCGATCGCAGGCTATGCCTGCACCGAAACAATCCTGCACGTGACCGCTCTGCCAGATCTGGGCGGACGCGTGACCGAGGATAAATACCTCACCCGTCCCGGCGGAAGAGCGGGAAATGCCGCCATCGCTGCCTCCAGACTGGGCGCGACCGCGTCGCTTTGCGCGATGCTGGGTGACGACGCCGAGGGCAGACGGCTCTTCAATTTCTACGCCGATAATCAAGTGGAAGTGCAGTATCTGAAGTTCTCCCATGAGAAGCGGACGGGCATCGAATATCTCCTGCACGAGACCTACTGTGACGCCTCCCGACGGCTGGTCTATCCCGGTGCCGCCGAGGATTTGACCATGGGTCAGATCTCCTCTGCGTTGAACGGCTTTCCGGCAGGATTTTATCTGACCACCGAGCTGCCCTTTGAACTGGTCAATCAGGCGGCGCGGATGGCAAATACCAAGGGCGTTCCCGTGTTTTTGGACGCTCTGCCGGTGAATTCCCGTATGCCTTGGGAGCAGCTTCCTCCCGTGGAGCTGTTCATCATCGACCGTACCTCCGCCGAAACGGTGGCAATGTGCGGCAAGATCAACGTGGAGAACTGCCTGCGGGCGGCTGTCGCCATTTCCAAGCGGGTAAAGGCGAAGTATTACGTCATCCGCCTGCCGGGACAGGGCTTTTTCGTATACGACGGCAAGTACCACAATATCATCGCGCCCGATGGCGTGCTGACTGCTCCCGGAAAGACGGTCTGCCCGGTGGATACCGAAGGCGCGGCGCTGGCGGCGTCCTTTATCCTGACAGGTGACATTCGCCGTGCCTGCACCATTGCCGCCATCGGCTCCCGTCTTGCCAGAGAGAATCGCGGCATCACCATTGCCAGCCGCGAGCAGATCCTCGATTACTGCCGTACCCACGATCTGACGTTGAAGCGATAAGGAAACCCTATGAATATTACCAAAACCGAAGGAACTTTTCCTTCCTCCAACGGTACCAATATGGTGCATTATACCGTCTGGACGCCCGATTGCACACCGTCCGCGATGATCCAGCTCTCCCACGGAATGTGCGAGCATATGGGGCGTTACGATGCAACCGCCCGCGCGCTCTGTGAGCAGGGGTATATCGTCTTCGGCAACGACCACATCGGTCACGGAAGATCGGTGAAATCGGACGATGAGCTGGGCTATTTCGCCCCCGAGGACGGTGACCTGTATCTGGTGCGCGATCTTGCCGCCATGAATCGGCTGATGAAAGAGAAGTATCGCGCTCTGCCTACGATCCTGCTGGGACACAGCTTCGGCAGCTTCCTTGCCCGCGCCTATCTGATGGGACATGCCGACAGCATCGATGGTCTGATCCTGTCGGGGACCTCCGCAGGCGATCAGCCGCTAAAGCTGGGCATGAAACTGTGCAAGTTTCTTGCGAAGCGTAAAGGTGATCATTATCGCAGTCCCTTTTTGTACAAGCAGTCCTTCGGCAGCTATAACAAACGGTTCAAGCCCCAAAAGGGGAAGGCGACCGGACGGGAATGGGTCACCTCCGATCCCGATGAGCTGAAGGCTTATACGGACGATCCCAAGTGCTGTTTTATCTTTACGGTACAGGGCTTTTACGATCTCTTCACTGTTCTTTCCTTCGTCAATTCCGAGGAATGGTACGACAAGGTCCCCAAGGGGCTGCCTATTTTCTTCCTCAGCGGAGAAGAGGATCCCGTAGGAGCGTTCGGCAAAGACATTCCTCGCATCACTGAAGCGCTTTTGGATATGGATGCCAGCGACGTGACCTACAAGCTCTACAAGGGCGAGCGTCACGAGCCGCTGACCGGCATTAGCCGTGAGGAAGCCCGCGCCGACGTTGCCGCCTTTGTGGAACGAGTGGTCGAGGGTGTCCGTGAAGCCAGTCGCTCGGCATTCTGGGGACCTGCGGTAGAATAAGGAGAAACATTACGATGCGAATTTTAGGAATAGATCTGGGCGACGTCCGTACCGGACTTGCACTCTCCGACGAGTCCTGCTTTCTGGCAAGCGGATTGGGCACCTTTACCGCCTACACTGAGGAAAAGGCGATGGAGCAGATCCTTGCTGCCATCCGAACCCACGATGTGGCGGAGATTGTCATGGGCAATCCAGTCAATATGAACGGCACCCGCGGCGAGCGAAGCCAAAAGGTGGAAGCCTTCGCCGAAAAGCTCAGGGAGGTGTCGGGACTGCCCGTAACGCTGTTTGACGAGCGATGCACCACTATGCAAGCGCATACCATTCTCAGCTTCACCGATACCCGCGGGAAGAAGCGGAAAAACACCGTGGACACATTGTCGGCGGAGATCATTTTGCAAAATTTTCTGGATCAGCGAAAGCGAGGGTAAGGAGATGCCGAAGAAAATCATGATCGTGGACGGGCAGGGCGGCAATATCGGCCGTCAACTGGCCAAAATGATCGTCGAATCGCTTCCCGAAGCGGAGCTGTTCGCGGTAGGAACCAACAGCATTGCCACCTCCAATATGCTCAAGGGCGGAGTCAAAAACGCCGCCACCGGCGAGAATGCCGTGATCGTGGGCAGCCGCCGCGCCGATGTGATCGTGGGACCGGTCGGGATCGTTATCGCAGACGCGCTGATGGGTGAGGTCACTCCTGACATGGCACAGGCGGTAGGGCAAAGCGATGCGGTTCGGGTGCTGATCCCTATGAACCGCTGTGAGACGCTGATAGCCGGAGTAGGGAACACCTCTACCGCGGAGCTTTTAGAGGATGCACTTGCAAAGATCAAGCAGGCAATTTCATAAAAAAGCTTGACAAAGGAAAGATTTTTTGCTATACTATACAAGGTTGACAGGAAGTCGCCATGTGGACAGAAGTCCTTTTACATTTTCTATTTTATACTCTTAATGGATACCAAGAAGGTATTGTTTTTTCTGCACGGAAAAGCAATGCCTCTTTTTATTCCCGTGAAAGGAAATCAACATGACAAAAAAGAATATCCTCAGATTGACTTATTCCGCCCTCTTTCTGGCGCTGGCACTATTGCTCCCCTTCTTGACCGGGCAGATCCCCCAGATCGGACAGGCACTCAGCCCTATGCACATCCCTGTCCTGCTCTGCGGCTTCCTCTGTGGTTGGTATTGGGGCATGGCGGTAGGCTTTGTCGCACCGCTTCTGCGCTATCTGCTGTTCGGTATGCCTCCGATCTTTCCCGCAGGAATTGCGATGGCATTCGAGCTTGCCGTCTACGGTCTCCTGGTCGGACTGCTCTATCGGCTACTGCCCAAGAAGATCCCCTTCGTTTACGTTACCCTGATCGCCTCCATGATCGGCGGTAGAGTGGTTTGGGGGGCAGTGCGTTTTGCGATCGCAGGCTTTACCGAGACGACCTTCCCCTTTTCGGCATTTCTGGCGGGGGCTGTGACCAACGCTATCCCCGGCATCATTCTGCATATCGTGCTGATCCCCGCCTTGGTGATCGCCCTGCGCAGATGGAAGCTGTCGGTGAACGAATAATGCTCCATACACCTTCCCATGTCGGGAAGGTGTATTTCTTTTTTCTTTTCTGCATAAAAGTGTAACGGTATGGCAATCATTCTCACACTGACATAGTAAGGAGCGATGATTTGATGAAAAAGATTCTAATTGGTTCTCTCGTTTTTCTTCTGTTGGTGACCGTCTACACGGGCTGGGAGCTGGCGGCGGATGCCTCCGAGATCTACGACGGTACGATCCGTCTGCATATTCTGGCGGCATCCGACAGCGAGGAGGATCAGGCGCTGAAGCTGACCGTCCGCGACGCACTGCTTTGCGAGATAGCCGAATGGACGGAGGGCGTTACCGACAAGGAAAGCGGGGAAGCGATCCTGCGGGAGCGGCTGACCGAGCTGGAGGAGATCGCCGAGGATACTCTGGAAAAGGCGGGACATCCCTGTGACGTGACGGCGACTCTGACCACCGAATACTACCCCACCCGCCAGTACGAGGGCGTTCGTCTGCCTGCGGGCGAATACACGTCTCTGCAGGTGAAGATCGGCGCGGCGGAAGGGAAGAACTGGTGGTGCGTCCTCTTCCCGAACCTCTGTACCTCCACCGCAAAAGCGGAGGAGGCAATGGCGGAGACGGGCTTTTCCAAAAGTCAGATCCGTCTGCTGACAGAGGATGAAGATCCCCGCTACACCATTCGCTTCCGTATCGTGGAGGGCTTTGCCAAGCTGGGGCGTACCCTGAAGGAGCTGTTCAGATGAAGGGAACGCTACTGAAGGGCGCCAACCGACGGGTGGTGGTGGTAAGAAGCCGGGACAGCAAGCTGTTCGAAGAGGCGCACTTTATTTTGCGGGAAGAATCGATCGATGCGGCTCTCCCCGATCTTTTGGACGAAGCCAATCGGATCGTGGAGAAGAGCCACTTTCCCGCGCCTCGGCGGAATGTCCGTAAAAACGGTTTCCCCTTTGCCGCAGGAGTTTTCGCGGGAGCCGCCGTCGAAGCGCTGGGACTGATCGTCTATTTTCTCTTTCGCTAAGTTGGGAAGGTTTATGTTAACATTTCGTTTGTGATTCGTACAAATATTGTTCATATAAATATGCTATACTACGATTGATTTCGAGTGACCGTGTATTTTCCCCCTTGCGTAGCAGTTTGTCTGTACAGGATCGCCTGTTGTACAGCGGCTGCTTCGGAGTCAATGCCGCAGTTTTGCCGCTGTATTCATACGGCGGTATTGCGGCGATGGACTCTGTTTCCCGGCGATTTACATTCATGAGGCCTTCTATCCGATAGAACAGGCCTTTTTCCTACTTGAACGATTATTATCTATACATGAAAGGATATACTATGGCAAAAAAATTGAAAAACGACAAAAAAGTCAAGGTCGCGTTTCTGGGCGGTCTGGAAGAGATCGGCAAGAATATCTGCGTCATTGAGTGCGACGACGATATCATTATCGTGGATTGCGGTCTGGGCTTCCCAGATGACGATATGTTCGGTATCGACCTGGTCATCCCCGACTTTACCTACCTGGAGAAAAACGCGGATCGCATCCGCGGCGTCTTCCTGACCCACGGTCACGAGGACCACATCGGCGGCATTCCCTACCTGCTCCGCACCATGAACCTGCCCATCTTCGGCACTCGCCTGACGCTGGGCATCATCGAAAACAAGCTGATGGAGCACCGACTGGACTTCGAGCCCGAGCTGCATTGCGTGAAGGCGGGCGATACTGTGAAAGCCGGTTGCTTCTCGGTAGAGTTCATCCGTGTGAACCACTCCATCGCCGACGCTTGCTGTCTGGCGATCCGTACGCCCGTGGGCACCATCCTCCATACCGGCGACTTTAAGCTGGATCTAACCCCCATCGAGGGCGATATTATGGACATCTCCCGTCTGGGTCAGCTGGGCAAGGAGGGCGTACAGTTGCTCCTGTGCGAGTCCACTAATGCCGAGCGTTCGGGCTACACTCCCTCCGAGAAGATCGTAGGTAACTCTTTGGACGGGATTTTCTTAAAGAACCGCGACAAGCGGATCGTTATCGCAACCTTCTCTTCTAATGTTCATCGCGTACAGCAGATCATCAACGCCAGCGTGGCGTACGGCAGAAAGGTCGCCGTCACGGGACGGAGCATGATCAACATCGTCCGCGCGGCGCAGGATCTGGATTATATGCACATTCCCGCCGGCACGCTGATTGACGTTTCCGAGCTGAAGCGTTACAATCCCGAGAAGGTGACTATCATCACCACCGGCAGTCAGGGCGAGCCCATGTCCGGTCTCTACCGTATGGCGTTTGCCGAGCACGACAAGGTGGAGCTGGGCGTACACGATCTGGTAGTGTTCTCAGCCTCTGCTATTCCCGGCAATGAGAAGCTGGTGGATAAGCTCATCAACGAGTTCACCAAGCGGGGCGTGTCGGTCTTCCGCGATAGCGCGGTTGAGGTACACGTCTCCGGTCACGCCTGCCAGGAGGAGATCAAGCTGATGCTGGCGCTGACTAAGCCCAAGTACTTTATGCCTATTCACGGTGAGAACCGTCATCTGGCGGCAAATCGCGAGATCGCCAAAACGATGGGGATTCCTGCCGACAACATCTTTGTAGGCGAGATCGGCAAGGTGCTGGAAGTGGGAACAAAGGAAGCCAAGTGGAACGGCACCATCCCTGCAGGCAAGGTGCTGATCGACGGCTACGGCATTGGCGATGTGGGCAATATCGTGCTCCGCGATCGCCGTCATCTGGCAGAGGACGGCATCATCGTGGTGGTTTGCACCATGTCCTCCGACGGCGCGGGACTGCTTTCGGGGCCCGATATCGTCTCTCGCGGCTTTGTTTACGTGCGTGAGTCCGAGGAGCTGATGGAGGATCTTCGCCGCGTGGCGGCAGACGCCGTAGACGAGTGCCTCTACCGCGGCTACTCCGAGTGGAATCAGATCAAGAATCTGGTGAAGGACGATCTCTCCCGCTTCATCTACCAGCGCACCAAGCGCCGCCCGATGATTCTGCCGATTATTATGGAAGTGTGAATTTTCGCGGGGAAACCTTTCTTGTAAGAAAGGTTTCCTCACACCCCTTCCAAAGAACTTTTCGCAGATTGTAAAATGAAGTTGCACTACCCGATGGGGTAGAAATTTTCAAAAAAGAAAATCCATAGTAACAATTCCATGGTAGAATTGGAGTTGCCAAGACAACAATTCGAAAGGAAAGTCACTATGGACCACCTC
>JAFTPF010000014.1 GCA_017463445.1 Clostridia bacterium
AAAAAGGTTCTTGGAACTCCAAAAACTTCTATAAAAGCCGGCAAATTCTTGCCGGCCAGGAAGTTGTCATGAAAATATCTCTACCCGCAAAATTGCATAGCAATTTTGCTATCAGAAGTCTTTGGGAGGTTTGGAACCCTTTCTACAGAAAGGGTTCCAAGAAAAACCATGCCATTTATTGATACAAAAAAACTATCATTCACCTACACCGACGAGGACGATCCTCAGCCGGTGCTCCACGAAGTCTCGCTTTCCTTTGAAAAAGGCGAGTTCGTGGCGATCCTCGGGCGCAACGGCTCGGGCAAATCCACCTTCGCCAAGCTCCTAAATCTGGTGTTGGAAGCTACCGACGGCAAGATTGTCATCGACGGTAAGGCGGTTCACGCCGAGCTTTCCGAGGAGGAGATCATCGATTTGCGCAAAAAGGTCGGGATGGTCTTCCAGAACCCCGATAATCAGTTAGTCGCTACCGTGGTAGAGGAAGACGTTGCCTTCGGTCCCGAAAATCTGGGTATCGAGCCCGCCGAGATCCGCCGCCGCGTGGATGAAGCACTGGAGATCGTGGACATGACCGCATACGCCCGTCACGCGCCTCACAAACTGTCGGGCGGTCAGAAGCAGCGCATCGCCATTGCGGGCGTGATCGCCATGCTCCCCGAATGCATTCTCTTTGACGAGTCCACCGCCATGCTGGATCCTCGTGGACGAGCGGAGGTCATGGCGACCATCGAAAAGCTCAACCGAGAGCGCGGCATCACCGTTCTCCTCATCACCCACAACATGGACGAAGCTGTCCGCGCCGACCGCGTGGTGGTCATCGATGACGGCAGAGTACAGATGGACGGCACGCCCCGCGAAGTCTTCGCAAAGGTGGACGAGCTGTTCGCGCTGGGACTTGCTGTCCCACAGGCAACCGAGCTTGCCGCGCGGCTGGAACTGTCCGATGTTCCGCTGACGCCCGCCGAGGGGGCAGACGCCGTCGAGCAGTGGCTGAAATCTTAACTAAGCAATCATTCCCACAGAAAGGATCGAACCCCGACGGGTCGGTACCTTGGTAGATAAAGATGAAACTGGAACTCAAAAATCTCTCTTATACCTACAGCGGCGATACGACCTTCGCAAGACAGGCAGTGGACGACCTTTCTGCCACCATCCGCGAGGGCAGCATTACCGGTATCATCGGACACACGGGCAGCGGTAAATCCACTCTTGTGCAGATGATGAACGGACTCCTCACCCCTTCTTCGGGAGAGGTGCTGCTGGACGGTGTAAATATTTTCTCCGATAAAAAGACTCTCCGCGACGCGCGCTTCAAGGTGGGGCTGGTCTTCCAGTACCCCGAATATCAGCTGTTTGAAGAGACGGTCGCTAAGGACATCGGCTACGGGCCGAAAAATCAAAAGCTTTCCCCCGAAGAGATCGCCACTCGCACACTGGAGGCGGCAGACTTTGTGGGACTTGACCGCGAACTACTGGGAAAATCTCCCTTCGATCTCTCCGGCGGTCAGAAGCGCCGCGTCGCCATCGCAGGCGTGATGGCCATGCGCCCGCCTATCCTTATTCTGGACGAGCCCGCGTCGGGACTGGATCCCGTGGGCAGAGAAGAGATCTTCGGCGGACTGCTCCGCTATCGGGATCAGACCGGCGCTACCATCATCATCGTCTCCCACTCCATGGAGGATATGGCGCGCTACGCCGAGGACATTATGGTAATGAGCGACAGCCGTTTGCTCCTTTCGGGCAGCCGCGACGAGATCTTCAAAAACGCCGATCTGCTCTGCTCCATCGGTCTGGACGTGCCCGAGGTGACGCATCTGGTAAATGAACTTCGCCGTCGTGGCTACGAGCTGCCCGACAATCTCTACACCGTAGCAGGTGCCGAGGCCGCACTCCGTGCGCTGAAGGCGAAGTTGCAGAGAGAGGGGGCGGGGAAATGCTGAAGGACATTACTTTAGGTCAGTTTTTTCCGGGAAATTCGTTTCTTCACAAGCTGGATCCCCGCATGAAGCTGATCCTTACGCTGCTCTATATCGTCACCATCTTCTTTGCCAACAATCTGATCACCGTAGCAATCCTGACTTTGGCGGCGTTTTTGCTGGTTCCGTTGGGACGGATCCCCATGAAAACGGTACTGAAATCCCTGAAGCCTCTGCGCTGGATCATCCTGTTCACCACCGTCCTGAATCTGTTCTGGGTCAAGGACGGCAAACAGCTTGTGGACTTCTACTTCATTGACATCTATTCGGGCGGCATCGTCTACGCCGCATCGATGGCACTTCGCGTCACCGCGCTGCTTGCCGGCACCACCCTGCTCCTCTCCTACACCACCTCTCCCATCGCCCTCACCGACGGCATCGAGCAGATGCTCTCTCCTCTCAAAAAGATCAAGGTGCCCGTCCACGAGTTTGCCATGATGATGACCATCGCCCTGCGCTTCATCCCCACCCTCATTGAGGAGACCGACAAGATCATGTCCGCCCAAAAGGCGCGCGGTGCCGATTTCGAGACCGGTTCCCTGCTCTCCCGGGCAAAAGCGCTGATCCCGATCTTCATCCCTCTCTTTGTCTCGGCGATCCGCCGAGCAGACGATCTCGCCACCGCAATGGAGTGCCGCTGCTATCACGGCGGCGCGGGACGTACCCGAATGAACCGTTTGCATTATTCCCTGCGCGACCTGTTTGCGCTTCTCTTGATCCTGCTCTTCATGGCAGGGATCATCGCCCTCCGCTGGGCTCCCCTGCCTGCATTTTTGGGGATTTAAAAAATACCAAGGGAACTTTTTGCAAAAAGTTCCCTTGGTACCCTCAAAAACTCTTATTAAGGACAAAAAATACTATCCGTCGGACAATGACCATCTCGTGCCGCAAGCATTTGTGGCACTTCAAAGAAGTTCTTTGGAGGTTTGGAACCTTTCTTGAAAGAAAAGTTCCAAGAAAAATGAAAATATTACTTGAAATTGCCTATATGGGTAGCCGTTATCACGGTTATCAGACCCAAAACAACGAGGCGCTCACGATCCAGCGCGTTCTTCAGAACGCATTAGAGGAGTTCTTCGGTGTTTCGCTGAAGATCACGGGATGCTCCCGCACCGACGCGGGGGTTCACGCCAAGCAGTTTTACTGCACCATGGAGGGAGAGATCCATTCCACCCTACCGCCGGAGAAGATCCCGCTGGCAATGCGCCCTCACCTTCCGGAGGATATCTCCATCCTCTCAGCAAGAGCGGTCAACGAGGACTTTCATCCCCGCTACATGACCCATCACAAGGAATACGAATACTACATTTACAACGCACCCATCCTGCATCCCTATCACGCAGGACGGGCCTGGCACTGTCCCGTGGCACTGGACGCCGCCGCAATGAATGCTGCCGCCGCGCATCTGGTGGGACGGCACGACTTTGCCGCTCTGATGGCGCAAGGCTCGGTGGTGAGCTCCACTGTTCGGGAGATCTATTACTGCAACGTCCGCAGAGAGGGCGATCTGGTGATCGTCTGCGTAGCGGCTGACGGATTTCTCTATAATATGGTTCGCATCATTGCCGGTACGCTCACCGACGTGGGCAAAGGAAAGATCGCGCCCGACAGGGTCCCCGCCATTCTGGCGTCGCTGGATCGGCGGATGGCCGGTCCCACTCTTCCGCCGGAGGGACTGTATCTCAATCGCGTGGTCTATCCCGATGATCTGATCGGTTGACCCATATCAGTTTACCGTAATTTTTACAGGAGGTTTCTATGGCCGAACAAAAGCAACCGCAAAAGAAAAAAACATCGAATCAACCCTCCAAGGTCGAGAAGCCTGCCAAAAATGTGCGGGTAAAACGCTTATTCCGCGGAAAAACGCCGCAAAAAAAGAAAGAACAGACCGCTCTGCAGGAACAAAAACGGGAAAAAGCCCTGCAAAAGCAGGAAGAGTCCTACCAGAGCGAACGCTTCGTCTCCCCCGAAGAGGCACTGGGTCCGGTCATCTACAACGAGCGGTATCTAAAAAAAGCCTCTGTCTACCGCTATCTGCGCTACGGGGTTGTGATCCTGCTGGTGGTGTTTCTGCTGGGAATGCTCAACCTGTTCAAGGAAGAGATCACTATTGAAAACTTCCGCTATCTGATGCGCAACGTGAACTTCGAACTGCGCACAGAGCTGGGCGAGGCGGGAAGTATCAGCTACGACAGCAATCCGCTGAACACCTTCGCCATCTACAAAGACTCTCTGGCACAGCTGTCCGATCGGCAGATCGCCATCTACGATGCCTCCGGGCGCACCTCTTATACGGGCAATCTGCATTACGATTCCCCCGCCCTTGCCGCATCTGAGAAATATCTGCTGGCGTTCGACCGAACGGGCGGCGCGTACAGCCTTTACACCGGCTTCAGTCAGGTCCATACCTCTACCACCGGCTATCCCATCGCCGACGCAGATCTGTCGGATGAGGGCGTTTACGTCATCGCTTCCCGCTCCAAGGAGTATTTTGGCGTGGTAGAGGTCTACAGCAGCTCTTTCCAGCTGATGAACAAAATCCAGAAGAACAAATACATCGCATCGGTGGATCTTGCCGACGACGGCAAAACTTTGCTCATCTCCTCCTATTACGTAGGAGACACCGGCATCTGCACCGAGCTGATGATCCTTTCCATCGACTCTGACAAGCCCTCGCTGCTACTAACCGTAGAGGGTGCGATGCCGCTGGAAGCCGCCTGGATCAGCGACGACTCGTTCGTGCTTGTCTGTGACCAAGGTGTAAAATTTTATAATCAAAGCGGTAAATTATACGATGAGTATGACATTTCAGGGAAAAAAGTGATAGAATATAACGTGAGCCCGCAAAACTCTCGCATCGCCTTCCTATACAAGGAAGCAACCGATACCTCCATCTATCAGCTTTGCGTTCTGGATGCCGACGGCAAGACCGTGCTTGAGCAGACATTCCCACAAGCGGTGGAGCAGATCACCTTTTTCGAGGATCGGATGATTCTTCTGTCGGGAAATACCGCGTTCAGTCTGGCGAAGGACGGCACGGTCAGCCGCTTTGAAAACGAAACTGCCATCCGCACCGTGATCGCCAAGGGCGACGTGCTCTACTTTTGCACCGCCACCCGTGTGATCGAGCCGGAGTGGAGTACGAAGAAAAATTAACGCCGCTCGCCATTTATGTTTCGTATATCCATTAAAATTTGCAATTGATTCGGAGGATATCTTCTATGAGTATGATTTTAGACATCCTTGTGATCATCACGCTGGTGATCTGTATCTTTCTGTATACCAAGCGAGGCTTCATTCGGGGCGTAATGGGGCTTTGCGGCTGTTTCATCGCGATGATCGCCGCCATACTGACAAGACCCGTCCTGCAACCGCTGCTGGAAGCTCCTTTGACGAAGCTACTAAATGAGGGATCGGAAGGAGAAGGACTCTCCTCTCTGCTGGGCGTGGGTATGACCGCAGAGGTCGTCGCCTCGGCGATCTCCTTTGTTCTGCTGTTTTTATTGTATATAGCGATCGTCAAGATCGTGACCTACCTGATCGACCGTTTCTGTAAGCTTCCCGTACTCAAGCAAGCCAACAAACTGATGGGCTTCATCTTGGGGATCGCGATCGGTCTGCTCTACGCGCAGATCCTGTCCCTTCTCCTGTTCAGCTTCTCCGAGCTGCTGGTGGTCTCGCTGGGCTGGCTGTCCGAGGAAGCGTTCGAGGGCTCGGTGGTTGCCCGCTGGATGTTCGATCACAACCTGTTCCGTCTTTTGATGGGAATCGGTTAATTTTTCAATAACCAATACATACCCGCATCCGTAACTTTTGGATGCACCGCGCAGTCATAGGAGCGTTCCGTACTGCGCAATCTACTATCAAATCTACTTCAGCCAACGCAAAAAGGAATTTACTCTATGGAAATGTGTGCAAGATGCAAAAAACGGGTCGCCGTGATCTTTATTTCAAGGATTGACGGCAACAAATCGGTGAACGAGGGGATCTGCATTAAATGTGCGAAGGAACTCGGCATCAAACCCGTCAACGATATTATCAAAAACATGGGACTCACCGACGAGGATCTGGATCGCATGGACGGCGAGATGGAGAATCTGATGGAGATCATCCCCTCAGAAAACGATGAGCTGGAGGAATCTCCTCAGGGTAAAACACCCCCCATCGATTTTCGCAAATTGTTCGGCGGTCTGGGACTTCCCGGAATGCCCGGAATGCCCTCTGCCGAGGGTGATGTGCCCCGAAAAGGCGGCAAAGCCGGGAAAGTCCCCAAGGGGAAGAAATTTCTCTCCCAATACTGCACCGACCTCACCGCTGACGCCCGCGCGGGCAAGCTGGACCGCATCGTCGGGCGCGAGCGGGAGCTCAGCCGCCTTATGCAGATCCTCTGCCGCCGCCAGAAGAACAATCCCTGCCTGATCGGCGAGCCCGGTGTGGGTAAGACCGCCATCGCGGAGGCATTGGCGCAAAAGATCGCCTCGGGCGATGCGCCCTACAAGCTGCAGAACAAAGAGGTTCATCTGGTAGACCTGACCTCGCTGGTTGCCGGCACCCAGTTCCGCGGGCAGTTTGAGTCGCGGATCAAGGGACTGATCGAAGAGGTCAAGGCGCTGGGGAATGTCATTCTGGTCATCGACGAGGTTCACTCAATCGTGGGCGCAGGCGATGCCGAAGGCTCTATGAATGCCGCCAACATCCTGAAACCTGCCCTTTCCCGCGGCGAGATCCAGTTGATCGGCGCCACTACCCTTGCGGAATACCGCAAATATATCGAAAAGGATGCCGCTTTGGAGCGTCGATTCCAGCCCATCATGGTGGAGGAGCCCTCTATTGCCGACACCATCGCCATCCTGCGGGGCATCAAGACCTACTACGAAAACTTCCACGGGCTGAGGATCCCCGATCTCACCGTTGAGCGAGCGGTTACTCTGTCCGAACGCTATATCACCGACCGGTTCCTCCCCGATAAGGCCATTGATCTCATCGACGAGGCCGCCGCATATCTGGCACTCCGCTCCCCTGCCATCAAGCGAGCCGAGCTGGCGACCGCCGCGCTGGAGACCGTCCGCAAGGAGCGGGAGGCCGCCGAAGCCGAGGAAGCCACCACCGACGAGGCGCTGAACGCCAAATATCAGAAGATCGCCGAGCTCCGCTCCAAGGAGCTTTCCGCCGAGGCAGAATTCAAGGAAGCCTCCGCAGAGCGAGATCAGGTCTCCCTCACCACCGACGAGTTGGCTGAGGTCATCGAGGTCTGGACGGGCATCCCCGCCTCCAACATCACCGAAAACGAGTTCAAACGCATCGATCATCTCGCCGACCGTCTGAAAAAGCGGATCGTGGGACAGGACGAGGCGGTGGACGCCGTCGCCCGCGCCATCAAGCGGAGCCGCACCGGCGTCACGGCAAAGCGCCGTCCCGTGTCCTTCATCTTCGCAGGTCCCACCGGCGTGGGCAAGACCGAGCTGGTGAAGACCCTTGCCGCCGATCTCTTCGACTCTCCAGAGACGCTGATTCGTCTGGATATGTCTGAGTTTATGGAAAAGCACAGCGTTTCCCGGATCATCGGAGCGCCTCCCGGCTACGTTGGCTACGACGAAGCGGGTCAGCTCACCGAAAAGATCCGCCGCAAGCCTTACTCTGTCGTCCTCTTTGATGAGATCGAGAAGGCACATCCCGATGTGATGAATATCCTTCTGCAAATTCTCGACGACGGTGTGATCACCGATGCCTCGGGCAAGAAGGTGAACTTCGAGAACACGGTGATCGTCATGACCACCAACGCAGGCGCAAACGGAATCTCCGCCACTCCCGGATTCAATCCCGCGGCGCGGACTGTGGAGGAGTCCAAGACCCAGAAGGCACTGGAATCCTTCCTCCGTCCCGAGTTTCTTAACCGCATCGACGAGATCATCACCTTCCGCACCCTGAACGAGGAGGATTTCGTGAAGATCGCCGCCATTCAGCTGTCTGATCTGCGCGCCGCTCTCTCCGAACGGGGGATCGCCCTCAGCTGGAGCGAGGATGCCGCCGCACTGCTGGCGAAAAAGTCCTACTCCCGCAAGTTCGGCGCCCGCAATCTGCGCCGCGTGATCCAGCGCGAGGTGGAGGATGCCCTGGCATCCAAGCTGATCGCCGATTATTCCACCGGTATCAGCGCCGCATCCATTACCGCCAGCGGCGAAGAGCTGGTCATCGCCTGTGTTTAACCAAGGGTTCCACCCTTGGAACCCGCCAGAAACTTTTTGAAAAAAGTTTCTGGACTTCAAAAACTTCTTGGAGGTGCCGCAAATACTTGCGGCACGGAATAAGTTATTACTGCGGACGGCAAGTATTTGCCGTCCCATATAAAAGTTTTTGAGGGGTTTGGGGAACTTTTTACATAAAGTTCCCCAACAAAATAAAGAAAGGAGCAAGTATGGCAAGATGGTTTGATCTTACGCCCGAGGAGACGGCAGAGACGCTGGGCAGCGATCTGTATGCCGGTCTGACGGCGGCGGAAGCCAAACGGCGCACCCGCCGATGGGGTTTTAACCGAATCTTCCCCATTCCCGAGGGAAATTTCACTACATATCTTCGGCAGATCACGCTGAATCCGCTGTCCGTACTGCTTCTTCTGACGGCGGTGCTGTCTGCATTTTTCGGGAACGCCGCAGTCTCGCTGACGCTGATCCTGCTTCTGGGCATCGGATATGCGTCGCTGATCTTCGTATACAACAAAGCGCAACGGATTTTTGCGGGGATGAGCAAATTTTCACTGCCTTACGCCAAGGTCATCCGGGATGGACGGATGTTTATCCTCCGTCAGGAGCAATTGGTGCCGGGTGATGTGATCCTCCTTTTTGCAGGTGACATCGTACCTGCTGACGCAAGACTCATCGAAGATCAGGATCTGTACCTGCTGGAGTCGGGGATTACCGACGCCAAGGGCGCCGTCCGCAAGAACGCGGCGTTTTACGATTACCGCAATCTGGAGCCGCATCAGCAAGTCAATATGGTCTTCGCTTCCACCATCGTGGCGCGGGGACGGGGACGCGCCATAGTCTGCCTCACCGGCGAGGAAACGCTGGTCTGCCGCACCCACAAAAACCGCCCTGCCGTCCGTTACGACAAGCTGACGCTTTTTGATCAGCTGCAGAAAATCTCCCATTATGCTTCTCTGCTCTCTATTTTGTTGGTGTTTCTGCTGACGCTGCTGAATCTGGTCACGCACCGCTGGGAGGTGCTGGGTGGATTTCTCACGCTGCTGGCACTATCGGTATCCGCGCTCAGTGAATTTTACACCGCCTTCGCCCGTATTCTGGTGGCAAGCGGTATTTTCGGTGCAGTCAAACAGCAAAACAAGGTCACCAAGGGCGCGCTCATCAAGAACGCGGACAAGCTCTCGGATCTGGCAGGCATTACGACTCTCCTGATCCCGCCGGAATGTCTCGTCAGCGAACGGGATATGCGGCTCTCCTCGCTGATGGCAGGCGGCACATTTTACGATTTCGATCCCCAGACCGAGGAGTCCCTCTGTCAGAATCTTCTGCGCTACGGAGTCCTGTCCACCGGCATTTACGGAACCGATCGGCTGGTAGCGCTGGGCGAGACGGGTGCCACTACCTTCTCTTTTGAAGAAGACGCCATTCTGAAAGCGGGCAGCAGGTCCGGGATTTGGAGCGCGAGGCTGGACGAGGCGTACAGCCTCATCGAACATCGCCGCCGCGAGGATACGCCTGAGGGACTCCCGGTCTGCGATCTGACCCTGACCCGCCATTCGGGGCAGTACATTCTCATCGCCCGCGGTGATGTGCGGCAGATTCTGACGCTCTGCTCCCATTATACCGACGCCGCCGGACTTCCCCGTTCGCTTTCGTCGGTCCGCCGTCAGCAGATCCTCACCGATGCAGGTCAACTGATGCGGGGCGGCCGGCAGATCACCGCCATCGCAACCACCCTCACCGCCGCCCGCGGTCTGGCTTCGCTAGGCGATCTCACCGGACAGCTCACCTTTGAGGGACTTCTCTCCTTTGATCAACCGCTGCTTCCCGGCTGTGCAAAGACGGTTCGAAAGCTCAAGGACGCAGGTCTGCGAATCATCCTCCTCTGCCCGGAGGAATCGGAGCGCGGATATTATCTGGCAGAGGCGCTGGGTATTCTGGACGACCGCACGCAAGCGGTCACCGCCGGCGAGATCCGCGAGATGGGAGACGATCTGTTTCTCGCTAACTTTACGGGATATACACTCTATCAAGGACTTTCGGTCACTATGCGGCGCACGGTGATGAAATTGTGGAAGGACAAGGGCGAGCGTGTCCTGTATATGGGGCGCGAGCTCGCCGAGATCACACTGATCCGTGAGGCAGACGTTGGCGCCACCCAAGCCTTAACCCTGTCGGGCAAGGGACTTCGCAGTCTGGCGTCTCCCTCCGGAGCGAAGATCCCCGTTCACTTCAGCCAATCCTCCGACGGCGCGCTCAACGGATGCGACGCCCTGCGATTCGTCTCCGACGTGGTACTGTCCATGGTGGATCGGGACGGCAGCGGCGGTCTTAACGCGCTGACCACCGCCATCTGCTCCGCCCGACACATCTTCCGCGGACTGAAGCGGATGTTCGTCTATCTAACCGCTTCATTGACCGCCCGTCTGCTCCTGACGCTGATCGGCTTTGCCTTTGGCGGACTCTGGCTGTCACCGGTACAACTCCTGTTCTGGGGTATGATCGTTGACCTTGCCGCCATCCTGACGCTGGCGCTGGATCGGCCCACCGACCATCTTGCCCGCAGATCCGCTTCCCGCCGCCAAAGCGCCAAGGATCACCCCGCCCGAAAACGGTATCAGCGCAATCTTTTCCTGCTTTCCGTTGCTGTAGGCGGCACTTTGGCGGTCAGTCAGCTGGCACTTTGGGCTCTGTCTTTGCTCTGGCAGAGTACAGCCGCCCAGCGTTCCTCTCTGCTCTTCCTCAGCACCCTGCCCGCTATGATTGTCCTGCTTGTGGAAACGGGACGGCACACCGGTCGTCGGACACCAGGCGTTTCGGTGGGAAAGATGTTCATCGCGGCACTTGTACTGATCTGCGCGTTCATCTGCCTTTGCTTCGTTTTCCCCGTACTGGGTTCACCCTTCGGGATCGTTGCGCTCCCGCTGACTCTGGCACCGCTTCTGCTGATCCCAGGACTGGTGATCCTTCTCCTGGGCGAGGGACTGCACCGTTTTTTAGGCGATCTCAATTGAATCCATCCTTGCGTCTCCGATTGGTATCGGAGACGCTTTTTTGTAAAGATTGATCGAAAAACAGCATAAAATCACAAAATAACTGATGATTTTTCCTGTATTTTCCTGCAATCGACCGCTTTGCACAAAAAAATCTATTGACAAATCCGGTGAAAAATGATACAATAGGTATTACGACCCTACAATCGTATGCCCATAACTACACACGATAGGTGAAAGAATGAAAAAACGACTCCTTTCGCTGGGACTGGCGGCAATGCTATTGTGTCAAGCAATTGCACCCACTCTTTCGGTGTTTGCCGAAAACAGTACCGGCACCCCCGTCTCCGGCAGACCTGCCGACTCCTCTGCCGAACCCGAGGCAGGCACCGAAGATCCCTCCGAGCCGCAGGAGATAGATTATACCCACGAGATCAGCGATGCCGGTCTGGAGCTGATCAAGAGCTTTGAGGGCTACTCCCGATACGCCTTCTGGGACTACAAGCAATATTCCATCGGTTACGGCTCCTATGTGGAATCTCCCGACGTCTATCCCGACGGTATCACCGAACGGGAAGCCTCCGAGCTGCTCCGTACCATGGTGGATAATTTCAACGTCAAGCTCAACGAATTTTTGGTGGACAACAAGATCCTGCTCAATCAGAATCAGTTCGACGCGCTTTCCAGTTTCGGCTACAACTTAGGAAAATACGTCTGGACCAAAAAAGACTACGCCTTTATCACTATGCTGAAAACAGGCGAATACTTAACCGATCGGGAAGCGTTCATCGAAGCATACTGCTCCATTTGCCACGCAGGCGGCGAGTTTTTGCAGGGACTTTACAACCGACGCGTGCGCGAAATGAACATCTTCTTCTCGGAATACAGTATGTCCGATCCCGACGCCGATCTCTATGTGGTCAATGTATCCAACAACCTCTCTATCCGCGAAACCACCTCCACCTCTTCGGCGCGCGTGGGAACGGTCGGCGCATCCAAGGTCATCCGTATCCACAAATATTCCGACGACAAGAAGTGGGGCTATACCTCCTACTGCGGATACTACGGTTGGGTAAGCATGGACTATCTGGTGAGCATCAATGAGGAAGAGATGGTCACCGTGGTGGATTCCAACGGACGCGACGATTCAAACATCCAATACACCTTCGATAATATGGAAATGACCGCCACCGTGGGCGGAAGCGGTTCCGTAAACTCCTCCGGCTATGACGGGGAATACGGCGGACAGATCTATCTGACCAAATATGTCCTTTATAACGGTGCGATCTACACCCTGACCTCCATCTCTGATACCGCTTTTACCGACTGCAAGACGATCACCAGCATCTATATCCCCCCTGCGATCACCGAAATCGGTGAAAATTCCTTTGCAAACAGCTCGCTGAAGGAGATCATCTACACCGACGGCAGTTACGCCAAAACCTACGCCAAGACCTCTCCCTACACCGCCACCGACGAGCGCTGTATTACCGGTCACACCCACTCGGCGTGGAAGGTGACCACCAAGGCTTCCTCTACCGCCGCGCAAACCGAAGAACGTACCTGCTCGGTGTGTAAGGAAACACAGGTGCGCAGCCACGTTGGTATCGAGATCAAGACCTATCCCTCCAAGACCGAGTATAAGGAAGGACAGGCCTTCCAGCAAAGCGGTCTTGCTGTAAATGCCATCTACTCCGACGGCAGCCGCGCCGCTGTCACCGGCTTTTCGGTCAGCGGATACAAGAATAACACGCTGGGTACGCAAACGCTCACCGTGTCGTACAGTCTGTTCAAGACCACTTTGACGGTGCAGGTCAGTGCTAAGTCACTGACCGGTATCAAGATCTCGTCTAAGCCGAAAAAACTGACCTATATCGAGGGGCAGGACATCAATCTCTCGGGACTTGCGGTCAAAGCCTACTACGATAACGACACCAACGCAACGGTCACCAACTATTCGGTGAAGGGGTACGATAAAAACAAGATCGGTACCCAGACCATCACCGTCACCTACAACGGAAAGACCGCTACCTTCACAGTCACGGTCAAGGAAAAGTCCCTGACCGCGATCCAGATCGTAGACTATCCTGCTACGATGGAATATTTCTGCTACGATCCCTTTGACACCACCGGTATGCGGCTGAAGCTGTCCTACGATAACGGTACAACCGCCTACGTCGCCGACGGCTTCACCATCAGCGGCTATGAAAACGACACCCCCGGCGTCCAGACTATCAAGGTGAGTTACGGCGGCAAGAGCCAGACCATGCAGATCACGGTGATCCTGAATTATCTGAAGTCAAGCGATCTGAAGGTGGAAGAAGACGGGGTGACAGGCATCCCCGACGGCATCACCGTTGCCGCTCTGCGGGAATATTTCGAGTCGGGCGACCGTATCGAGGTGCTGAAAAACGGAAAAGTGCTTCCCGATACCGCTACCGTTGCCACCGGATATACCGTTCGGCTGGTCTACAACGGAGCGGTACAGGACACCGCGACCTTGTATGTGATGGGCGATCTCACCGGAGACGGACACGCTACCGTCAGCGATTTCGCCATGCTCAGCGACTATCTGATGGGCAATCTGGAGCTTTCCTCCCTTGCACTGTGCGCAGGCGATCTGGACGGCGACGGTTCCATCACCCTTGCCGATTACTGTGCGCTTTATCCCCTTACCCTGACAGACGATCCCTCGGGATCGGTCTGATAGGATTTTAGATCCGAGGAAAGTATGAAAAAAGCTACTACAATCCCCGCCATCCTGCTCTGCCTGACCCTTCTGTCTCCCTCCGTCATCTCCGCGCTCCCCGTTTTTGCAGAAGCGGATGCTGCTGTGACCGAGGAATCGGTTCCCGTCTCCGACGAGCCTTCCACCGATGCACCCGCAACCGATGAGGCTCCTGTCACCGAGGATGCTCCCGCTGTTACCGATGGCGTGACATTGACCGCGCCCAAAGCCCTTCGCGCCGGGGAAGAGGTCACCTTCACGCTGGGCTGCAATACGTCCAATCTACGGGCGGCGCAGGGCAGTCTCACCTACGACCCGACCGTCCTCACTTATGTAAAAAGTGAGGTGATCCCCGAAGATTGGGAAATGACCTTTTCGGAGTCGGACGGGACGCTGAAATATCTGGGACTGTCCACCGAAAATCGAGATCTGACCGGCGAGATCCCGCTGATCCAAATCACCTTCCGCATCGTCGACACCGCCGTCGAGGGCAACGGACTTCCCTTTGTCCTGTCGGACGCCACCGTTTACAACGGCAGCGAAGAGATGATCCTTCCCGGCGGCAACCTCACCTGGGCGGTGACCCGTCCTCTTTCCACCGAATGTACGCTGGAAGCGCTGTCGGTGGCGGGCGGCAATCTGACGCCCTCATTTTCCCCCGAGATCACCGAATATAGCATCACTCTGCCCTACACCGCCTACTACGCCGACGTTTCGACCACCGCCTGCGAATACGGGCAGGTCAAGCTCAGCAGCCGCGAGCTGAAGGTGGGCGAGAACGAGATCCGCGTGACGGTGATCTCAGAGGCGGGACTTCAGCAGGTGTACACCATCACCGTCACCCGTCTTGCAGATCCCAATTACGTCCCCTCCTCTGACAACCGCATTTTGTCGCTGGAGTTGTCCGACGGTCTGCTCTTCCCCGCATTTTCTCCTGAGATCACCGAGTATTCGATCTACTTAGTAAAGGGGCAAGACGTAACACTTGCGCCGACACCTGCCGATAAAGCCATCGCAGATCCGCTGACTATTCCGGCCGAGCGCGCTCTGGGTACAACGCTTGACGAGGCTACTGCAGGCACCTTCACCATCGTCTGCAGTGCAGAGGACGGAACTGCCCGCACCTACACCTTCCACACCATCCTGTTGGATACCCCCGAAGAGCTTGCCAAAGTGCAGAATTCCGTGATCGCGGAAAGTCCTCTGACCGCCATACTAATCTTCTCCTTCGCCGCTGTCACTGTGTTCTTCCTGGGATTTGTGGTCAGCCACCTGTTCCACGCCCGCAACGGCAAAAAAGAATCCGCTCTCAAGAAAGAGGAAACGGAGCATAAAGAATCCGAATAACGAACAAAACCTGCGAAATCAATGATTTCGCAGGTTTTTGATATTATTCTTCGAGAATGAAGATCCAATGCGCACGCAGAGCGTCGGGCATAAGCTCGCCCAGCGTCTTGCCGTCGCGGAGAAGATTTTTATCGCCCATATGGAAGAAGAAAAACTCGCCGACACCGTCGTTATAACCGAATTGAAATTCAATTTCGCCTTTGAAATAAGGAAAAACGGGCTTTAATTGTGCATCTAGCGCCCAAACCACGCGCATTCCGTCGGTATTGATCGTCTCCTTAATCCAATCTTCTTTCTGAACGAACCAATCCCAAAACGCTTGGGCTGCCGAAACATCCATGGCTTTCTTGCCAAACAATCCAAACATTGTATTTGCTCCTCTCAGTTCTTCTTCCTGAGCTGATTGATGGCTTGCAAGAAGGTGTCGATGTCCTTGAACTCACGATAGACCGACGCAAAACGGACGTAGGAGACCTCATCCAGCTTCTGAAGACGGTCCATGACCATCACGCCGATCTCGGTAGAGGGTACATCGGAGCGGAGATTGTTTAAGAGCTCCGCCTCGATGTCGTCCACCAGCGCGTCCAGCGCTTCGGGCTTGACGGGTCGCTTGTAGCAGGATTTGACCAGTCCCGCCAGGATCTTCCGCTTATCGAAGACCTCGCGGGAGCCGTCCTTTTTCAGAACGAACAGCGGCGCCGCTTCCACCGCCTCATAGGTGGTAAAGCGGAACTTGCAGGAGAGACACTCTCTGCGTCGGCGGATGGCGGAATTTTCGGTGGGTCGGGAGTCGATGACCTTGCTGTCCATACAGCCGCAGGTGGGACATTTCATACTAACTATCCTTTCGCTTGCATCAGTTTTCGGTCTCGGCGGAGCTTTCCATCCGCCGCAGGGCGTCTTCATAGAGAGGCAGACCGCCCAGCAAATTAACGGCCTCCAGCAGGGCGTTCGCCGTTAGATCATCGGGCAGATCCAGCAATTTCTCCAGCTTTGCGCGGAATTTAGTGCTATCGGGCGCACCGGTGAAGCCGTCCTCATAAAAGCGGAACTTACTGACCGGTTGGGTGTCGACGATGTCTGCATCCACCGCATAAGGAGCAAAGAGCGAGCGAAGCAGATCGGCTTCCATCCCCTCCACGCCCAGCGTGCCTTCCTTGGAGGCTTCGGCCTTGCGGGCTTCCTTCCCCTTAATCTTGGGAATGTACAGATGGATCACCTGCTCCCTCGGCAGGATCGAGGCGATGTGTCCGCGGATCACTCTGCCCGCGCCGTCGCTGTCGGTGACTACGATCAGTCCCCGCTCCTTCGCCAGCCGCCGCAGGAGGGCTTTTTTTTCGGCTTCCTTGAAGATCCCAAAGCCGTGGGTAGTGAGAATCGTGGCATCCAGCAGAGAGTCCAGCTTGATCTTGTCGTACTTGCCCTCCACCAGCACCACGCGGGTAAGTTTCAGTTTCATCATCGCCTCACAGCTGCAAAATCAGCAGCTCAATAACCCGATAGGAGTCAAGGCGCGTGGATTTGATCTTTCGATCGGCCTCTCTGCAAAGAGCCGCAGTTTGCTCCAGCTGCTCCATCGACCGCTTCATCGCCGATTGCAGGCGGAGCGAGAGGACATATTCATGCATCTTCAGCTTGGACGCGATTTCTGCGGGCGTCATTCCACAGTCGCGCAGGACGCGGATCTGGAGCAGATCGCTCATCATGCGGGAAACGGTGCCCAGAATATCGTGGGGCTTCTCTTTGCGACGGATCATATCCGACAGCAGGACGAAGGCCTTTGCCTTGTCCCGATCCAGGAGCGCATCGGTAAAATCGAAGGCGCCGTAAATGGTGGAAGGCGAGGCGGCTGCAAGAATGTCCCGCTCTTCGACGGTATTTCGTCCCTGCGCCATGACGTAGGCGCAGACCTTCTCCACTTCACCTGCCAACACAAACATATCGGCAGAGCAATAGTCGATCATCTTGCGGCAAAGCTCAGGAGCGAGGAAGCATCCCTGCGCAGTGGCGTGACGCGTCAGCCAGCCCTGCAGGGCGGCAGGCTTTTGCCTCTCAAAATTGACGGCGATGGTGCATTTCTGCAACGCCACCAGCTGAGGCGACGGCTTTTTGGGCGTTCCTGCGGGAAATTCGTCGGGATGGGTGTAGAGGATTACGGTATCCTCTGCCGATTTCAACAGTTCACAAAGAGCGTCCAGCTGCTCACCGCCCACTTTTGAAAAATCGGTATCCCACAGCTCGATGAGACGGTCGCCACCGAACAGAGCAAGCCCATCCAGCTCCTCGGAAAGGGCAAGGAGATCGCCGCTGATTCTGACGTGATTGAACCCGTCGTCGGGAATCGCGCTTCGGATCTGTTCCAGATAACGGCGCTTCAGATATTCCTCTTCGCCGTAGAAAAGATAGACACCGTGGGGGTCCAGCTTCAGCTTCTTGGAAAGCTCGTTTACTGTCATAGCGATATGCTCCTTTCATCGGTAATGTTGATAAATCCACAAACTTTTCCACAACAATGTGGAAAAGTTTGTGGTTTACAAGGGAAATATTTGATTATTCGGATTTGATCATGGGAAGATAAATCATGAAATACTTGATGCCGGAGTAAACGGTCATATAGACCATCACTGCCAGAGAAGTATAGGTGATGAACAGGAAGTGAAGATCAGCGGGATAATAACCCACCAGCAGAGGCTCCAGCATGGCGGCGATGACGAAAACGATCTGAGAGACGGTCTTCACCTTGCCTGCCATATTAGCGGCGATGACCTTGCCATCCGATTTTTTCGCCAAGAGACGGAGAGAGGTCACTGCAAATTCACGAAGAAGAACGATAAAGGTTGCAAAAGTACAAGCAACTGCGAAAGCATAATCGCCCACCTTCATACCGTTGAAGAGCACCAGCGACAGCATAGCACCCAGCACCAGCAGCTTATCTGCCAGCGGATCCAGGAACTTGCCGAAATCGGTAACGATATTGTACTTACGTGCCAGATGGCCGTCCAGCATATCGGTAAACGAGATCACTCCGAACAGTGCCGCGCCCACCAGACGAGTAACCGTCTCTCCGGGAAGGATAGGGAAAATAACCAGTACCATAAATACGGGTACCAATACTGCACGGATCACGGTCAGCACATTAGGCAAATTTTTAGGACAACTCATAAAAATATTCCTTTCCATTTCATCGGATTACCCGAAATTTCAGATCTTCACACCAACCAGATCGTAATCCACGACCTCTTTGATGCGGACGAAGACGAAGCTACCCAGCTTTAACTGTTGACCGGGTGCCGCGGTAAAGTAGATCTTGCCGTCGATGTCGGGAGCGTCAGCGGCACTTCTGCCGTAGAACGCTTCGGAAACAGGATCAAATCCCTCCACGATGACCTTGATGCGCTTCTCCAGCTTGGACTCGTTGTACGCTTCAACGATGGGAAGCTGGGTATTCATGATAATGTCGTACCGATCCTGCTTGATCTGCTCGTCGATCTGATCAGGGAGCAGAGCCGCGGGCGTTCCCTCCTCGGCGGAGTAAGTAAAGGCACCGAAATGGTTGAACTTCGTCTCTTTGATGAAGTCGCACAGCTCTGCAAATTCCTCTTCGGTCTCGCCGGGGAAGCCGACGATGGCGGTGGTACGGATGGTCATATCGGGAACGGCTTCTCGAATGCGGGAAACCGTCTCACGGATCAGCGCACCGTCGCCGTGACGGTTCATGGCCTTCAGGATGCGGTCGTTGATATGCTGGATGGGCAGATCGATGTACTTGACCAAGCGGGGATTATTCTTGTACTCCTCCAGCAGCTCGTCTGTGATCTTGTCGGGATAGCAGTAGAGCAGTCGGATCCAGGGGATCTCAGTGGCGGCGGTAATGGCCTTTACCAGCTTTGCCAGCGAGTAGTCTCCGTAGAGGTCGAGACCGTAGCGCGAGGTATCCTGGGCAATCAGGTTCAATTCCTTGATGCCCATTCGCTCCAGTTCCTTTGCCTCCTCCACGATATCCTCGATAGGACGGGAGCGGAATTTACCGCGGATCAGCGGAATAGCGCAGTAGGTGCAGCAGTTGTCGCAGCCCTCGGCGATCTTCAGATATGCGGTATAGTGAGGCGTAGTGAGAATACGGTTGCCGCCCAGATTGGAGGTATTCTTGTCCCCGTAAGAGGAATATTTCTCGCCCTTTGCGGCGGCCTCCACGGCGGGAACGATGTCGGAAATCGATCCTACGCCGATAACGGCATCCACCTCGGAGAGCTCGTCAAAGATTGCGTCCCGATACCGCTCGGCCAGACACCCAGTCACCACGATACCCTTCAGATGGCGGTGCTTCTTCAGCCACGCCACATCCAGAATATTGTCGATAGATTCCTGCTTTGCGCTCTCGATGAACGCGCAGGTATTGATAATGATCACGTCCGCTTCGATATCCTCACCGGTGATCTCATACCCTGCGTCTGCCACTTTCGCCAGCATCCGCTCGGTATCGATCTGGTTCTTGGAGCATCCCAGCGATACAAATCCTACTTTCATAATTAAATCCTCCGCAGGGGCTCTGCCCCTGCACCCTGCCAAGAACCTTTTTGAAGAAAAGCCGTTGTTGGCAAGCCAAAAACATGGAGTTTGCCTTCGGCAAAAATCTGGTTCTTGGATCTCCCAAAACTTTAGGGAAAATTAAACTATAGTCTTGTAGGGCGGGGGCTTGCT
>JAFTPF010000015.1 GCA_017463445.1 Clostridia bacterium
CTTCGCAGTTGCGCATAGCGCAACTGCACCCCACCCTTTTCCTTGGCTGGCGGCAGTTTATAAAAACTTCTCTGTTTATGGTTTCCCGCAAAATTGCGTAGCAATTTTGCTTATAAAAGTTTTGGGGGGCTTGGGGGACTTTTTCAAAAGTCCCCCAAATGTATTTAATTCATTCCCCGATACAGATCGGCGTACTTCTTAGCGGATGCGTTCCAGGAGAAGTCAGCGGTGATCACGTTGCGAAGCAGCTTCTTGCGGGTAGCGTCATCCTGCCACAGCCCGATAGCGCGGCGGATGGCGTCCAGCATATCGTGGGCGTTGTAGGAGTAGAAGGTCACGCCGTTGCCCTCGCCCGTTTCGGGATTGTAGGGCTTGATGGTGTCGTAGAGACCGCCGGTCTCGCGCACCACGGGGATGGCGGCGTAGCGGGAGGCGATCATCTGGGACAGACCGCAGGGCTCCGACTTGGAGGGCATCAGGAAGATGTCGGCGGCGGCATAGATCTCTTTGGACAGCTTCTTGTCGAAGCGGATCAGCGCACGCACCTTGTCGGGATAGCGGCTCTCCAGCCAGCGGAAGAAGTTCTCGAACTCCTCGTTGCCGGTGCCCAGCACCACCAGCTGAACGTCGTCGCCCAGCACCTGATCGATGACGTGCTTCACCAGATCCACACCCTTGTGAGAGACGAGTCTGGTGATCATAGCGATCATGGGAGTCCCCTCACTGACCGGCAGACCCAACTCCGCCTGCAAAGCAGTCTTGTTGGCCAGCTTGTTGGAGAACAGACGGTACTTGGCGCCGAACTTGGGACCGATCATATCGGGATCGTTCATGGGATCGTAGTAGGAAATATCGATGCCGTTGACGATGCCGCAGGACTTGTAGGCGTTCTCGGCGATGATGCCGTCAAGACCGGAAGCGTAGTAGGGAGTGCGCAGCTCCTCGCTGTAACGCTGGCTAACGGTGGTCAGACGGTCGCAGGCCACGATGGCGCCCTTGGTCAGATTCACGCAGCCGTCGAATTCCATCAGGGACATGGTGCTGTCAGGCAGAGCGAAGACCTCTCCCAGGATGTCCTTGCCGTAGATGCCCTGATACTCGATATTATGGATGGTGTAGACCGTTTTGATGTTGTAGTGAGGATATTTCACCTTGGAATAGATGACGGTCAGGGCGGACTGCCAGTCATTGGCGTGGAGGATGTCGGGGACAAAGCCGATCTTCTCCATCATTTCCATAACGGCCATCGAGAAGTAAGCGTACCGCTCGCCGTCGTCGTACTCGCCGTAGAGGCGGGAACGCTTGAAGTAGTATTCGTTGTCAATGAAATAGACGGTGACGCCGTCTTTTTCCAGCGCCCAGACGCCGCAGTATTGGCAACGCCAGGCAAGCTGAACGGTAAATTCAGCCACTTTGGTCATTTTCTCCCGCCATGCGGGTCCGATCTTGCCGTGGAGGGGCATAACCATCCGCACGTCGTCCTCAGGGGAGTAGGTCTTCAGCGCGGCGGGGAGAGAGCCCAGCACGTCACCCAGACCGCCGGTAGAGGCAAAAGGCAGCGCTTCGCCGCCTACGTATAAAATCTTCATGTAATTTTCTCCTTTTGATAGAATAAAAAAGGATAACCGCAGAAAAGCCGGTTCTTTTGAAAGAACAGACCTATCCACAATTATTATAGCACGGGAAAGAAGGTTTGTCAATCGGAATATGTCACAAATCAAGGGAAAGATAGGGAAGTGTAATGTTAAAGTTTTAACAAAGACGAGCGATAGCAGTCTAAAATATACCTTGCCCAGTCATTGGCTTCCAATTCAAGGCTTCTGTCGGTGCGATATGTTCGCATAAGCCCGGTAGGGGAGGGGCTCGCTCCTCTCGTTCAAACGATACGCACAAAGGTGGGATCCACGCAAAAAAGCAGACGCCGAAGCGTCTGCTTTTTATAGGTGAATTAGTTCTGGTAGCTTCTCTTCTTGGAAACTACGAGAGCGATCGCTGCCATAGCGATAGCGGAAACTGCTATCATCACGGTGATTGCGTCGCCGGTCTTGGGAGGATTCTCTTCGTTGGTGCCGGGGGTGGGAGTGGGAGTGGGAGTGGGAACAGTCCAATCAGGATCATAACCCTTTGCGTCCTCTACCAGAGTAGCGGTCAGACCTTCTGCAACGGTAACGGTGAAGTCAACGCCAACCTCACCTACGAAGGTGGTTGCGGTTACTTCGTTGGAAGACTTAACGGTTGCGGTCACGTCTGCTGCCAGCACGTTTACCTTCGCGCTGTCCTCGTTGCCGCCCCAGTTCCATTGTCTGCCTACCAGCAGACCAACGGTTGCGTTGGGAGCATCGATGACGGTATCCTTGACGGTTACGGTCATATCGCCGGGGCCGCCCCAGCCCTTCGCACCGATCACGCCGCCGACTACGCCTGCGCCGTTTACCTTGATGGTAACGTTCTCCAGCGTTGCGGACTCAACGTTAGCGCGGTCACAGTAGCCAGCCACTGCGCCAACTGCAACGTCCTTGCCCTCAGCTACGTTAACGGTCAGAGAGCAGTTCTTCAGAACGATGTTCTTGATTACGCCGTTGAAGTTACGGTTGGAAATTTCGTTAGCGATCAGACCAACATTGCCCTCGGCATTGTCTACAACGCGGACCAGATTGTAAACCGAATGACCCTGGAAATCCAGATCAAGGAACATCTTCTTGAATGCGGGAACGGTCATACCGGTAAAGTCCAGATCAGTAGTAACCTTGATACCGAAGCCGATCATGTATTCACCGTTCTTTTCGTTTACGGTATTAACGAACGCAATATATTCTTCTTCGCTGTCGATGGTGAAGTAATCAGAGTTGATATCAGCAGCCTTAAACTCGGGAATACCGAAGGAGGAGTAAGAGCCGTCACCCCAGATCAGGGTAACCATGGTCTTACCGTCTACCAAAGAGGGATCGATGGGGGCATTGATCTTTACCTGACGGTTGCCGCCTTCAACCTCGGTAGCAGTAACCTTGTCGGAAAGCTTACCGTTGACGTATGCGGTGTAGCCGGTCAGATTGGGAAGAGCGTGGAAGTTGGGGGAGCCGGAGAGAACATAAGTAACCTTGTTGTAGGTGAAGCCACCCCAGCCCCAAGTGCCGAGAGGTCTTGCAACTGCGGTAGCAGCGTCCAGCTCCAGACCGCCGGAGATAACCTTACCGGTGTTGGTGGAACCGGTGGTGTCGTAAGCTGCGGCATTGTTGTGGCCAACGAATGCGTTAGCAGCGGTGTAGCTTGCAATAACGGTGCCCTTGTTGGTGCAGTTCTTGAGGGTAACGCTGGTGTTGTCGCCGTTGAGAGCAACGCCGATGAAGCCGCCTGCGCCGCGGTAGTCGGAATACTGGTTGGTGCACTCAACGGTGCCTTCGTTGACGCAGTTTTCCAGAACGACTACGGAGCCCTTGCTCTGTACGTTACCGATGAAGCCGCCTGCTCTGTTACCTGCAATGTCGCCCTTGTTGGTGGAATTGGTAATGGTAATCTTAGCGTTGTCGTCTTCTGCGCAACCGATGAAGCCGCCCTGACCGTTATCGGCGTCAACAGCGGGAACATCGATGTCAACGGTAACGTTGTCGATGGTAACCTGACCGTCGCCCTTCAGGGTGCCGATCAGACCGGAGCAGCTGTTGCCTGTGCTGGTCAGAGTACCGGTTACCGTCAGATTCTTGATGGTACAGCCGCCTGCGGAGCAGAACAGACCGGTACGAGCAGCTTCGGTATCCGCAAAGTTGATGGTGATGGTGTGACCGTCGCCGTCAAAGGTACCGGTGAACCATGCACCCTCATTCTTGTAGGAAAGAGGAGTGGTGATAGTGATGTCAGCAGTCAGCTTGTAGCTGCCGCCGAGGTTGTCTGCGATCTTTGCGAAGTCTTCCGCAGAAGCGATTTCGACGACGCCGGCGTCAGCGAAAATGCCCATAGGAAGAAGGGTTGCAAACATCATGCAAACGAGGATGATTGAAACAATTTTCTTCATTAATGTTTCCTCCTGAAATAATTCGTTCGGGCGAAGTCCCCTGCGCCCGTCGTTAGATACATTTTACCGCACAATTTACAATTTGTCAATAACTTTTCTCGTTTTTTGCAACCGTGGGACGCAAAAACGGCAATTTGTACAATTCGCATGCTTGTTTTTTGTTCATTCAAACAATGCCGAGGGAGCGGAATTTATAGCATTTACCGATGCGTTGTAATAACTTTCGAAGAACCGGGCGCCTCAAATCAAAGATTCCTCGACATCCACACGCCGTCCTCGAACCAATGATAGTTCTCCGACAGCTCGTCCCGCCGAAACACCTGGTACATCTGCTCAAATCCGTCTGCAAGCGGGTAATTTGCCAGCTCGTCCTCGGCGATCCAGAACACCCGTCCCTCGTCGGAGGAGACGAGTTCTCCCGAAAAGGTCTCGGTCTTGTAGAGCAGGACGATATATCGATACTCGCCGTCCTGCTGGGTCCATTGCTTGATTCCGCACAGACGCAGATCAGAGACCGTCAGCCCCGTCTCCTCCTTCACCTCGCGGATCACGGATGCAACAAACGACTCTCCCGGCTCCACGTGACCGCCGGGGAAGGTGATCCCGGGCCAGGCGGGATCACTTCGATCCTGCACCAGGATCCGCCTGCCGTCTGAGATCATGCACATATTGGTTAAAATACAAACTTCTTTTCTTGCCATAGCGTTGCTCCTTATGGATGGTTGCTTCTATTGTAGCACGAACGGTGCGGAAAGTCAATCTTGCCCAAGCGATCATCCGTCAAAACAAAAAGAAATAACCGCCCGGACTTCCAAACCTGGCGGTTATTTCTAACTGACTGAGGAAGCAGACCGTCGACGGTGCGCTCCTTGCCCCTTACCGAGAGAGGGTGCGGGGATTTTTTATCCCGTAATGTAATACAATCCTCCGCCGATGCCGCCGCATGCCAGCATCACCAGGATGGGGCTGGGCTTCAGCAGCCGCAGGAAGATCAGCGCGGCGGCGAACAGCACCAGCGCGATGGGATCAAGCCCGGCAACCGTCCCGCCGAAAAGTGCCTGCATCACCAGCGTCACCGCCGCCGATGCAATGAGCGCCACTACCACGGGACGGGTGGTGGAGAGCAGATTCTGCATAACGGTCATCTTGCGGAATTTGTTGTACAGCACCGCAAGCAGGGTGACGATGATCAAAGAGGGCGTGATGCACCCCAGCGTGGCGGCGATGGCTCCGGGGATCCCCGCCAGGCGGATACCCACGAAGGTAGCGGAATTGACCGCGATGGGACCGGGGGTCATCTCGGCAATGGTCACCAGATCGGTGAACTCGGCGACGCTCAGCCATCCGTTTTGTTCTACCACCTGCGCCTCGATCAGCGGGATAGCGGCGTACCCGCCTCCGATGCTGAATAGCCCTATTTGAAAGAAACAGAGAAATAGTTCAAAAAGTTCCATAGTCGTTGGTGAATCTTTCCAGCCGACAAGTATTTGTCGGCTTACTTGAAGCTTTTGGGGATCCACCTCCTTTTCTCGAAAAAGGGGGGCGGGGGATATAGTTCGCCGTTGGCGAACTATGAGGCAGAGACTCATAGTTGTTTCATTTTCTTCCTCAAAAATCCAATTGCAATGCCCAGCAGAGCGGCGGAAAGGATCAGGAGGATCACGTTTATCTTGAAGAAGAACACCAGCACGAAGGCGATGCCCATCAAAAGGATGGAGAGAACGCTCCTCGTTTTGACCACCTTTCTCGACAGATCCAGCACCACGTCACAGATCACGGCAGCAACGCCAGCCTGCATTCCCCGCAGGACCGCCTGCACGGCGGGACTGTCCCGGAAGGCACCGTAAAAGAAGGAGATCACCGTCAATACGATCAGGGGAGGCAGGATGGTG
Source organism: Clostridia bacterium (assembly GCA_017463445.1). GTDB lineage: Bacteria > Bacillota > Clostridia > Oscillospirales > CAG-272 > CAKSQF01. Next base: position 5,902 of record JAFTPF010000015.1, read on the forward strand.
GCAATCACCGACACCGCTATGCCTACAAATCCCGCCATACGGTAGCCCGTCAGGATCGCCGCGTTCACGGCGATGGCACCGGGGGTGGACTGCGCCAGTGCGGTCATATCCAGCATCTCCTCCTCGGAGAGCCAGCCGTATTGATCCACATACTTCTTCTTCATCAGCGAGACGATGACAAACCCTCCCCCGAAGGTGAAGGCACTGATGTAGAGCATGGTGTAAAACATCCGCCACAGACGGAGAAGACGGCTCATTGGTTCGCTCCGTCCCCCTCCGATCGGAGAGGCGTACCGCAAACGCCGCAAACGCGGAAGCGCGCGGGCATCCGCTCGCCGCAGGAGGGGCAGATCACGGTGTCAGTGCTGTCAGCGGCACGGGCGGGCGCCTCGGGCGTGTCAAAGAGGTTGGCGGCAGTGAATTTGCCAGTATCCTGCCCGGCAGTCTGGGCGGCAGGATCGCCTGCCTCCAGAGCCTTGCGGCTCTTGGTGTGGTGGGTGGCGATGATCTGCCGCAGACGCTGTTGCTCCTTGGAAGAGAGCATTCCGCCCTTGCAGAAGCGTTTCACATAAGGAACCAACTGATTACCGGTCATCACGTTCTCGGCATAGAGATCGTCGGCGCCGGCGTGGTCGTCGGAGAGGACGATAATATTCAGCACGGGGCAGGAGATGCCCGCCCGCACCAAGAGACCGTTGACCACGGCGGTGTACTGTCTGCCCTCGACAAAGCGGTTGGGGATCTTCACCATTTCGCCGTCCTGCCAGTAGGTCCAATCGCCGGTAGAGGGAGTAGAGAAGTGTCCCGGGCGGTCGTCTACGGTCAGGATCAGTACGCCGCCACCGCCGATGACGATCAGATCGGCGCGGGGAGGCACGCCCCGGTGATCGGAGAGCAGGCAGGGATTGCGGAGGATGCGCCATTTTCCGCCGGGGAGATAGTGCCGCAGGAGCGCGCAAACGAAGCGCAGATCGCGTCCGCGTCCCCCGTAGAGCTTAGCCACCGCCATAGCACGGCGCAGTCCCAGCGCCAGTATGACGCAAAGAGCCAGCGCTACCGGAATCGCAATGCTCACAACGATATAAAGTATTTTGTCGTTCATAAGATCCTCCCGGGCAAAGCCCTCTCGCAAACCGGGCAAAGGCCCGAAAAAATAAAGTCTGTACAATTATTATAATACATCCCCGCCCCTTTGTCAACTTTTTTCGGCCGCTCCCGATGCTCCCGTTTGTGAACTTTTTGCAAATCCCTGCAAATGTCAGATTACACAAAAAATTTAAGGTACTTTGTGCAACATGCGAAATTTGGCAAAATGAACAAAAAGTGCTTGACGATTTTACGCTTTTTTGTTAAACTAAAAATGAACCAATGGGTTCAAATCTATCATTAGTTTCAGAAAGGAAAACACTATGAAACGAAAACTGTTCACATTATTTTTGATTGCCGGTTTTCTCTTGCAAATCTTGCCGTTATCCGTTTTCGCCTTCACCATAGTCGGCGCAGAGCGGTTTGCGATGCAGATCGTCTGCGACGATTCGATTGATCTTTCCGGAATGGAGCTGATGATCTACGAAGAAATCGGCGTCGAGACCACAGAAGACGGATTGGAAACGGTGCATGAGGACTACAGCTTCTCGGTATATACCGATTCTGAAGGCCGTGCTGAATTTGATTTGCCTAAAAAAGGTTTTCGGTAAATCTCAATCTGGCAACTCTCCCCGATGGGTACGGAGCAGATACGTATACCCGTTATTATGGGAACAGAGAGACAACAGGCAACTTCACTATCGACAAAGTAGCGCATGCCGAGATTGTGGAGAGTGACACAGGATACACGGTTGCGGCATATACTGAAAACGGGCTTCCCTTGATGGTGGATGCCAAGGTAACGGTAACGCCTGCCGTTATGCAAACGAAGATTCCAAAAACTTATTTGGAATACGAGCGATATGACAGTACCGCTTATCAAGTCACAGCGACTTATAACGGAAAAGTTTTAACAGAGCGTGTGACGGTAGACTTATCCAATAAAACGGCGGTAGAAAAAAGCGAATATCTGTATGAATCCGGACGCATCAGCGAGAGTGAGCATATTCGCGTGCTGTGCGAACAGTTGACTTCCGGTGACGATTGGGACGGCGGAGCACAGTGCTACGGAACGACTTTGGTGGCGGAGATCACCGCTTATGCGGAGACTATGAGTGAAGATGATCCCAATTACGAAATAATCGCGGCGACGGCGGATAGCCTGAACCAAGGTCCTGAATATGTAGAAGAATATGTCTACCGTCAAGGTTCAAACACATTCTTCCGAATTCATTACGGAACTATGTTGAACCAAAACGGAGTGGAGGTGTCGGCGGGCACTCTTCAAGATGCAATTAATTTGAATTCGAGATTGGAACATATTAAATTATTTTTCTGCTCTCAAATGGGCTTGAAGGTTCCGATTGGTCATATCGATTCCGGAGTATACGACGTATACATTGTGTATGATGATTATTTGCCTGATGCTTATGCCACAGCAACGCCTGTTGGATCTGAGGGAGAAAGTTATATTACTGTGAGAGAGAGAGCTGCATCTCAATCGTCGGATGATATTCCTTCCGGTGTTATTGCTCACGAATTCTCTCACGCTAGTATGTATGTCTATCAAGTGCTGGCAAGCAAGGTTTCCACTATTGCCAATGCGTCTGATGTTTCATGGATGCATGAATCGTTTGCGTCTTTCTTTGGTTGCTTATATACTCTTGGCAGAACCTATGCGAACTATTCGGCATTTGAAACGGCATATTTTGAAGGGAACGGGTTCAATGTTACAGATGAGGAAACCTATATTAATGCAATAGCCGCAAGTCGAGTGAAAAAATATTTAAAATCGATGTACCTGAGTCTGAACGAAGTACCTACCTCTGGTACATATGTAAATCGTCATTATGGTGCAATGCTATTTCCATTATATTTATATGAAACGGACGGCGGAATCGCTATGATCAAGCGGATATTAGTTTATTATGCGTATTATTATCATCCGCTGTTTACTATCGATAATCATGGGCTCTCGTTTGAAGACAGTTTTGATGATTATTCTAAATGGGTATTTACGCCGACGCAAAATTCTAAAATTAATGCAAGTTCTTGGGGAATGGCAGAGCCGTATGCACCGATTAGTAATTACCCGTATAGCCTCCCACGCACAAATGCCCCTTCGCTGTCCTGTACATGGAGAAAATTTATTCCTCCTGATAATTCAGCATATACGTTGACTGTAACGACCTCTATTTACGGGCTCAATTCCTCCACAGCTGCATCGCTATTAACAAAGTATCCGACATCAAGTGGTTCTTATGTAGGAGGAAATTCAACTATGTCTACTGGTCAGATTGTTTCTAGCCGTGCCGGCTTTGGAACGGTATGTTCAGAGTTTTGGGTTGGCTTTGTAAATCGGTCTATGGACAGTACCTGCACATATTATCAAACTGCGACGATTAAAGCAACATCTACAGCATCCTATACCAACCCGATAATTGAAATTACTTCCCCGCTTGCTTATCTTGGCATTGTGGAGGAAGACTAATGAAAGGAGCCCCCCTATGAAACTCACCAAACTACTCACACTTCTTCTTGCCGCGCTCACGCTTACTGCTTTCGCAATGGGCTGTAATGGCAGTGTCACCGAAGTAACTACCTCTACCGATCAACCTGCAGTTTCTACCACTGCCGGTACACGCCGAACCCGCAGCACGACCGCGTTGGTTACGGATGAGCCTGAACCTAATAGCGGAGGTTGTGGTGACATGAGAATGGGTGTAAAATTGCCTTGGGAATACTCGGAAGATCCATCCGCTATAGCTGCAGAAGAAGGCTGGATTCTGCTCAACGATTATTTGCAATGGGAAGAATCGGAGGTATCCGTCGTTGAAGGCTCGGAAAGGGAATACAAGAATGTCGTCGGGAAATTTGCGTATTCCGAGAATGGCGATACTATCTTGGAAATATACGCTATTGAAACCGTGTTTGCCAATCATCAATTTGACCATTACTCTAATTTGAGGTTTTCATCGCAGAAAGACGAGCCTACATTTGGAGGAATCCATCCCGTTGATCAAACCGTAACATCGGATTTTTGGGCACCCCATTGTCAGTATTTGACTGAATTTGTAACTCATTCAATGGAGCTGTATACGGATGCGGATCTGCAAACGCCTGTAAATCGGTATTATTTCGAGTTGCAGAGTGCGATGGAGATGCTCGCTTTTCAAGAATGTGAGTTCGAATATAGCCTTCTTCCCGTCGTAAACGACTTGGTCGAAATACGCATTTGGGGAAAGATCGTGGAGAACTGATCTTTTTGTGATCATAAAAGAGGACGCTTACTAAAAGCGTCTCAGCGTGTCGAAAAAGTTTCTCACGAAACTGGAGGGAGGGAAAAACCATCTCAAACGCCGAAGTTTTTTCCCTCCCTCCAGACCTCCCACCCTTTTCCTTGGCTGGCGACTTTCTATATTTATAGTTTATCGACAGACTGGGACGCTTACTAAAAGCGTCTTCTTTTATGTTTGCATTTTGTAAAATTATTTTACAAAAAACGCCTGTTGTTCACACCGTGTTCAGAAAAACCTGCTATAATGACTCTAACTTACCGAAAGGACGGAATAATCTTATGAATCTCAAGAAAATCGCGACCTCCTTACTGGCAGGTCTGCTGGCAGTCACCTGTGTTCTGCCTCTGGCATCCTGCTCCAATTCTGCTGCTTCCTCCGACACCACCACCGCCGCTCAGCAGGGCAATAACGAAAACAGCGACGACGAAGTGGTCAACACCGGCGAGGTGAAGGTCAAGGTCCTGAAAATGGGCAGAGCACTGGCGGCAGTCATCCGCACCGAGACCGCTACCGTGGTCATCGACACCGGCGACGAGGAGCACGCCACCGACGTAGCTACTTATCTTGCCGAAAAGGGCATCACCACCGTTGACGCGTTGATCCTCACCAACTATTCCAAGAAGTGCATCGGCGGCGTCCCCCAGCTCTTAAAGTCGGGCATCACCGTCAAGGCAGTGTACGGCGGCACCTATGCCAAGGACAGCAACGCCTACACCCTCTTCTCCAACGCAATGGCAAGCTATAAGCTGACCACCACCACCGTCGGCGCTCAGCAGACCCTGACCTTCGGCGATGTGAGCCTGACTCTTTATCCTCCCACCAAAAACTACTCCACTCTGAACGACGAAAACGACGAGGGCAACTCTATGGCAGTCGTCGCCGCCTACGGTAGCAACAAGATGCTGTTCACCAGCCGTGTTGCAGGCGACCGTATGGGCGAACTGACCACCCAGCTGTCCGGCGTTGACGTAGACTGTCTGGTAGTCCCCAACTTCGGTGCCTACGACGACAATCTGGCAGGTCTCCTTTCCGCAGTCAAGGCTGAGTACGCCGTGATCGTAGCCTCCACCAGCAATCCTCCTGCCGATCTGACGCTGAGTGCGCTGACCACCGCAGGTATCGCTACCGAGAACACCTTCGTGACCCGCGATGGCTCCATCGAGATTTCCGCCGACGGCACTACTTTCTCCATCAAGCAGTAACCGACTTTCTGAAGCTCATCAAAGAACCCGACGATCACTCGTCGGGTCCTTTTTGTTTTACTGCCTGCTTATTCATAAAGATAAGATAAATAACCTTCCTAACCCTCATGCACTTCCTTCACGGTGAACCACTGCATGGTGGAGGGCTCGAAATACACCGACTTCATCTGTCCGCTGACGATGATGATGTACTTCACGGGTGCAATGCAGGACACCCCGAAGGGATGGTGCTTGCCCCGATGCATCACCCGATCGATCTGATACCGCTGATCCCCCAGCAGTAATGCTCTCGGAAAGACCGATCCATCGGTCAGAAACTGCGCCTCTACTCCTACCGGTATTTTTTTGTAGGTCATATTCATCACTCCTTTTCACCTTGATCAAGACAAGCTCTATTCGCTCTACCGTAGGGTCCCTGAAGGCAAACACACCGAAGCCCTGCTCCTTCCGACTCATACGGTACCCTGTTCTATATAGGATTACCCGAACATTAGTTCGGTAATCCTATTATAGAACAGGTCAAGGTATTTGTCAATAGGAAAAAGGTATTAATTTGTATTAACTTTTTGGAAATGGGCAACGGCAGACGACGAGAAAGGATGTTTTCGGGAAATCGTGTCTCCTGCCTATTGACAGAAAACCTCTGTTATTGTATAATGAATTTATCTACTTTATCTTACTTTTCATAAGAAAGACAGCGTAATTGAGGAGAATACGCTATGAAGATTCGGGAAGCGGCAATCCGGTTGACCCTGTTTGCCATACTGCTTGCGACGGTATTATTTGCCGTTCCGGTGAATGCTGTGGAGGTGACGCCGGAGGTGATCTATTACGGCTCTTGCGGCGACGGTGTAGAGTGGACGCTGGATTCGGTGGGCAATCTGGTGATCAGCGGTAAAGGCGCCATTGAATTCGGAGACATATTCACGATCCACGGACTCTACAAAGTGGACGTACAGAACTGGATCGGTTCGCCGTGGACCCATCTGCCCTCGGGCAAGGTGGTGACGGTAGAGATCGGGGACGGCGTTACCTCCATTCCGTACAGAGCCTTTAACGGTCTGGATGATCTGGAATCGGTGCAGATGGCCGACAGCGTAACGAGCATCGGCTTGGAGGCTTTTATAGCGACGAAGCTTTGACCGAAGTGGTCTTTTCCAAGGGGCTTCGTACCATTGGAAGAAGTGCATTTGCGCATTGCGATTCGCTGACCGAGGCATATTTCCACGACGGATTGAACACCATTGAGGGCGATGCGTTTTTTAGCTGCAATGCGCTGAGTCTGGTGCGGATTCCCGCCTCTGTTACCGAGATCGGGACCGATGCGTTCAAATCGTGTAGCGAACTGACGACGGTGGTGGTGGAATCTCCCACGATCGCCAAGGCGGCGACCGATCCCGATGCAGTCGGAAAGCTTTTCTGCCATCCGATCAGTATTCTGGTGGGCAGATCGGTGACCGTATTGGGTGCGCAGATCAAGTCCCATTACACAGCAGGGAAGACCGTCACCGAGAACGGGATCAGCTATACCAAATACACCTATCAGCCGTCCGCTGATGCAGAGTGGTACTATGATGAAGCACATCATTTCCTGCTCTGCGAGAGCGGTTGCGATGCAACGCTCGCCTCCCAGGCGCACGTTTTGGAAAGTGCGCGTGATGACGGCTGTAATGTCTGCGCGTATGAAACGGGCGCATCCCACAGCGATCCCCCGATCTATGTGCCGGTGAACGGCGGTCATCAGGCGGCGTGTGAGTATTGTGGCGAAAAGCTATCGTCCAAGGTAGAGGCGCACGATTGGGGCGACACCTGCCGGGGCGAGGAGTGCTATGACTGCTATGCGACGCGAGAGGCGCCCGGACATCGGTGGGGAGAATGGCAGTCCGATGCATGGGAGCATTACAGAGAATGTGAGGGCTGTGGCTGGAGCGAAAAAAGCTATCATGTTCTGGCAGAGGATGCGGATCCCACTGTGGATAATCCCTGCGTTGTCTGCGGAACGATGGTATTGACCGATTACGTCCATACCCACACCTTCGGTAGCCGTATGAAATACGACGAGCAGTATCATTGGCAGGTGTGCAATAGCAGCAACGAGATCGTCGATCGGGAAGAGCACCATTGGAACGAGGGCTTCCTGACGCTGGCACCCACCACCTCGCGGGAGGGCGAGCGCACCTTCCTGTGTTCCGATTGCGATGCGCTTCGGATCGAGTCTGTTCCAAGACTTTCCAATGGATCGGGAACCGAGGGCGATGGCTCAGAGGATCCTTCCGACGTCACCACTTCTGTGGTGATCAACGGCGGCGCGGTACAAAGTCCCCAAAACGGATCCGACGCTTTGGACAGCGAGACGGAGCCTTCCCCCGACGGGCAGAGTATATGGATCGTCCCGCTGGTCGGCGGTGGCGCTTTGTTGCTCCTTGGTGCGGCGGTGTTCCTCATCATCAAGAAAAAGAAGAAAGCCGGTTAAACGGCACCCTGTAGGGTGATCCCCGCGGGCCGGTCCCTGTCGGGATCAGCCTGCGGGGATTTTTTGCAAGATGTGTCTATTGCGTGAATATTTCACAAATCCTGTTGACAAGGTCGGCGGAATTGTGTATAATATGATCAGAAAGAAACAATATCTCCGAAAGGCAGGAATACATATATATGAACAAAACTTGTATTGTGATCAACCGTCAATACGCCAGCGGCGGCAGAGAGATCGCCCACATTCTGTCGGAGCGTCTCTCTATCCCTTTTTATGACGGCAGACTTTTGCAGATGGCGGCCGAGGAATACGGGCTGAGCCACGGCGTACTGAAGGATTATGATGAGAAGAAAATGGGCAGTTTGCTCTATTCGGTGGCGGTCTCCGCGGGTGTGGGCTCCAATCAGCAGATGCTTCCTTACGCCATCTTCCAAGCCCAGTCCGAAACCATCCGCCGTTTGGCGGACGCGGGTCCCTGCATCCTGATCGGACGCTGTGCTGATTACGTTCTCAGAGATCATTGCAAGTTCCTGAACGTCTTCATCTACGCCACCTCTATGGACGCGCGGGTGAAGCGGGCGGTGGAGGTAGACGGCATCGCCGAAAAGGACGCCATCTCCTACATTACGAAAAAAGACCGTCAGCGGAAGGAGCATTATAACTTCCACACCGACAAGCAGTGGGGCAAGATGACCGAGTACGATCTCTGCCTCAACAGCTCTGCCATCGGCTACGAGGCCTGCGCCGATGCGATTATCGAGGCGCTGAAGGGAATACAATAAGAAAAACTTTTGGAAAGAAGAAATAGAAAATGTCAACGAAGCACATGAGGTCAAGCAATGGATAAGAATGAGATAACGAAAGAAGGAGCCGCTCTATGATCTGCAATGCCTCTATGTACCGCCTGTTGTGCGATTACCCCGCTATCAGCACACCCATGATGGCCGCCTATCGCATTTGTAAGCGCCGGAACGTAGCAGGTGCGCCCTATTGGCGAGTGGCGGATTTTTGCGGCATGGATGCTGCCGCCGTACTATCCGCCGATGCAGACCTCACTGCTTTGGAATGGGACGGCAACGAGGTGATGCTGGACATGGCAGATTCCATCCCCGTACTGCTGAACGCGGGATTATTGCTTCTTTATCAATGGAAGGAGCAGATGACGCGGGACTTCCCTGAAACGCCTTTTGACATCCTTGTTTCGGTAGACGAAGGAAAGGACGGCGTGTCACCCTCGGTGACCCTCCGCTTCTATGCCGTGCGCGGCGGCATGCATTATGTGGAGCCAACGCAGGAGGCAATGGATGGATTTGCTCAGCCGGTTCTGATCCAACAGGTAAATCAATAATATACTACAAAACCGACCCGGAAAGGGTCGGTTTTCAGCCTGTCGAAAAACTA
>JAFTPF010000016.1 GCA_017463445.1 Clostridia bacterium
ACGTGGACCTCAACCTGGGTCTGACCGTTTGCGGCGGTGGAGAATACTTGGCTCTCCTTGGTGGGGATGGTGGTGTTACGGTCGATGATTCTGGTGAATACGCCGCCCAGAGTCTCGATGCCCAGAGACAGGGGAGTTACGTCCAGCAGGAGCAGATCCTTTACGTTACCGCCCAGAACGCCTGCCTGGATAGCGGCACCGATGGCAACGCACTCGTCGGGATTGATGCCCTTGAAGCCTTCCTTGCCAACGAAGCTCTTGACTGCTTCCTGAACAGCGGGAATACGGGTGGAGCCGCCTACCATCAGGACCTTGTCGATCTGTGCGGCAGAAACACCTGCATCCTTCAGAACCTGCTTCACAGGGCCCAGGGTAGCGTCTACCAGATCTCTGGTCATTGCGTCGAACTTGGCGCGGGTCAGCGTGCCATCGAAGTGCTTGGGGCCGGTAGCGTCTGCGGTGATGAAGGGCAGGTTGATGTTGGTGGAGGTCATGCCGGACAGCTCGATCTTCGCCTTCTCTGCGGCTTCCTTCAGACGCTGAGCAGCCATCTTGTCTTTTCTCAGGTCGATGCCGCCGTTTTCCTTGGCGAACTCGTCTGCGATCCAGTCCATCACGCGCTTGTCGAAGTCGTCGCCGCCCAGACGGTTGTTACCGGCAGTTGCCAGTACCTCGAATACGCCGTCGGAGATCTCCAAGAGAGATACGTCGAAGGTACCGCCGCCCAGGTCGAAGACCATGATCTTCTGATCGACTTCCTTATCCATACCGTACGCCAAAGCGGCGGCGGTAGGCTCGTTGATGATTCTCTTTACGTCCAGACCCGCGATCTTGCCCGCGTCCTTGGTTGCCTGACGCTGTGCGTCGGTGAAGTATGCGGGGACGGTGATGACCGCCTCGGTGACGGTGGTACCCAGATATGCCTCTGCGTCAGCCTTCAGCTTCTGCAGGATCATAGCGGAGATCTCCTGAGGAGTGTAGTTCTTGTCGTCGATCTTCACTTTGTGGTTGGTACCCATCTCACGCTTGATGGAGATCACGGTGCGGTCGGGGTTGGTGATGGCCTGTCTCTTTGCCACCTGACCTACCATTCTTTCGCCGGTCTTGGAAAAGCCGACGACGGAAGGAGTGGTTCTCGCTCCTTCGGGATTGGGGATAACGACGGGCTCGCCGCCCTCGAATACTGCAACGCAGCTGTTAGTTGTGCCAAGGTCAATACCAATAATCTTTCCCATAATATTTGTCCTCCAAATAATCTAATAAATTCTATGATTGGTTTGTTTTGTTCAGAACTCAGTTTGCTACTTTTACCATAGCGTAGCGAATGATCTTGTCGCCCTTGCGGTAGCCCTTCTGAAAGACTTCCACAATCTCGCCCTCGCCGAAAGAATCGTCTTCTACGTGCATCACGGCGTTATGGACGTTGGGGTCAAAGGTTCCCGTCTCGATCTCCTCGATGCCCATCTTGGTGAGCGCGTCGTGGAGCTGATTGAGCACCATTTTCACGCCTTCCACCACCTTGTCGCCCTCAGAGTAGCGGACTGCCAGCTCCAGATTGTCGGCGACGGGGAGGAGCGCCTTCAGCGCTTCGCCGTAGGCATCGGAATAGATGCTCTCCTTCTCCTTTTGGGAGCGGCGGCGGAAGTTATCGTACTCGGCAAGCAGGCGGAGGTATTTGTCCTTCTGCTCGGCGATCTCGCCCTCGGCGGCGGCGAGCTTTTCCTTCAGCTCGGCATTTTCTTTCTTTGCTTTTTTGGAGCCCTTCACATCGTCGGCCTTTTTTTCATCTGCCGCATCAGTGGCAGCTTCCTCGACGGGAGTCTCGGGAGCGGCGGTCTCGTTCAGGGTCTCATCGGGGGTCATCATAACACTTCCCATCCTTTCTGTACTTTTCGTTTACTTAGCGGATCCCATCACGGCGGATCCTTCTTGTCCGGATCGGGAAGCATTCGCTGTGCCCGGATCATACCCGCAATGCCGCGGGAAAGCTGTTCCACGGTAGAGATCACCTTGGAGTAATCCATCCGACAGGGTCCGATGACGCCGATGGCGCCGATGGGTCTGCCGTCTACCATAATGGTCTTGAAGATCAGCGTGGAGTCACCGCTCTGGTCGGCAGCGTTCTCGGAGCCGATGTAGACGTTGACCTCGTCTCCCTGGGCACCCTCCACGATCTCCAGCAGCTCCTGCTTGTTGGAGAGCATCTCCAGCATGGAGCGGAGTCTGTCTACGCTGGAAAACTCGGGATACTCCAAGAATCGGTCTACGCCTTCTACGCGCAGGTCGCTGCGGTTGTCCGCCCGAAGTGCCTCGTAGATACATTTGAGAATGGGGCTCATCAGGCTCCCCAGCCGTCCCATCGCCGCTTCGATCTCCATCATCTGGGAGAGCGTCAGCTGATCGGGTTCCCTGCCCACCAGCGCTCGGTTGAGCACCTGCTCTACGGTCTTCAGCTCTTCCTCGGTCAGCGGGATCTGCGAACGCACCGTTTTGGTCACGACGTTAGCCTCAGAGATCACCATGATCAGCAGAAAGCTGTAGGTGTCCATCAGCATCAGGTTGAACCTGCGCACTGTCTGACTGCGGGGGTGGGAGCGCACCGCAATGGCGGGGTAGTTGGTGAGGGTGGAGATCAACCGTCCTGCGTCGTCGATGATGCGGTCCAGCTGGCGGGTCCGCTGGGTCAAGAGATCGTTCAGCTCCCGGATCTCGGTAGCGGTGCGATCGTAGCCCTCCATCAGGCTGTCCACGTAAAAGCGGTAGCCCTGCTCGGAGGGGACGCGTCCCGCCGAGGTGTGCGGCTGCATCAGATAGCCCATCTCGGTCAGCTCGGCAAGCTCGTTGCGGATGGTAGCAGACGACAGCGCGATCTGTCCCTTTGCCGCCAGCAGCTTGGAGCCCACCGGCTCGCCGCAGGCGATGTGTGCGTCGATCACCGCTTTGAGGATCTGCTTTTTCCGCTCGCTGAGATCGTGTTCCATCGTCTCACCTCCGTACCATTCTCTTGCTCGAATTAGCACTTGATCGTGCCGAGTGCTAATTTCTGATACTAATATACACCACAATTGCGACTATTTCTCGCTATTTGTGTGAACATTCTGTTAACAATAGTTTCTGTTTGTTTAATCTTAGCAGACAGAGTGCTAAAATGCGCAAAAACGCAAGGAGTGCCGATCGATTCTTTGCGCATTCTGCCCATCCGGTCATTGTTTGTTTTGGGTTTGCGCGAACTTAACATAAGGCTCCCCCTCCGGCGCAGACGCTCCGCTTACTGCCTGAGCTGTCGAGTAGCCGCCTTCGTCGGCTACGAGACTGAGGGAGCCCGCGTTCCAAACACTTCCCACCAACCGTTGCCTCGGTGCGGATCGTTCGAGCGGACAGTCGAGGACGCCTGTCCCTACGGAGAGATTTTGCGAACGATTACCACCGCGCCCGTAGGGGCTGGTGCCAACGCTTCCCGCAAAAACCCCTTCCGATCACGGAAGGGGTTTTTGACTCACCTATTCTTTTTCTTGGCTTTCTGGCGCTTTTGGATCTTACGCACCTGCCTTAGCATATTCATAGCGTCGTGGATGGGACGCACCTTGGACTCCCGATGATTGACGATCACGGCAGGCAGCTCGGCTACCTTGTAGCCTTGGCGGTCAGCCTCCATCAGGGCTTCCAGATCGAAGGCAAATCCGTTCTCTTCGCACTCGCCGAAGATCGCCTTTGCCGCCTTTTGGGAAAAGCCTTTGATCCCCGCCTGGGAGTCGGAGTGCTTGAAGCCCGCCGCTACGGAAACGACCTTCAGGTAGGTCTTGGACATCAGCTTGCGCAGGAAGGGATAGCCGTCGTAGCCGCCAAGGGGGCGGGAGCCGATGATCACATCGCATCCGCCCTCCTCGAATCGGGCAAGAAAATCGAAGATCAGATCGGTACCGTAGGCAAGATCGCAGTCGGTGAACAGGACGAAATCCCCCTCTGCCGCCAGAATGCCGGTGCGCACCGCACAGCCCTTGCCGCGGTTGGGCGTGTACTCCATTACCCGAAGGGCGGGATGCTCGGCGGTCATGGCACGAGCCATATCGGCACAGCCGTCGGTGGAGCCGTCGCTGACGAAGATCAGCTGGTAGTCGCCGGCGGACAATCTCTCCGCCATCGCCGCGTCCAGCGCACGGACCGCCCCCTCCACGATGGAGGATTCGTTATACATAGGAATTACAACAGAAAGTTTCATAATAGTTACGGCTCATTTCTGAATTTCCACCAGCACCGCCTGCATACAGTAACGCTCGTTGTCGTTGTGGGCGTTGGTACAGGTGGACAGGGTGATGATCTTGTCGTTTTCGTTAAAGGTAACGTCATCCACCTTGACAGCCGACGCCTTCATCTGGTCGTTGCAGAATTTCACGAAATCCTCGCCGGTGGCGAAATAGGTGGTAATATAGCTGACATCCTTATCGACCCGGATCTTGCGGATGGAGAAGGTCTTGTAAACGTAGATACCGTTCTCGGTATAGACATAGATGTAGCGGTTCTCACTAAAATAACTGCGGCTGAAGAAGTCGGAGATACAGCTGAACATCGCGCCCGACGACATATTATGTCCGTAGATGACGGTATTGTAGTTTTTCGAAAGATCCTTTTTGTTGCGGTAATCCGCGAAGATAGCGCCCGCACGCAGATAGGTACGGTCAAAGGCGTGATTGAGATAGTATTCGTTATCCACAGTATGAACAACGGGATAGTCGATCTTGGTATCGGGAACGCTGATCCAGCCCAGCAGATCGCTGTTCTGCACCTTCAGAGCGTTCAATTTGGCGCGGATCTGCAGCATCAGCTCGGAGTCGGCATCGGTCTGATCGGCACCGTCGGAGTCGCCCACCGAGATCACTGTTCCGTATTCGGGCGTCGCACCGTGAGACTCGCTTTTATTGGCCAGCGCAGCCGGACCGAAGGGATTGCCGTTGCCCACGTCCAGATTCTCCCACAGATCGGACAGACCGTCGTAATAGTCGTCTGCCGCCTTGTAGTCAACCAGGCTGGCTGCCACCGACGCCAGGCTGGCGATCAGCACCGCCAGACAAAGTGCCAACGCACCCCAGCGGATCAGTCGGCTCACAATGGTACTTGCCTTTTTCGGTGCCGCCTTCTGATCGATATCGGCAGGCTTCAGAGAATGAAGAGACCCGATAAAAGGATCGTTCTCGGGCAATTCCGGTTTCCGTCCCGGCTCGTGTTTGTGATCCATACCGTCTCCTCCTCTCATTTGCAGTATTCTCTGAATCTATTATACAGAACCTGCCGTTTTTTTGCAAGACGGTTTTGCATCATGTTGCAAAAATGTAACATCGCGTTCATAATCGGTGGAAATCTGTTCGAACCGTCTCTGTAGGGGAGGCGTTTCGCCTCCCGTTCGTGCGGTTTGCGCAGAAATGCGGGCGGTGGGAAGAACAAACCGACTCCCACAGCGATTGCCGTGGGAGTTTGGATCAATGATTCTGCCGATAGATCTCCCCCGACAGTACCTTTTTCAGATACTGACCGGTGAAGGAGTGGGCGCACTCGGCAAGCTCCTCGGGGGTGCCGGTGGCGAGAATGGTTCCGCCGCGGTCGCCGCCCTCGGGTCCCAGGTCGATGATATAGTCGGCGGTCTTGATCATGTCCAGATTATGCTCGATCACCAGCACCGAGTTGCCTGCGTCGGTGAGACGGGACAGCACTTCGATGAGCTTCCGCACGTCGGCGGAGTGCAGACCGGTGGTGGGCTCGTCCAGAATATACATGGTCTTGCCGGTGGAGCGCTTGGACAGCTCTGCCGCCAGCTTGACGCGCTGTGCCTCACCGCCCGACAGAGTGGTGGAGGACTGACCGATCTTGATATAGCCAAGTCCCACGTCGTAGAGGGTCTTCAGCCGTCGGTGTAGCTTAGGAAGGCTTTCGAAGAAGTGCATTCCCTCCTCTACCGTCATATCCAGCACATCGAAGATGGATTTGCCCTTATATTTGACCTCCAGCGTGTCACGGTTGTACCGCTTGCCCTTACAGGTGTCGCAGGTGACGTAGACGTCGGGGAGGAAGTGCATTTCGATCTTCTTGACACCGTCGCCCTCGCAAGCCTCACAGCGTCCGCCCTTGATGTTGAAGGAGAAGCGGCCGGGACCGTAACCGCGCGCCTTGGCGTCGGCGGTGGCGGCGAAGAGATCGCGGATGTCGTTGAACAGTCCCGTGTAGGTGGCGGGATTGGAGCGGGGAGTACGCCCGATGGGCGACTGGTCAATGGCGATGACCTTATCCAGTTGGCGCACGCCCTCCACGCCGTCGCAGTCGCCGGGGGTAGTGTAGGCACCGTTGAGGTCTCTCGCCAGCGTGTTCAAGAGAATGGAGTTGACCAGCGAGGACTTACCGCTTCCCGACACACCGGTAACGCAGACGAACATTCCTAAGGGGATCTGCACATCGATATTTTTTAGATTGTGCTCTCTCGCGCCCTTGATGGTGAGAAACATTCCGTTGCCGGGACGGCGTTTTTCGGGGATGGCGATCCGCTCTCTGCCCGACAGGAACGCGCCGGTGATGGAGTTCTCGTCTGCCATCACCTGGCGGGGCGTTCCCGCGGAGACGACCTCGCCGCCGTGGATGCCCGCGCCGGGGCCGATGTCTACGATGTAGTCGGATTCCGCCATAGTTTCCTCGTCGTGCTCGACGACGATGACGGTGTTGCCCATGTCGCGGAGCTTTTTCAAGGTGTTGATCAGCTTGCTGTTGTCCCGCTGATGCAGACCGATGGAGGGCTCGTCGAGGATATAGATAACCCCCATCAGTGCGGAGCCGATCTGGGTAGCAAGGCGGATGCGCTGTGCCTCACCGCCCGACAGAGTAGCGGATTTACGGGACAGGGTGAGGTATTCCAGACCTACCGAGCAGAGGAAGGAAAGCCGCGCCTTCACTTCCTTGACGATCTCACGGGCGATGACCCACTCGGTGTCGGAGAAGGTGAGGTGTTCCACGAAGGTCAGCACCTCGGAAACTGCCATAGAGCAAAACTCGTGGATATTCTTGCCGCCTATGGTAACGGCAAGGATGGAGGGGGAAAGCCGCGCGCCCTTACAGTCGGGGCAGACCACCTCTTCCATAAATTCGTCGTAGTATTCTGCACCGCCCCACTGCTTGCGCCGCTGCTCGATCATAGGGATCAGCCCTTCGAAGGAGAGCGTCTGATGAGAGATGCGCTTTTCAAAGACGCGGTTGACCGAATACATATGATCCTCGTCGCCGTAGAAGAGGACCTTCAATGCTTGCTTCGAATACTTGCGAATAGGGGTGTCCAGCGTAAAGCCGTAGTTTTTGCCCACCGCCTCGAAGAGCGGACCGTTCCAAGTGCCGTCGTCCAGCGACTTGAAGCCGTTGACCCGCACCGCTCCCTGCCTGAGAGAGAGATTCTGATCGGGGATGATCTTGGCAGGCGACAGACGGGGCTGCTCGCCAAGACCCGAGCAGGTGGGACAGGCACCCAGCGGATTGTTGAAGGAAAACATCCGAGGCTCCAGCTCGCCAAAGGAGATGTTATGCTCCTCGCAGGCAAAGTTCAGGGAGAAGGTCATCTCCTCCTCGGAGTTATTGCCGTTCTCGTCCCGCTTCATCACCACCACGGTCAGGTTGCCGTCGCTCTGACGGAGCGCGCTCTCCACCGAATCGGCAAGGCGGGGACGGATGTCAGGACGGATCACCAAACGGTCGACAACGATCTCCACGGTATGGCGGAGGTTCTTGTCGAGGATGATGTCCTCGGTCAGCTCGTAGATACTGCCGTCCACCCGCACGCGGACAAAGCCGCTCTTCTTCGCCTCGTCCAGCACCTTGACGTGGGTACCCTTTTTGGCACGCACCACGGGGGCGAGGATCATAAAGCGAGTCCCCTCGGGGAGGGAGAGGATCTGCTCGATGATGTTGTCCACGGTCTGACGGCGGATCTCCTTGCCGCAGACGGGACAGTGCGGCACACCCACTCTGGCGTAGAGCAGACGGAGATAGTCGTAGATCTCGGTGACCGTCCCCACGGTGGAGCGGGGGTTCTTGGAGGTGGTCTTCTGGTCGATGGAGATAGCGGGAGAAAGTCCCTCGATGAAATCCACGTCGGGCTTGTCCAGCTGTCCCAAGAACATACGGGCGTAGGAGGACAGGGACTCCACGAAGCGGCGGTGTCCCTCAGCGTAGAGGGTGTCGAAGGCAAGGGAGGATTTACCGCTTCCCGAAAGTCCGGTGAAGACCACCAGCTTGTCTCTGGGGATCTCCAGATTGATATTTTTCAGATTGTTGGCGCGTGCGCCCTTGATAACGATCTTTTTGTTTGACATTGTTTAACCTCAAAATATTGTACTCAACATTACATGGAATGTTGCCATTCCATTCGAGGCGGGATATAGTTGCGCATCGCGCAACTATCGACCATACTCAAACGCCGAAGTTTCTTCCCGCCTCGAGCTCCACCCAACTCCTTGGCTGGCGGCGGTGCAAAATTCATTATTTAACCTCCCACCGCGAAGCGGCAGAGCGATCCGCAGGATCGGTATTGGTGTGTGTATTGTATAGTCTTGTATTGTGTTGATTTGTCTTGTTTTGTTGTCGGTAGCCCCCTCGGTAGCACCCTTAAACAGAACGAGTCGATCACAGCTTGCTCTGCGCCCACGCTTCAACGTAGTCCGCAACCTCGCTCGGGCCCTTGTCGGTGATGTCCAGGGTCTCGAAGCGCAGATCGCCCAGCCTGTCGTGGGTTTGGAAGTAGCGATTGTAGTCAGCCGAGCTTTGGAGCCAGCCCTCGTCGGTAATCCCTCTCCCCTCGGTCATGCGACGGCGCAGAGCGCTCTCCTCGCAGGTGAGGGCGAGGCAGTAGATCTCCGAAAAGAAGCGGCTGTTGTAGGTATGATGCAGTTTGTCGAGACAGCCCGCCATAGTCCACAGCACCGGCTTGCCGCTCTGCATCAGATTGCGGGAGAGGCTGAGGGTCTGCTCCACCTGCTTCAGATAGTCCTCGTCGGTCTCGTGAGGCATCAGGTTGTAGAAGATATCGGCGTCCAGCACGATAAAATCGGTCTGTCGCCCGAGAAGCGCCTGTCCCGTAGTGGTCTTGCCCACGCCGCTGCATCCCGAGAGGATGAAGAGAGGAAGCCGCCGATAGGGCCAGCGATGCCCGCAGTGTGGACAGGTGATGTGGGTTTCGGTGACGGTTTTGTCCCAGTTGTAATTGCCGCATTGGGGGCAGATTCCTATCATGGTGTGGTCTCCTTATTTTGGAAGTGAAAACGCAGGATGTCGTAGGGGCGGATTCCATATCCGCCCGCCCAAACGATCTGCACGGAGTGACGGTCGGCGGGAATTGTTCGCACCGTCTCTGTAGGGGCGCGCATTGCGCGTCCGTCCAAGCGGTCTGCACGGAGTGACGGTCGGCGGGAATTGTTCGACCCTCTCGCCCGCCTACGGCGGGATGCTCCATGCTGTTGCGGAGCAACTGCGACGGAGGGAGAGCCTATCCGTGCCCCCCTCTTCTATCCCTGCCCGACAAAGATTTGTCGGGCATGTATAAAAGTTCTTGAAGTCCAGAAACTTCTTTCAAGAAGTTTCTGGTGGGGTGCAGGGGTGAAACCCCTGCTTAATTCCCCTGTAAGGCACGAATCCGGTCGCGCAGCTCGGCGGCGGTCTCGAAGTCGAGCCGTGCGGCGGCATCCCGCATCTGCTTTTCCAGCTCGGGGACGGATTCGGGAACGGGCGCGTTTTTCGGCGGTCTACCGGGCTTGCCCTTCCCTTTTTTCTTTCCGTTTCCGCCTTCCTCGTCCTTGCTGCCCAGGTCGATCAGCTCGCGGACCGGCTTGATGATGGTCTGCGGCACGATGCCGTTTGCCTCGTTGTAGGCCTCCTGAATAGCGCGGCGACGGTCGGTCTCGCGGATCGCCGCCTGCATGGAGGCGGTCATTTTGTCGGCGTACATAATGACCTTGCCCTCGGCGTTTCGGGCGGCGCGGCCTATCGTCTGGATCAGCGCCGTCTCGCCCCGGAGGAAGCCCTCCTTGTCGGCGTCGAGGATCGCCACCAGCGATACCTCGGGGATGTCAAGCCCCTCCCGCAGGAGGTTGACACCTACCAGCACGTCGAATACGCCAAGGCGCAGATCGCGAATGATCTCGGTGCGCTCCACCGTCTCTACATTGTGGTGGATGTACTTGACCTTGATCAGATTCATCTCCAGATACTCGGTCAGATCCTCCGCCATCTTCTTGGTGAGGGTGGTGACCAGTACCCGCTCGCCGCGCTGGGCGCGGATGCGGATCTCGCCCATCAGATCGTCGATCTGCCCTTCGATGGGGCGCACCTCCACCTTGGGATCGACCAGCCCCGTGGGACGGATCAGCTGCTCGGCGATCTGATCGCTGCGGCTTCGCTCGTACTCGCCTGGCGTTGCCGAAACGTAGATCACCTGATTGATCTTCTGCTCAAATTCATGGAAATACAGCGGACGGTTGTCATACGCCGAGGGCAGGCGGAAGCCAAAATCCACCAGCGACTTCTTTCGCGCGCTGTCGCCGCCGCTCATGCCCCGCACCTGCGGAAGCGTGACGTGGCTCTCGTCGATGAACATCAGAAAATCGTCGGGGAAATAGTCCAGCAGCGTGTAGGGCGTGCTGCCCGCAGGTCTGCCCGAGAAGATGCGGGAGTAGTTCTCCACGCCCGAGCAAAATCCCACCTCACGGAGCATTTCCAGATCGTACTTGGTCCGCTCTTCGATGCGCTGGGCTTCGATATATTTGTTTTGTTCCTTGAACCACGCGACCCGCTCTTCCATCTCGCGATAGATCTCCTCGAACGCCGCTTCACGGCGATCCTCGGAGATGGCGTAGTGGGTGGCAGGAAAGATGCAGGCGTAGGAGATGCTTCGCAGCACCTCGCCCGTGACCACGTGGACCTCGGTGATCCGCTCGATCTCGTCGCCCCAGAACTCCACGCGGATGGCTTTTTTGTCCTGGGATGCGGGAAGCACCTCCACCACGTCGCCCCGTACACGGAATCGGTCGCGAGCGAAGGCAAGATCGTTGCGGGTGTAGTTCATAGCGATGAGGCGGGCGATCATCTCCTCCCGGGACAGCTCTGCCCCCACGCGGAGCGCCAGCACCTGCTCCTCGTAGGCGTTGGGATCGCCCAGAGAGTAAATGCAGGACACGCTGGCAACGATGATCACGTCCCGCCGCTCAAAGAGCGAGGAAGTGGCAGAGTGGCGCAGACGGTCGATCTCGTCGTTGACCGCCGAGTCCTTTTCGATATACAGGTCCTTGCCCGGGATGTACGCCTCGGGCTGATAATAGTCATAGTAGGAAACGAAATACTCTACGGCGTTGTCGGGGAAAAACTCCCGAAATTCGCCGCAAAGCTGAGCGGCAAGGGTCTTGTTGTGGGCCAGCACCAGCGTAGGCTTGTTCACCCGGGCAATGATGTTCGCCATAGTGAAGGTCTTACCCGAGCCTGTGACACCCAAGAGGGTCTGCTCCTGAATGCCCGCCTCCACGCCCGCCGTCAGACGGTCGATGGCTTCGGGCTGGTCGCCCGTGGGCTGATATGCGCTACTGAGTTTGAAGGTTCCCGTAAGCTTGTTGTTCCCGAAGATTCCCATACCTGCTCCTTTCGATATAGTTGTTATGAATGGTTCGCACAAAGGCGTAGTTAGGTGGTGCCTCAAGGCTCTCACTCTGTACAGGTCGTTTGGGCGGGAGGAGCAAGCCCCTCCCCTACCGGCTGTGCGAACCGTTCGCTCCCAGCAACTTATTTCTTCCCGAACAATTTGCCGAAGAAGGACTTCTTCTCCTTCTTCACTTCCTTCTCGGGAACCACATTGGAGATCAGCTCTTCCTCCAGCTGAGCGGCTTCCTCCTCCGCATCGGCGCGGTCGTCCTCTGCTTCAGGCTCACCGGTGAGGGTTCCGCCGAAGATGGAATCGCACTCCGCGACCTCCTCTTCCTCGGGCTCTTCGTCGGCGATGCGTCCCCGCTGACGGTATAAGGTGATCACGCTTCGCATGATGTAGGGATTGTCTACCAGGGAAATCGTCACCTCGCCGTCCTCGTCCATAATGAAGTCGAAGATCACCTGATCGCCGGTTTCCTCACCGTCCTCGTCAATGGGCTGCAAAAGAGCAAAGTTATGATCCACCATCTCGTCCTCGTACTCCTCGGAGGGAGTGGTCACGGGGATCAGTGCCATCTGAGAAAAACGGGCGATATCGCCGCGGTCATTCTCCAGCTCGATGGGCGCGTCGTTATTGGGATCGCTCAGCTGCTCCAGTATCTTCTTCAAATCGCTTCTCATAGTCAAATTCTCCTTTAATCTATACGATTATGTGCATTTTTCGAATTTCTATCCTTATTTATCCGATCTCACGGCAATCCGAACAAATTTTCTCTTTTCATTATAGCATACATTTTCAAAAAATGCAATAGCATCGTCTGATTTTTTTGTGATTTTTGGGAGAAATTGCAATCCCCCCCGCCCGTGCGGGTGCCGCCGAAGCGACGAGCGGCAGAAATCCGCACACACCCGCAGGGGAGGGGCTTGTTCCTCCCGTTCGAACGATCACCGCCAAGGCAACGGCCGACCAAAAGTGTTCGCACCTCTCACAATCCGCAAACTTTTTTATCAAAAAAGCCGATTCCGACTTGATTTTTTGGAAGATGTGTGCTATACTAAAATGAATAAGCGAAAATTTCGGGGAGGACTTCCATATGGAGCAAAAAGTGGCATTGGTCACGGGCGCGTCAAGCGGCATCGGCAAAGCCATCGCCGTCGCTCTTGCCCAAAACGGCTACGCCGTAGCCCTCGGTTGCCGCAATACCCACGCCGCCGAAGCGGTGGTCGCAGAGATCCGGCAAAGTGGCGGCACCGCTCTCGTCTGCCCCGCCGACGTCACCGACGCCGACGCTGTGGAGAAAATGGTCTCCTCTGCCAAAACGCTTGGCAGGATCGAGCTTCTCGTTCCCGCCGCAGGCATCGCTTATCAGAATCTCTTCCAATATACCGACGAGATGACCTACGACCGCATCATGGATACCAACGTCAAGGGCGCTTACCTTGCCGCCAAAGCGGTGCTTCCAGATATGATCGCCGCAGGGCGCGGGGGCATCGTCTTCGTTTCCTCCATGTGGGGTGAGGTGGGAGCCTCCTGTGAGGCGATCTACTCTGCCTCTAAAGCGGCGCTGATCGGACTTTGCAAGGCACTTGCCAAGGAAGTGGGACCTTCGGGCATCCGGGTCAACTGCGTCACTCCCGGCGTCATCCGCACGCCTATGACCGAGCCGCTGGGCGAGGACACCCTCTCCGCCCTTGCCGAGGAGACGCCGCTCTGCCGCATCGGCAGTGCAGGAGAGGTTGCCGCCGCCGTTTTGTTCCTTGCAAGCGACGCCGCATCCTTCATTACCGGTCAGATCCTGGGTATCAACGGCGGTCTGGTCATATAATATCGGCAATATATACAAATTTCAACATTCTTTTTTGGTGAATACGCAGAAATTCGCAATTTCCTATTGCAATCTGCCGCACTTTGTGCTATACTGTTTCCATCATTTTTTTGGAGCGTCAGAAATGTATACTTCCCGTGCAATTCTGAATACGGTACTACTGAGCGGCATTATTCTACTGGTTCACCTGTAAAATAATACGCTTTAAAGTTCTGCCTGTACAGAGTTTTCACCTTTTGTATACATATTCTATAATATGATACAATGATGCCCTCAGTCTTACGGAAGCTTTGAAGCCGTAGGACTTTTTGTTTTTCATTTGTTATCACGCACCAAATCCATATAGCGAAAGGAATCTACTATGATACTCAGCGGATCCCAGATCTTAATCGAAACCCTGCTGGAGCAGGGGACAGACACCGTTTTCGGTTATCCCGGCGGAACGGTTCTGAACATCTACGACGAGCTTTACAAGAGCTCCGATCGGATCAATCACATCATCTCGGCTCACGAGCAGGGCGCGGTCCACGCCGCCGACGGCTACGCAAGAGCCTCCGGTAAGGTGGGCGTAGTCATCGCCACCTCCGGTCCCGGTGCCACCAACCTGGTCACCGGCATCGCCAACGCCTATCTGGACAGCACGCCCATCGTTGCCATCACCGGTAACGTAGGTCGCAGCCTCATCGGCCGTGACTCCTTCCAGGAGGTAGACATCAAGGGCATCACCATGCCCATCACCAAGCATAACTTCCAGGTGCAGTCCACCGAGGAGCTGGCAGACGTGGTCCGCAAGGCGTTCAAGATCGCCCGCAGCGGCAGACCCGGTCCCGTGCTGATCGATATCCCCAAGGATATCCAGATTGCCACCGCCGAGTACACCCCCGCCTCTCCCCTGCCCTCGGACAAGGCTCCCTACGCCTATGAGACCGACATCGCCGCGGCAGCTAAGATGATCGCCGAGGCGAAGAAGCCCTACGTTTACTGCGGCGGCGGTATCATCAACGCGGCAGCAGGCAAAGAGATCGTCGCGCTGGCCGACGCCATCGACGCGCCCATCGGCTTCTCTATGATGGGTCTGTCGGCAGTTGCTTCCACCCATCCCCGCGCACTGGGTATGGTGGGTATGCACGGTCACTACGCCGCTACCAAGGCAATGTACGAGTCCGATCTGATCCTGGCACTGGGCATCCGCTTCTCCGACCGCGCTACCGGCGACAAATCGAAGTTTGCCACCGGCGCCAAGATCATCCACATCGACATCGACAACGCCGAGCTGAACAAGAACATCTCCTGCCACCTTAGCATCAACGCCGACGTAAAGGAGACCGTCTCCCGTATTCTGGAACGCATCGCTCCCACCGCTCATCCCGAATGGGCCCAGCAGGTAGCGTCCTTTTGCAAGTACGAGGAAGATAATCTCTATCTGGGCAAGGGCGAGCTGACTCCCTACCAGATCATCGACGCAGTTATGGAGCACACTACTCCCGATATGCCCATCGCTACCGACGTTGGTCAGCACCAGATGTGGGCAGCACAGCGTTGCAAGCTGGAAGCCCCCCGCACCTTCGTTTCCTCCGGCGGTCTGGGCACCATGGGCTACGGCATGGGCGCCGCTATCGGTGCCTGTGTTGCAACCGGCAAGCGCACCGTCCTCTTCACCGGCGACGGCAGCTTCGGTATGAACCTCAATGAGATGGCAACTGCGGTTTCCCAGAACCTGCCTCTGGTGGTCATGCTGATGAACAACGGCGTGCTGGGTATGGTTCGCCAGTGGCAGACCCTCTTCTTCGGTCAGCGCTACTCCCAGACCACTCTGGACCGCAAGACCGATTTCGTGGCTCTTGCAAAGGCGTTCGGCGCGGAAGGCTACTCCGTTACCAACAAGGATGAGCTGGCAGCCGCACTGGATGCGGCATTTGCGGCGGACGGTCCCGTTCTGTTGGACTGCCGCATCGATCAGGACGAGATGGTCATGCCCATGATCCCGCCCAACGGCAGTATCACCGACATTCTGGTCAATCTGAAGAACTGATCGGAAGAAAGGAGAATACCCATGAAGAAATATATCGTAGGAATGCTGGTGGCTAACGAGGCCGGCGTTCTGACCCGCATTTCGGGTCTCTTCGGCAGACGCGGATTTAACATCGAGTCTCTGACCGTCGGCGAGACCGAAGACCCCGCCCTCTCCCGTATGACCGTCACCTTCACCGGAGACGACTACACCCGCGATCAGGTGATCCGTCAGGCAGTCAAGTGCGTGGACGTGGAGTACATCAAGGAGCTTCCTCTGGAAAAGTGCATCTCCCGCGAGCTGGTGATGCTGAAGGTCGCCACCGACGACGCCGATATGCGCAAGGACGTTATGGACGCCATCGCCGCATTCAAGGCAAAGCAGATCGACTACTCCTCCCGCTCCGTCGTGGTGGAGCTGACCGGCGAATCTGCCAAGATCGACTCTTTCATCGAGCTGATGAAGCCTTACGGCATCCTCGAGCTCTGCCGTACCGGTACGGTAGCAATGGACAGAGGCACCACCTGCCTCAAGGACGCGTAAAACCCACCCCGCGATCTTTTTGGGGATTGACGTAATTCGTAGATTTCCCCTCTCACCCGCTTCGCGGGATGCTCCATGCAGTTGCTCCGCAACTGCGACAAAGGGAGAGCCTTCCGTTAGCCTCCCCCTCGTGCAGAAAGCGAAGCGTCTGCTGGGGAGAGTGGCGCGGCGCAGCCGTGACGGAGAGAGCCCAAAAAGATCCCTCGGTTCGTTTTATATAAAAAATCTATCATTACATAATTTAAGGAGATTTGAAAATTATGGCAGCAGTAATGTATTACGAAAAAGATTGTGACCTTTCCCTTCTGGACGGCAAGACCGTCGCAGTGGTAGGCTACGGCTCTCAGGGTCACGCACACGCACAGAACCTCCGCGACAGCGGCGTGAAGGTCATTATCGGTCTGTACGAGGGCTCCAAGTCCGCAATCCGCGCGAAAGCCGACGGCTTCGAGGTCTACAACACCGAGGACGCAGTGAAGAAGGCTGACATCGTCATGATCCTGGTCAACGACGAAAAGCAGGCTACCCTCTACAAGAGCTGCATCGCTCCCAGCCTGCGTGACGGTATGACCCTCTGCTTCGCACACGGCTTCAACATCCACTTCAAGCAGATCGTGGTTCCCTCCACCATCAACGTGATCATGATCGCTCCCAAGGGTCCCGGTCACACCGTTCGTTCTCAGTACGTCAAGGGTCAGGGCGTTCCCTGTCTGGTTGCCGTTGAGCAGAACGCTACCGGCAACGCTCACGACATCGCGCTGGCTTACGCTCTGGGCATCGGCGGCGCACGCGCAGGCGTTCTGGACACCACCTTCCGTGAAGAGACCGAGACCGACCTGTTCGGTGAGCAGGCTGTCCTCTGCGGCGGCGTGACCGCTCTGATGCAGGCAGGCTTCGAGACCCTGGTTGAGGCAGGCTACAAGCCCGAGAATGCATACTTCGAGTGCATCCACGAGATGAAGCTGATCGTTGACCTGATCTTCGAGAAGGGCTTTGCAGGTATGCGCTACTCTGTTTCCGATACCGCTGAGTACGGCGACTACGTTACCGGTCCTCGCATCATCACCGAAGAGACCAAGAAGGAGATGAAGCGCGTTCTGACCGAGATTCAGAACGGTACCTTCGCCCGCAACTGGATCCTGGAGAACCAGGCAAACCGTCCCTTCTTCAACGCTACCCGTAAGCTCAACGCCGAGATCCAGCTGGAGCAGGTTGGCGCTGACCTGCGTTCCAAGATGAACTGGGGCACCAAGGAAGAGATCATCAAGGAAGAGGTTTGATGCTTGAGGCTCCGCCTCAAACTCCGCTTAGGGGACTTTTTGAAAAAAGTCCCCTAAGAACCCTCAAAAACTTTTCTTAACGCCGACAAATCCTTGTCGGCGGGGGAATTTTCCACCCTTGTAGGGGCGACCATTGGTCGTCCGCCTCCCACGGCTAATGATTGCCTATGACGGGCGACCAATGGTCGCCCCTACAATATTAATTAAATTTCCTTCAAGCACTCCGACAAGGGAGAAAGCTCCGTTTTCTCTTTTCTCCGAATGTTTGAAGAAAGGCAAAAATCTTTCGATAAAGATTATAAAGGTACAAAAATGCGCTCCGATATTATGAAAAACGGTCCCGACCGCGCGCCTCAGCGCTCTCTGCTGAAGGCAAACGGTTACACCGACGAACAAATCAAAAAGCCCCTGATCGGTGTGGTGAACTCCTTCAACGAGATCGTCCCCGGTCACTCCCATCTGAACACCATCGCCCGCGCGGTCAAGGACGGCGTTCTGGCTGCCGGCGGCACTCCTATGGAGTTCAACACCATCGCCGTGTGCGACGGCATCGCCATGGGTCACGAGGGTATGAAATACTCTCTGGTCACCCGCGAACTCATCGCCGACACGGTAGAGTGTATGGTCAAAGCCCACGCGCTGGACGGTCTGGTGTTCATCCCCAACTGTGACAAGATCGTACCCGGTATGCTCATTGCCGCCGCACGGCTGAACATCCCCGCCATCTTCTGCTCCGGCGGTCCTATGCTTTCGCTGAACGACGACTGCGGCAAGGCAATGGATCTGAACTCGGTCTTTGAAGCCGTCGGCGGCTATATGCAAGGCACCGTTTCCAAGGAAAAGCTGGACTACGTGGAGGAATACGCCTGCCCCGGCTGCGGCTCCTGCTCGGGTATGTTCACCGCCAACTCCATGAACTGCCTCTGTGAAGCCCTCGGTATGGCACTCCCCGGCAACGGCACCGTTCCCGCCGTCTTCGGCACCCGTCTGCGGCTTGCCAAGACTGCAGGCGCAAGAGTCGTGGATCTGGTTCGCGAGAACGTCCGTCCCCTGGACATCATGACCAAGGAAGCCTTCGACAACGCCCTGACCACCGATATGGCACTGGGCTGTTCCTCCAACTCCCTGCTCCATCTGACCGCCATCGCTCACGAAGCAGGTGTTCCCTTCGATATGCACTACGTCAACACCATCTCCGAGCGCACTCCCAACCTCTGCCATCTTGCTCCTGCGGGTCATCACCACATGCAGGATCTCCAGAATGAGGGCGGCGTGTACGCGGTGATGAACGAGATCTCCAAGCTGGGGCTTCTCAATCTGGATCTGCCCACCGTCACCGGTAAGACGGTCGGTGAGAACATTGCGGGCGTCACCTCCAAGAAGCATGAGGTCGTAAAGTCCGTAGAGGCTCCCTACTCCAAGACCGGCGGTCTGGCGGTACTCTTCGGCAGCTTGGCTCCCGAGGGTGCGGCAGTGAAGCGTTCGGCAGTGGCGGCTGAGATGCTGGTGCATCAGGGTCCTGCAAGAGTATTCGAGTCCGAGGAAGAGGCGATCGCCGCCATTTATGCCGGCAAGATCGTCTCGGGCGACGTTGTGGTGATCCGCAACGAGGGTCCCGCAGGCGGTCCCGGCATGAGAGAGATGCTCTCCCCCACCTCCGCTATCTGCGGCATGGGTCTTGATAAATCGGTTGCGCTGATCACCGACGGACGCTTCTCGGGTGCCACCCGCGGCGCTTCCATCGGTCACGTCTCCCCCGAGGCATACCACGGCGGACCTATCGCATACGTTAAGGAAGGCGACATCATTTCCATCAACATTCCCGAATACAAGCTGGATCTGCTGGTCTCCGACGAGGAGATGGCAAAGCGGAAGGCTGAGATGGTTCCCATGAAGAAGGATAACCTCACCGGCTATCTGAAGCGGTATTCGAAGATGGTACAGTCGGCTTCCAAGGGTGCGATTATTGAGTAAGGCGAATAGAGAGTTTATTGTTCTATAGGCGTTAGAAGTCTAAGGAAGCAATTCCTGCGGAATTGCGATCTGGGGAGGAAAGGACCATCTCAAACGCCGAAGTTCCTTTCCTCCCCATAGTTGCGCATAGCGCAACTATTCCCCTCCTATCTCCTTGGCTGAGGCGCTCCGTAAAAACTGCCCCTTCTTATGGCACAGCCAAGGAATAGGGTAGGGTGCCCGAGGGGATAGGGGTTAGAGTTGCGCGATGCGCAACTCTGGTAGTTCGGCAAAGCCGAACTACATAAAACATTCGGCGTCTGAGATGGTTTTCCCCTCCCCTCGGAGGAGCAAACGATTTTGCAAATGCTGGATAGTTGACAAGTATTTCATCTTATCCCCAAAGGAGCCTGCTATGACGATTTCCATTCGTCCTACCCTTGCCGAAGAAGCAGATGAACTGGCATCTATCCAAAAGAAAGCATTTTTTCCGCTCTACGAAAAGTATCAAGATGAGGGTAACCCTTATCTGCGTGGCGCAGAAGATATTTTGCGGCGGCTAAATGACAGCAATAGATATTTCACAATCCTCTGCGATAACCAAATCGTCGGTGGAATTTTCTATCGCTGTAGCGGCAAAAGACCTCCCAATTACATTCTCAACGAGGGCGACTACTATCTCTGCCGCATCTATATCCACCCCGATTACCAAGGACGTGGAATTGCAAGTAGGGCCATCCTTCTCTCGGAACAAGAGTTTTCCGATGCCAAGGTCTTTTACGTGGATTTTCCTCAGGATATGGAAAAGAATCGAAGATGCTACGAAAATGCAGGCTATCGGGACACGGGAGAATTGATCTGTATGGATGGAGCTCCCGTACTGGCAATGTACTCTAAAATAGTGTGATCAATTAGAAATTCATAGATTGTAATACCTACGAAAGGATCTATTCTTATGGCAAAGAGAATTAAGATATTTGACACCACGCTCCGTGACGGCGAGCAGTCGCCCGGGTGTACCATGAATCTCTCGGAGAAGATCGAGGTTGCGCGTCAGCTGGAGCGTCTGAAGGTGGACGTCATCGAGGCAGGCTTTGCTATCTCCTCTCCCGGCGACTTTGAGTCGGTGAAGACCATCGCCGAGTCGGTCAGCGACTGCACCGTCGCCTCCCTTGCCCGTTGCACCGTCGGTGACATCGACGCGGCGTGGAATGCCGTCAAGGGCGCGACCGATCCCAGAATCCACGTATTTTTGGCAACTTCTCCCATTCATATGCAGTACAAACTACGCATGACTCCCGAGCAGGTAGTGGCAAAGACCGCTGAGATGGTGGCTTACGCCAAGAAATACTGCTCCAACATCGAGTTCTCCTGCGAGGACGCTACCCGCTCCGATTGGGAGTTTATGAAGGTAGTGGTTGACGCCGCCATCAAGGCAGGCGCAACCGTCATCAACCTGCCCGACACCGTGGGTTACACCACCCCCGCCGAGATGAAGGCGCTGATCCAGTACATGATGGAGAATGTGCCCGATTCCGACAAGATCGAGTATTCCGTCCACTGCCACAACGACCTGGGCATGGCTGTCGCCAACTCCCTTGCGGGCGTGCAGGGCGGCGCACTCCAGATCGAGTGTACCGTCAACGGCATCGGCGAGCGTGCGGGCAACACCTCTCTGGAGCAGGCGGTGATGGCGATGCACACCCGCCCCGCCCTCTTCGGCGAGCTCCCCAGAATCGACACCAAGCAGATCTACCGCACCTCCAAGCTGGTCTACTCGGTCATCGGTCAAACCGCTTACAATACCCAGCCTCTGGTGGGCGCGAATGCGTTCGCCCACGAGTCGGGTATCCATCAGCACGGCGTTCTCGCCAATAAGCTGACCTATGAGATCCTCACCCCCGAATCGGTGGGCATCTCTACCAACCAGCTCGTCCTCGGCAAGCACTCCGGCAAGCACGCGCTGGCGGCTCGCATCAAGGAGCTGGGCTACGATCTCTCCGACGAGCAAATCGGTGAGACCTTCTCCAAGTTCAAGGATCTCTGCGACAAGAAGAAAACGGTCACCGACAGCGACATCGAGGCGCTGATCACCAACACCACCTCCTCCCCCGAGGACGAGCGCTACAAGTTCGTCAGCTTCACGGTCGCAACCAAGGGACGCACCGGCGTGGAAGGCACCATCTGCCTGCGCCACGAGGACGAATTCGTTGAGCAGACCTACTGCGGCGACGGTTCCATCGACTCGCTGTACGCCGCCATCGACAAGATCGTCTGCCCTCCCGAGCATACGCTGGATAAGTTCATCATCAACGCCGTTTCCGAGGGTCAGGAGACCCTGGGCGAGGTAATCCTCAAGCTCCGTTGCGGCGAAAAGACCTACAACGGCAGAGGACTTTCCACCGACATTATGGAAGCGTCGATCATGGCGTATCTGGGTGCGCTGAACCAGTTCATGGACTAAGGAGTACACCAAGGGGACTTTTTGTAAAAAGTCCCCTTGGAACCCCCAAAAACTTTATCAAATGCCGTGCAAGTACTTGCACGGCACAGGCGATGCGGGCCGTCGAGGGTTGCAGTTGCAAAGCAACTGCGGTCCCTACAAGATTGGTGCAACATATACCGCCCCCCCAACTCCAAACGGCTATAACTCCCCAAGAAATTGCACAGCAATTTCTTATACAAAAGTTTTTTGAAGGTCTTAGGAAACTTTTTTCAAAAAAGTTTCCTAAACAAATTTAATTTATGCCAAAAATCGAATTATTTGATTCCACACTGCGGGATGGATCGCAGGGGGAAGGCATTTCGTTTTCGGTGCAGGATAAGCTGAACATCGTCCGGATTCTGGACGAGTTCGGCGTCACCTACATCGAGGCGGGCAATCCCGGCTCCAATCCCAAGGACATCTCCTTTTTTGAGGAGCTGAAAAAATTAAAGCTGAACCGCTCGATTCCCGTAGCGTTCGGCTCTACCGCACGCTTCGGCACTCCCGTTTCCGAGGATGCCAACGTGAAGAATCTCATCGCCGCCGAGACTCCCGCCGTTGCCATCTTCGGCAAGAGCTGGGACCTCCACATCCGTGAGATTCTGAAGATCACCGAGGAGGATAACCTTTCTATCGTCCGTGACACCGTTGCCTATCTGAAGGCGGCGGGCAAGGAGGTCATCTTCGACGCGGAGCACTTCTTCGACGGCTACAAGCACAACGAGTCCTGCGCAATGGGCGTTCTCGCCGCCGCAGTAGAGGGCGGTGCCGACGTGCTCTGCCTCTGCGATACCAACGGCGGAACCCTCCCTGATCAGGTGAAGACCATCACCGAAACGGTGGTCGCCGCATTCCCGAGAAAACGGGTCGCCATCCACTGCCACAACGACATCGGCTGCGCCGTGGCTTCCTCTATGGCGGCGGTCTTCGGCGGCGCGACCCAGGTGCAGGGCACCCTCATCGGCTTCGGCGAGCGTTGCGGCAACGCTGACCTGTCTAACGTGCTGGCAAATCTGTCGCTGAAATGCGGCTACGATTGCGGCGTGGATCCCGCCTCGCTTCGTGAGGTCTGCCTGAAGATCGCCGAGATCTCCAACGTGCGCATCACGGGCGGTCATCCCTATATCGGCAAGTCTTCATTTGCCCACAAGGGCGGTATGCACATCGACGGCGTGCAGAAATGCAGCGAGACCTTCGAGCATATCCCTCCCGAATCTGTGGGCAACACCCGCAAATTCCTGGTTTCCGAGGTGGCGGGCAGAGGCACCATCCTCCCTTCTTTGCAGAAGTTCGTGCCGACACTGACCAAATCCTCGCCCGAGACCGTGGAGCTGATGTCCATCCTCAAGGAGCAGGAATATCAGGGCTATCAGTACGAGGGAGCCTCCGCTTCCTTCGAGCTCTTGGTGAAAAAGCACCTGGGACTGATGAAGCCCCACTTCAACGTGGTGATGTACAAGTCCTACGACGACTTCCCCGCCCCCGACGGTGAGTGCCAGTCTACGGCGATGGTGAAGATCGAGGTGGACGGCAAGACCGAGCTGTCCTGCGCCGCAGGAAACGGTCCGGTCAACGCGCTGGACAAAGCCTTCCGTAAGGCGATCCGGGTGTTCTATCCGCAGATCGACGAGATGGAGCTTGCCGACTATAAGGTGCGCGTCATTTCAAACGGCACTACCAACGCTACCGTCCGCGTCCTCATCGACTCTCACGGCAGCCGCGGCGATTTCACCACCATCGGCGTATCCTGCGACATCATCGAGGCGTCCTTCACCGCCCTGATCGATTCCTACGAATACGAACTCAACAGTTGATATTATCCATAAAAGGAGTACATAAATTATGGCAATGACAATGACACAAAAGATCATCGCAGCCCACGCAGGGCTGGAAGAGGTCAGCGCAGGGCAGCTTGTGCTGGCAAACGTAGACATGGTACTGGGCAACGACGTCACCACCCCCGTAGCGATCCGCGAGTTCAACCGTCTGGGGCTGACCGAGGTCTTTGACAAGGACAAGATCTCCATGGTCATGGACCACTTCACCCCCAACAAGGACATCAAGGCCGCTACCCAGTGCAAGATGTGCCGCGATTTCGCGGGCGAGCATGAGATCACCAACTACTACGACGTTGGCGACATGGGCGTTGAGCACGCGCTGCTTCCCGAAAAGGGACTGGTCACCGCAGGCGACATCGTCATCGGCGCAGACTCCCACACCTGCACCTACGGCGCTTTAGGCGCATTCTCCACCGGCGTCGGCTCTACCGATATGGCGTGCGGCATGGCGACCGGCAAGGCTTGGTTCAAGGTTCCCTCCGCCATCAAGTTCAACCTGGTTGGCGAGCTGCAGGGCTGGGCATCCGGTAAGGACGTGATCCTGACCATCATCGGCATGATCGGTGTGGACGGCGCGCTCTACAAGTCCATGGAATTCGTGGGCGAGGGCGTTCACTCCCTGTCGGTGGAAGACCGCCTCTGCATGGCGAACATGGCAATTGAAGCCGGCGGCAAGAACGGCATCTTCGAGGTGGACGACAAGACCCTCGCGTTCTTCGAAAAGGCAGGCGCGAAGGCTCCTACCGTTTACGCTCCCGATCCCGACGCCGTTTACGACGAGGAATACACCATCGATCTGTCTAAGATCGTACCCACCGTTGCATTCCCCCACCTGCCCGAGAACACTCACCCCGTATCCGAGATCGACGAGGTAAAGATCGATCAGGTGGTCATCGGCTCCTGCACCAACGGCAGACTGGAAGACCTTGTGGTTGCCGCAAAGGTTCTGGAGGGCAAGAAGGTTGCAAAGGGCGTGCGCTGTCTGGTGATCCCCGCCACCCAGAAGATCTGGGAGGACGCCATGAACATGGGTCTGTTCACCACCTTCATGCGTGCGGGCGCAATCGTCTCCACTCCCACCTGCGGACCTTGTCTCGGCGGTCACATGGGCATCCTTGCCGAGGGCGAGCGTGCCGTTGCCACCACCAACCGTAACTTCGTAGGCAGAATGGGTCATCCCGGCTCCGAAGTTTACCTTGCCAGCCCCGCGGTAGCCGCCGCTTCCGCCATCGCCGGCAAGATCGTCACTCCCGAGGAGGTAATGTAACATGAAATTTGAAGGAAAAGTGATCAAATACGCCGATAACGTAGACACCGACGTTATCATCCCCGCCCGCTATCTGAACACCATCGACAAGAAGGAGCTTGCCTCCCACTGCATGGAAGACCTGGACACCACCTTCACCTCCCGCGTGCAGGAGGGCGACATCATGGTAGC
>JAFTPF010000027.1 GCA_017463445.1 Clostridia bacterium
GATAAAGCAACGCTGGAGCGGTTTTCCGCCCGAGTGATCGCCGATCACGGTCAGATCGACTTCCTCATTAACAATGCCGCACCGCTGTCCAGAGGTCTTTCTCACGCTTCCTATGAGGATTTCGAATATGCGCTGAAGGTCGGCGTGACCGCGCCGTTCTATCTGACAAAGCTGTTCAACGATCATTTTGCCGAAGGTGCGGCCATCGTCAATATCTCCTCCAGTCGTGACCGCATGAGCCAGCCCCAGACCGAGTCCTATACGGCAGCTAAGGGCGGCATCCATGCGCTGACGCATGCCCTTGCTGTCAGCCTGTCGGGACGGGTTCGGGTCAATTCCATCTCCCCGGGCTGGATCGACACAAGCTATGCTGTCTACGACGGTGCCGATGCCGTTCAGCAACCGGCAGGCAGAGTGGGGAATCCCTTGGATATTGCAAGCATGGTGCTTTATCTCTGCTCCAATCAAGCAAGCTTTATCACAGGCGAAAATATCTGCATCGACGGCGGTATGACCCGTCAGATGATCTACCACGGCGACCACGGATGGAGGTTGGAAGAATGAATATAAACGATATTATCCTAGAAAAGCTCAACGAGATCGAGCGTCGGGAAAACGTGAAGATCCTGCACTGCATCGAATCGGGAAGCCGAGCATGGGGCTTTGCTTCCCCCGACAGTGATTACGATGTGCGCTTTATCTACGCACGCCCGAAGGACTATTATCTTCGCCTTGATAAGACCCGTGACGTGATCGAGTGGCAACTGGACGATACGCTGGACATCAACGGCTGGGACATTCAAAAGACGCTTCGCCTGCTCCACAGCTCCAATCCCACGCTGTTCGAGTGGAACTCCTCGCCCATCGTCTATCGCACTACCGAGGAATGGGAAAAGGTCTCGTCGGTCATCAACCGCTACTTTGTGGCAAAATCAGGGCTTTACCACTATTTGAATACGGCAAGAAGGAATTTCAAAGAGTTTCTGATGGGTGAGACCGTTCGTCTGAAGAAGTATTTCTACGTTCTGCGCCCGCTACTGGCGTGCAAGTGGATTCTTGCGGAAGGCACTCCGCCTCCCATGCTGTTTTGCACGCTGATGGAGAAGTATCTGGACGAAGAGCTGAAGCCCGATGTTGAACAGCTTCTCGATCTCAAAATGAACACGCCCGAGATCGGAACAGGGAAGCGGCTGGATCGCATCAACGACTATCTGGAGCGAGGTATTGCCGAAGTTGAAGCAGTTATCGCATCGCTTCCTGCAGATAAATCCCAAGGATGGGATGAGCTGAATGCACTCTTCAACTCCTTAACCGAGTAAACCAAAATCCCTTTCGGATACTGTCAAAACAGTATTCCGAAAGGGATTTTTGGGATCGAAACGATTATTCCTCCACTCGGTACTCACCGAGGATATCGGGCTTGTACTTCATGCTGTCCGCTTCGCCGATCTCACGGATCACCCGCGCGGGACTGCCTGCCGCAAAGGAGTTTTTGGGAATATCCCGGGTCACCACACTGCCCGCGCCGATCACACAGCCGTCGCCGATGGTCACGTCCGGGCAGACAACCACGTTGGCACCAAACCAACAGTCGCTGCCGATCTTCACCGGCTTTGCCCAGCACAGGCGAACTCGATTGCCGTCCTCATCCAGGAGATACTCCCGTTCCTTGGCGATCATCGGATGAAGCGGCGTCACAATGGTCACGTTGGGACCGAAGTTGCAACGGTCACCGATGGTGACATTGGCATCGTCCTGAACCGTCAGATTGAAGTTGAAGAAGCAGTTCTTACCCACCTTCGTGTGTGTGCCGTAATGGAAAGTGATGGGACCTTGAAAGAACGTCCCCTCACCCATTCCGCCCAGCAGGGAAGCGAGGATCTGGGCGCGTACCTCGGTCTCATCCTCGTAGGTCTTGTTGTAATCCTGACTCAGCTTGTGGGCGTTCTTCTTGATCGCCTTCAGCTCCGGGTCGGCGGGGGAGAAAAGAAGCCCCTGCATGATTCGCTCTTCTGCTCGCATGATGATTCTCCTGCTTTCGTAACTTTGTGTCCAGTATAGCACAGTTTTAGCAAAATGGCAAGTGTTTTTCGGGAGAATGTGGACAGTTGTCTGAATCTGTGCTATAATGATAAAAAATAAACCTTCCGATGGTGCGAATCGGACCATCTTTTCGTCTATAGAAGTGAAAGGACCTTTCAGACAATATACGCTTCACGCAGAAAGGAGCAAGAACCGTGGAAGACAGCAAGATCATTGCCCTGTATAATCAAAGAGACGAGTCCGCCATTGCCGAGACCAACGCCAAGTACGGTGCGTATTGCCTTACTATCGCGGAGAACATTCTGCACAGCAGATCCGATTCGGAGGAGTGCGTCAACGATACGTGGCTGAGGGCTTGGAACGCGATCCCGCCGGAGAAGCCGCATAGTTTGCGTGCCTTTCTGGGACGGATCACCCGCAACCTTGCCTTTGACAGATTCCGCTCCCGAAAGAGCGAACAGCGGGGCGGTGATGATGTCACCCTTGCGCTGGAGGAGCTATCCGACTGCATCGCTTCCCGCGACTCGGTGGAGGAGCAGGCGGAGCTGCGGGCACTGGGGCAGAGCATTGACCGCTTCCTGTCGGGGCTGTCTGCCCGCGATCGGAATATCTTCCTCTGTCGGTATTATTATACCTATTCGACGGCAGAGATCGCCGCGCGGTTCGGTATGCGGGAGAATTATCTGCGCAATCTTCTCTCCCGACTGCGTGAACGGCTGAGAAAGCATCTGGAAAAGGAGGATTTCGCACTATGAAAGAAGATAAGATCTATCGCTCGCTGGAATACGTCCGTGACGAGTATTTGGAAGATGCCGCCGACGCCATGAAGCGTGGACGGATAGCGAACCGCTTCCGACGTCCGCGGGTGTGGGTTATTGCCGCGGCGTGTATGGCTATGGCAGTGGTGATGGTGGCGTTGCCGATTGCCAAGATCACAAGCTCCGATGACCCTGCACCAATGTATGATATGCTGGATGAAATCGAGGAAATTCAACTATCTGCATCTGACTTGGCAGAATTGTTTAGTATTCAATCCTTAGATGGAAGCGGGACGAAGCGCTATTCTAAGGTTACCATTGATGATCCCACCGATTTTGCGCTGACTGATGAAAAGTATTTGCCGATCTATGAATATGATCCTACGGGTATTCCAATTGATCAGGAAGAATATGAAGAATTTTCTAGTTCCAGAAAGATGCGACTCTTACAAGCTATGGGTAAGTTAGAACATCCTTTTCGGACAACTGAACCTTCTGTGGATGAAGATTCTATTATTGGAATAACTTATATGAAGTATCTTGACCAGGAGAATGAATATCGTGGACATATTGGTACAGTTCAAAGATTGTATTCTAATGAAATTGGTTATAGACAAGATCAATATTATGAGCAAGTTTACCTGGATGGCGAACTAGTAGCAATCCATCAAGGACAGAGTGATTATGAAATAATTGCTTCGCTTCAAAGCATTAAAGAAAAATTATTCACTGTTTTTGACGATACATTCACTGATGTAAAGATCGTTCGCTTTTATAGAAACAACAAAGAAATAGCCGAAAGTATATATGTCTATTTTTATAATGAATCAGATCACCCATTTAATGCAACCTCGAGTAGACCGAGATCGGATTATATCGGTCTGTATTTTAACAATTTGGATCGGACTAGCGGATCGCAGAGCTTGCTAAGCGACGATCTTTTGACACAGGTCGATATTGATTACGTTAAGTTGCGCGTCCCCGCCACCGAACTATACGGTGTTGGCGGAAAAGCCAAAACGCTTCCCTTGGAAAAAGCAGAAGAGTATTTAGCGCAAGGCTACGTATTCGGCGGTTATCACGCTTGCCCCATTTGCTATGCGGAAGAATCAGAATCCCAACCGCTAGTGGATTTTACTGATTATGATTACGTCGATTTGGAATATATTGAAGACATTACAAAAAGAAATTCCGAAAAGCATTATACTATCCCCTTCTATGCTTTCTACAAATACATCGGCGAAAACGATGACGGTGAGCCGCTGTACGCGAAAACCTACGTTCCTGCAATCGAAGTGGAAGGCATTGCCGAATACTTCAGCCACCAATCCTAACCACAATCCCCCGAGCACGCTCGGGGGATTTCTCATCTATAGATTTACTGCTCCACGATCTTCCAAAGTCTCAGCGTGATCGCCACAGCCGCGGCGATCTTGGCGAACTCGGGCAGGAGAAAGGGCAGCACGCATGCAGACAGTACGGCAGATAGGCTCATTGCCTCTCCGCGAGTGGCGTAAACGGCGGCAAACCACACCGCTCCCGCCGCGTAGCAGAGGGCGACGCCAAGCACCATCGACAGCGTCAGCGCAATCTTACTGCGTCCAAACAGCCGCTTGCCGACGCCGATGACGACGACGGTCAGCACAAATCCAAAGATAAATCCGCCGGTCGCGCCAAAGAGCGCGCCGATCCCGCCGGCAAATCCGGAGAAGACCGGAAGCCCTATTGCACCCAGTCCCAGATAGATCAATAGAGAAGCCATTCCCTTGGCAGTCCCTAACACGCCTGCGGTGATACAGATCGCCATGGTCTGGAGAGTGAAGGGAACCGCGCCCGGGATCTGTATCCATGCGGAAACCGACAGCAGGGCGGCAAATAGCGCACACTGTACGGTCGTGCGGATATTATGGCTATGCGTCCTCATAGACTTCCTCCCTCGGTGTGCAGACTGCCTCTGATTATATCACGAAAGACAGCTGTTGTCAATCGCTCAGACCGTTTTCAAAGATGCAAAAAAATTCGAAAAATTTTACCGTAGTCCTTGACAATCAGGGGAAACTATGCTATACTATCCGCACGGGGCATTAGCGCAGTTGGGAGCGCACAACACTGGCAGTGTTGGGGTCAGGGGTTCAAGTCCCCTATGCTCCACCAACCAAGCCGATGCGAGAGCGTCGGCTTTTTGTTTATTTAGTTCCTGCCAGATCACAGAAAGGAAATATATATGCACAGAACTCCTCTATCCAAACGACAGCTTCCCGATTATACCAAGGGAGAAGAAATTTTCAATATGGTCTCCCACATCGTGGGCGGTGCAGTAGGTGCGGCAGTCACCGTGCTCTGCGTTTTGATGGCGGCATTCCATCACAACGTCTGGGGCGTGATCAGCAGTGCGATCTACGGTGGTACGATGATCATTCTCTACACCATGAGCAGCGTCTATCACGGGCTTTCTCCTCGTCTGATGGCGAAGAAGGTCTTCCAGATTATTGACCACTGCTCCATCTATCTTCTGATCGCGGGGACCTATACGCCCGTCGCACTAGTCACGGTGCGTTCGTATTCGGAATGGCTGGGCTGGACCATCTTCGGTTTTGTATGGGGAAGCGCGGCGCTTGGCATCACATTTACAGCGATTGATCTGAATAAGTATAATGTTCTGTCCATGATCTGCTATTTCGTTATGGGATGGTGTATTTTGGTCTGCATCGTTCCCACCTTCCGGGTGCTGGGCTTGTGGGGAAGTGCCTTCCTCCTGGGCGGCGGTATCATCTACTGCCTCGGCGTAGTTTTTTATCAGATCAATAAACGCTATCTGCACTCGATTTTCCATATTTTCGTGGTACTGGGCAGTATATTGCAGTTTTTCTGTATACTTTTCTTCGTCATGTAATTTCTTCATAAAAATTTAATTTTATATGTCTCAATGATTATATTCCTACCGTTTTTTGCGGCAATATAGACGATATGCAAATTACTGAAGATATTCACATGTTATTAGGACATTTAATTATGCGAACTTTTTTATCATTATAAACTAGCCGAGTAAAAAATCATGGCTGATTAGTCGACTTGACAGATAGTAGATTGTAGTGTTTTAGTGGAATCGAGTAAATTGAAACCCGACATGAAACAGTGATGCTATGATATTAGGCGGTACATTTTAAATAGATGTAATCTGTTTTCTGTTCTATGTACTTTGTATTTTCACAATCAAAAGCTATATGTAGGAGATAACAATGGTTTATAATATAAAAGATTTATATAAAATAATCTTAAGCAAAAATTAATTGATAAAACTATGTTAATTGGGATCGATGACGGTGGTGGAGCAGGAAAGAGTACATTTGCGGAAATATTAAGAAAAATAGATCCTGATAACATCACGGTTATTCATATGGATGATTTTTATAAAACATCTAAGCAAAGAGCGGCATCATTTAATGAGATTGGATGGTTATGCGATTGTAATCGTATTAAAACTCAAGTATTAACGCCATTATGTAATGAACAGTCAGCAATATATCAAATATACGACTGGGATCTGGATAAATTGAATGAATGGCATTATATATCTGCTGGAGGTGTAGTTATTGTTGAAGGCTGCTATTCCTTAATAGATGATTTATTTAGTTACTATGACTTTAAAATATGGATAGACATACCCCCTGCACTTAGGTTATTACGTGGAATTGAACGTGATGGTGAAGTGAAACGCCATTTATGGGAAAATTTATGGATACCTGCAGAAGAATATTATTTTAAAGTTCAACAACCTATCAAGTCAGTGGATTTAGTTGTAGATGGAAGTGTTGACATAGATAATTTTATGGTTAATATTTTAAGAATGGAGATAAAGAAAGAAGATGAATAAAAAACTTTCGAAACCCTCTTGACAGATCTTTTTTCTTACTGTATAATAAGAACAGAAATAAGAATCATTCTTAAAAGAGGTGAGCCAATGACGAAACAACAACTGATGATCCGCAAGCTGCTGGAGCAGTCCGAGACCCACCCCACCGCAGAGGAGCTTTATCTGGAAGCTAAGAAAGAGATGCCCAACATCTCCATGGGAACCGTCTACCGCAACCTCGGTCAGATGGCGGACGAAGGGACCATCGTCCGTCTCCATTTTCCGGGGCAGCCTGATCATTACGACAAGACGATCCGTCCCCACGATCACGCCATTTGCGTGAAGTGCGGCTCGATTGCCGATGTGGAGCTGGATTCGCTGAAATCGATGATTGAAAAGTCGCTGAACGTGGGTATACTCTCTTACGAGCTGAACATTCAATGCGTATGCTCGTCCTGTCAGAGCAAAGCAAGCTGACGAAATCACACGGAATTATTTTATTTATGAAAGGAATACACTTATGGAACTCAAAGGATCAAGAACCGAAGCCAACCTGATGGCCGCCTTCGCAGGCGAATCGCAGGCTACCAACAAGTATACCTATTACGCCTCCAAGGCAAAGAAGGACGGCTACAATCAGATCGCCGCTATCTTCGCCGAGACTGCCGCCAACGAGAAGGAGCACGCAAAGCTGTGGTTCAAACTGCTTCACGGAGGTATCCCCTCCACGCTGGAGAATCTGGCAGACGCCGCAAATGGCGAAAACTACGAATGGACCGATATGTACGCAGAGTTTGCCAAAGTCGCTCGTGAAGAGGGATTTGACCACATCGCAGCGCTCTTTGACGGCGTTGCTGCTATCGAGAAGGAACACGAGGAGCGTTACCGCAAGCTGATCGCCAACATCGAGGGCGGACTGGTCTTCTCTCGTGACGGCGACGTGATCTGGCAGTGCGCAAACTGCGGTCACATCTGCGTAGGCAAGAAGGCTCCCGAGGTATGCCCCGTATGTGCACATCCTCAGAGCTACTTCCAGATTAAGGCTGAGAATTACTAAAATATACAGAAACCGCGCCTCGGCGCGGTTTCTGTCTGTCGATATAGTATAAATTCAGAATGCCGATAGCCAAGGAAGTGGGTGAAGAGCTCGATGAGGCATAGAGTTGCGCTATGCGCAACTATGGAAAACATTCGGCGTTTAAGATGGTTTCGCCCTCCTCTCGATTTGCCGTGTTACTTTTTTGAAACGCTGAAACCGCGCTTCGGCGCGGTTTCTTTTTCTTGACAAAACGACCGCAATATGCTATGATGAAACCATACTCACATTCAAAGGAGCATCCAATGAACTACTATCATTCTGTTAGTGAGCTGGTAGGGAAGACCCCTCTGCTTAGACTATCCCATATCGAACAAGAAAACGGCCTGAACGTTACCCTTCTTGCCAAGCTGGAGTGTATGAACCCTGCGGGATCGGTAAAGGATCGGGTGGCTCTGTCCATGATCACCGACGCTGAGGAGAGCGGCAGACTGGCTCCCGGTGGCACGATCATCGAGCCTACCTCCGGCAATACCGGCATCGGAATCGCCGCTCTGGCGTCCGCTAAAGGCTACAGAGTGATTATCACGATGCCCGATACGATGTCGGTAGAGCGTCAGCGGCTGATGAAGGCATATGGCGCAGAGGTAATCCTCATCGATGGCAAATTAGGTATGAACGGAGCAATCGCAAAAGCAGATGAGCTTGCAAAAGAAATCGAAGGTGCTATTGTAGCGGGGCAGTTTGTGAATCCTGCCAACCCCCGCGCTCATTATACCACCACGGGTCCCGAGATCTGGGCTGACACCGACGGCACGGTGGATATATTCGTAGCCGGCGCAGGCACCGGCGGAACGGTTACGGGAACGGGACGCTATCTCAAGGAGCAGAATCCTGCTGTGAAGGTGGTCGCAATCGAGCCTGCAACTTCTGCCGTTCTGTCCGGCGGCAAGGCAGGCGCACACAGATTGCAGGGAATCGGTGCAGGCTTTGTTCCCGTGATTCTCGATACCTCTGTTATTGACGAAGTAATACCTATCACCGACGAGGCGGCATATGAGGCTGTACGCGCCCTTGCAAAGCTCGAAGGCGTACTCGTGGGAATTTCCTCGGGCGCAGCGCTTTCGGCGGCTGTGGAGCTCGCAAAGCACTCTGAGAGCGCAGGGAAGACCATCGTGGTTCTCCTGCCCGATACGGGAGAACGGTATTTGTCTACGGCGTTGTTTTGAAGGATTGATATCGAAATGAAGCATACAACAAATTTCGAGCTTATCACGGCTTGCGGTGAATGTTGTGTTGACTGTCCGAAAAAAACGGCAGACATATGCAAAGGATGCATAGAATCGGACGGTCATTGCGAAGAATGGGCGCAATCTCGTGGTTGTCCAATCCACAAATGCGCAAGAGAGCATAAGGTGCAGTTTTGCGGCTTGTGCAAGGAGTTTCCATGCGAATGGCTCGTTCAAAAAGTCAAATGGAGACCGAATGTTGTGGAAGAATTAAGGGCTCTTTGTCAATAGTTGGGGTAAAGAAAAAACAATAGAATGAAAGAAACAGGTAGTGAAAAACGAAACGAAGCGAAGCGAAGTGGAGTTTTTCACTACCTGTTTCGCGTGCCGGGCGTTATTGAAATAGGTAAAGGATA
>JAFTPF010000017.1 GCA_017463445.1 Clostridia bacterium
CCATCACCGCACGCGGCAGTGAGCTGGAGCTTGCCGAGACGGTCATTGCCATCGGCAACCCGCTGGGCGTACTGTCCAACACCGTATCCACCGGCATCCTCTCCTGCCTCACCCGTGACATCACCGTTGAGGGGCAGGCAATGTCGCTGATCCAGATTGACGCCGCCGTCAACCACGGCAACTCGGGCGGCGGTCTTTTCGACACCAACGGCTCGCTGATCGGCATCGTCAACGCCAAATCCACCGGCGACAGCGTAGAGGGCATCGGCTTTGCCATCCCCATCAACACCGTATTGGAAGTAGCCAACCAGCTGATC
This sequence comes from Clostridia bacterium, assembly GCA_017463445.1. Taxonomy (GTDB): domain Bacteria; phylum Bacillota; class Clostridia; order Oscillospirales; family CAG-272; genus CAKSQF01. Next base: position 318 of record JAFTPF010000017.1, read on the forward strand.
GAGGTGGGATACGTTGCAGGACGTCCCCGTCTGGGCATCACCGTAGTTACGGTCAACCAGTCCAACTCCTCTTATGTCTTCGACGACGAATACTACCCCAAGCTGAAGGACTACGCCACCTCCACCTACAAGGACATCTGGGGACGCGAGCACACCCAGGTCATCTCCGGCGTGTATATCTACGACACCTCTCTGGTGGCAGGCTACGCCGAGGGCAGTGAAGAGCTGGCGTTTGGCGACCGCATCCTCTTCGTGGGCAACGTGGAGATCACCGAGAACTCCGACGTGCTCACCGCACTGAGCAGCTACAACGCAGGCGACCAGATCCAGATCACCGTCCAGCGGGATCACAGCACCACCATCGTGGTGGATCTGATCCTGGGACAGCAGGGTGCCGGCTGATCGCTTGAACCAATCCCGAAAATGAAAGCCGGTTGGCTTTTCAAGAGCCGACGGATCTCCGTCGGCTCTTCCCGTTTTCGGGTACTCAACCAAAGGAGATATTATGGCAAAATTACTCATCGTGGACGATGAAGATAAGATCCGCACCCTGATCCGCAAATACGCGGAATACGAGGGACATACCGTAGTGGAAGCAGGCAACGGAATGGAGGCGTTGGATCGCTTTGGCAGAGAGCAGTTCGATTTGATCGTGATGGACATCATGATGCCCCTGCTGGACGGTCTGTCGGCATCCCGAGAGATCCGCAAGCACAGCGACGTCCCCATCATTATGCTCTCCGCCCGAGGCGAAGAGTACGACCGCATCGGCGGCTTTCAGCTGGGCGTGGACGACTATGTGGTCAAGCCCTTCTCCCCCAAGGAGCTGATGCTACGCATCGAGGCGATCCAGAGGCGCACCGCAGGCAGCTCCGCCGTCCAGCAAAAAGAGATCTACCGACAGGAAGGACTGTCGGTAGACTTCACCGCTCGCATCGTCACGGTGGACGGGCAAGCCGCCAATCTTTCCCCCAAGGAATACGAGCTGCTCTTCTACATGATCCGCAACAAAAATATCGCCCTAACCCGGGAGAAGCTGATCTGCGAGGTCTGGGGCTACGACTTCTACGGCGATGACCGCACGCTGGACACCCACATCAAGCTCCTTCGCCATTCGCTGGGCCCATACAGCAAGTTCATCGTCACCCTGAGAGGAGTGGGCTATCGCTTTGAAGGCACCTAAGACCGCTACCGACAACTCCCACATCCGACCGGCTCCCGCATCCGCTCCCGTCGGAAGCCGCCGACGGGGACTCTCGGTGCGGGTCAAGATACTCGCCGCCCTGTTGCTCTTCACCATCCTGGCCATGGGACTGCTATGGCTGATGCAGGTGGTCTTTTTAGATCAGATCTACCGCGGTATCAAGCTGAGCCGTCTGGGGGACAGTGCTGATTCCATCATCGCGGCGGCAGGGGATGAGGAGTTGTACACCCAAGCCGACTCCATCGCGGCGGGCAACGATCTGAGCGTCTTGCTGTTCTATCCCGAAACGGGCAACCTGACGCGGCTTGCATCCTATTCTCCCCTGGGGAATATAGGGCGCCAGCTTACCGCCGAAGATTGTATGGAGCTGGCGGCGCTGGCAGAAGCAGAAGGCGGGACAAGCCTGCAGACCGTCGAAATCGGCACGAACCACCCCCACGACCCAAGAGAAGAAGGCGCACCGCCCTCCGTACCATCCCGTGCCCCCAACGATCCTCCGTCCGACGGTGATCGAAACAGTGACGACACCGTGGAGATGGTGATCTACACCGCACTCTTTGAAATTGAAGAGGATGTCACCGCCGCATTGGTGATCCAAACGGTGATCACGCCCATCTCCGCCGCCCGAGACACCATCTTCTTCGTGCTGATCGCGGTGTCCGTCCTGCTGATCCTGCTGGCGATCCTGCTGGCGATCTTCATCGCCCGTACGGTAGCGCGCCCCATCGAACAGATCAACAAAGGCGCCCATCGGCTGGCGGCAGGCGATTACAGCTATCACTTCCCCGAAAAGGGCAGTTACCGTGAGGCAGGCGAGTTGGCGGCCACCCTCAACCACGCCTCCGCCGAGCTTGCCAAGGTGGACGATCTGCGCCGCGAGCTGATCGCCAACGTCTCCCACGATCTGCGCACGCCCCTGACCCTGATCTCGGGCTACAGCGAGGTCATGCGCGACCTGCCGGGCGAGATCACTCCCGAGAATCTGCAGACCATCATCGACGAGAGCGCGAGACTTACCTCGCTGGTCAACGATATGCTGGAGATCTCCAAGATCCAGAGCGGCAATTTGACACCGATCCCCTTCCCCTTCTCCATCAGCGAGATGCTGCGGGAGAGTGTCGCCACCTACGAGACGCTGGCGACCTGCCGCGGCTACCACTTCACCCTACAGATCGACCGCGAAGCAACGGTTGACGGCGACCGCGCCATGCTGGTGCGTGCGCTGAATAATCTGATCAACAACGCCCTGACCTATACGGGCGACGACCGCAGGATCACGATCCGTCAGATCACCACCGCCGCCCGGGTGCGGATCGAGGTGACCGACACGGGCGCGGGCATTCCCCAGGACAAACTACACGACATCTGGGACCGCTATTACAAGGTGGACGCTGAGCATAAACGCTCCGCCGTCGGAACCGGACTGGGGCTGTCCATCGTCAAATCCATCGTATCGCTTCACGGCGGCTCCTGGGGTGTACGGAGCAGTAACGGCTACGGCTCTACCTTCTGGTTTGAGCTGACGAGAGAGGCGGACGGTAAACCGCAAACATAAAAAATCGAGGCTTTCGCCTCGATTTTTTATGTTTGTTCGTTAATTAAAGGAATGGATCTTCAGACGTTCGTGAATCTCCTCCAATTGCGTTTCCCAATCAATGATCTTGCGTTTCACATCCTTGCTCTCGATCTTTGCGCATTCCCGATAGATGTGTCCGAGATCGCTCATCGAGCGGCTCCAAGCGTATCCGAAATCGGTGGTAGCACTACCGTGGATCAGATCGATCATCTCTGGCGCATCGTTTTCGCGTCTGAACTGCTTAGATAGCAGCGTTTCGTAATATTGCGGCATCGCGTCGCGGCTGTTGTAGGCACACAAAAACTCCAGTGCGGCGGCGGTCTGCCGAACCTTCGGCGTGCAATAAGTGATGCCGAAAACAGTACAGCCCTCATGAACGGGTGTGATATAGCTCGTCTGATCCTTATCGTACTTGGGCACGGGAACGACTACGAAATCATCCCTCCCCGCAAGATATTGCTCCGCTTGGCGGAGCTGATTGACCGTAAACATCAGCTTTCCGTCGGCAAACGCCCACATCAGGTTATCGGCATCAGAATCGGCGTATTCAAAGGAGGTCGACTGGTGCGTGATCGTATAGATTTTGTCGGAAATATCAAAGCTGTGGGTATTATTGAAGGTAAAAAATGTCTCCCCGGTATCGGATACAGTATAGGTGTACAGCACGCCCATGCCCAGCGCAAGCGCGTCGATCATGTCGTTCTTCTCGTAACCGAAGCCGTAGGTGTCCTCGGAATCAGGTTCGTTAACAATATCGCCGTCGTCGATATAGCACGCAGCCGCCATTTCGGTCAGCAGATCCATCGTCCACTTGCCTTCTCGGGCGATCTGGTAGATCGAGCCGTACAAGCTCTCCAACTTGTCACCGTAGAGCATGGTATTTACAAAGGTACCGTACATTCCGCCAAGATAGTTCAGCGCAAGATCGCCGGTGATCCAGAAGTACGACCCCGTTGGATTGATGGCGTTGTTGTATGCGGTCGCCCAATAGGGGGCTTCGAAATCAATGTAGTTGGCGTCGAACTGATCCAGATTCGCCAGATTCAGGAGATAGCCCTTGGTCGCCATTCCCAACGCATAATACTGATAGCCCGCCAGCAGGTCGTACTCGGATGTACCTGCCATCAGGGCAGTCCCCAGCGCGCTTTCCATCCCGTCGATGGAGGAGACCTGCTCGATCCTCAGCTCCAGTCCAATTTGCATCTTCAGCCGATGATCACGCTCCAGCGTCATGAGGTCCACGATGCTCTCGTCCAGCGGGTCCGCCTTCAGCGAACGCTGCACATAGGCACCAACGGGGCCTTCCACATAAGCGACGTTGACGATCAGATCCTCGCCTTGACATCCTTCTTCCACGAAATTAACGGTAGAAGAAGGCAGTTTTTCGGGAAATCTATCGGGAGTAGTGGTAGCAACAGGGGCGGTAGTCGTAAGCTCGGTAGTCAAATCTTCATCAGACTCGTCTTCTCTCTTGTTGCCAACGGTAACGATAGTTCCGCCGCAAGCGGCAACGGTGGGAAGCAGAAGTCCCGCCAGCAGCAGTGCGGTGACGGTTCGGGTAAATTTCATAACGGTTCTCCTTTCAAGCAAAAAACTCCCGCGAGAGGCGGGAGGAGGGGCGTGTGAGTTTTCGCCTCTTATTGATTCCAGTATAGCATAACTTGTCAAATCTGTCAATAGTTTTTCAGCCCTATTTGCATTTTTTTGCAGACTGTTCATATTTACGCGTGCCCGCTCAAGCTTTGCTCGCAACTCCGCCCAACGCAAAAGAGGCTCCGCAGAGCCTCTTTTGCAGGTTATTCCATTTCCCAAAGAACCAGATCCTTGTAGTCGCCCTGATAAGCGATCTTCATCTTTTCGCCGTAATCACGAATGTAATAGGCGAATTCCCGTTCCTTGTAGCTTTGAACGATATCGCTGTAATTCTCGTTGACAAAATCCATAGACAGAGCCCGTCGGCGGGCGATAAGGATACCGTCTCCCCGAACCACGGGTGCGGCGCACTCGCCTTCCTCCAAAGAGAGGATCAGCTCCTCAAACTCCTCGGCTTGCTGGGTGTAGGTAAATGCCCCCAGCTCCACATATTCCATAGACAGACCGTATTCCGTAGCGTACCGATCATCCAGCTCGCGCATAGATGCTCCTGCCTGCAGCTCCTTATAGAGCGTATCGGCAAACGCCACCTTTTCGTCCTTGTCGGATTCCACATAGTAGATATACAGATATTCGGCGGAGAAGAAATTGCCTGCGGCAATATCCGCGTCAACGGTAGCGTCGTCGGAGGGGATCAGATTGTGCCGCGCCGAGGTCAGATGGTCGTAGACCTTCTGTGCGTACAGCTGCATCTCCAACAGCTCCTTGTAGACCGCCTCGGTAAGATATGCCTCTGCCAGAGCCTCTTCGTAGGATGCGGTGTCGGCATAATTCGCCTTCAACTCCTCCAGCGAAGTCTGAACGCTTTCTTTCTCCTCGTCGGTCAGCTCCAGATCAAACTCCTCCATCAGCGCGCGGTAAGCCATAACCTCTCTGAGTTGCTCGTGAACCAGCGACTGCAGCTCCTCACCCTTAGTGGGATCGGCAGCGTATTCTTCCGCCGTGTACCCCAGATCGTTCCGATAGTTCATTGTGAAATAGCGGAGCAGATCGTAGGAGACCTCCTGGTCGCCGATCTCCATAGCAGCATTTGAGCAGCCCGTGAAGGCGGTGACGGAAAACAGTAGGATCAGCAGAAGAGCCAGTAATTTAACAAGCGATTGAGAGCGCATACGAACGCCTCCTTTCGGTAATGGAGATAATGATCGTCACAGACGGCATCCGAGGATCAATATCTGTCTTTTTCATTGATGGACAGACCGTCGCGCAGATCCTGAGTTGCAACGAACAGCTGCTCCAGACGGGAGGACAGCACATAGAAGCTGCCTGTTTCCCCGGAAGAGGTGCCGTCGGCGTTGATCTCCTCGATCGTACAGAAGAGCCGTCCGTCGGACAACTGATAGAAGCGGAACTTTTTGGAAACGCTCTCCAGAACGTAATCCTCTTCGTTGGTGCTGTTTCCGTTGGAATCTGTCTTATAGACCACACTGCGGCGAGAGGAGACCTCGATGGTAGCCACAGGAGCGTTCTTCATCGCCTCTGCCGCCTCTTCATCGCTGACCTTGCCGCGGTTTGCGATACTGATCAGGATCTGATACAACTCTCTGAATTCGGCGGTGTCCAGTGTAACGCCGTCGGCGGTATTGACCACCAGGTTGTTACCGGTACCGGTCAGCTGATAGGTCTCATTGATCTCCTGCAGACCGGTTCTGCCGTTTTCATCCACGCCCAGCGCGTAGTAACTGCCACTGATCTTGATGGAATCGCACTTATCGATGCCCAGATACACCAGCTGATTCATCAAAAACGCCTGATCCTCCCACTGAAGGAAGTAAGCGTCGGCTACGGTGACTTTACAGATGGTATTGAATACCAGCGAGTAGGCATAGTAATAGGATTCTTCCTGCAGCTCGCTGAAGTAAACATCGTTCTCGATGCCCTGAGAAACCAGGCGAACGGTATACTTGATCTGATCTGCGCCCAGACCGTACTTTTCACGAGTGGCATCGTCAAAGCCGTAATAGGATTCGCCCTCTGCGTCAGTGATAAGCGACGCCAGCTCCATCACCTCGGTACCCTTAAAATCGGCAAAGAGGGAGGAAAGCGTTTCAAATCGAGTGGATATATAGTATCCGGGATGAGAGGCCGCGTAGTAGACGCTGAGACCTGCGTACTGTGCAAAGGGATCCTTGGACTGATTGAGCGGTTTTACGCTGATGGCAGGGGAATACTTCTGGGACACGGTACCGTCTTCGTTCTCGTGTTCGTAGATATATTCGTCCTCATGTCTCCAGATATAGAATGCCTCAAACAACCCGGCAGTCTGCGTATCAACCGGGAGCGTCAGCGTAGGCGTCACCAGCTCTACAGGGGAAGAGAGAATCGCCGCTTCCAAATTATTGGGAGAGAGGGTGTAGACAGAATCCCGCTCCATAGTCTCACCGGTAGAGAGCAGCTTGTCCTCGCCCGCCACGCGAACGTAGTAACCGCTGCCCGAGGGAGTCTTGTCGCCGACGTAATAGGTGTAAGTCTTGCCGTCAGTGGTTTCCATTGTTACGGAAATAGCATCTTCAGGGTCAGCAAAGTCCAGACCGTAGCGGCTGTAATCGTCGCAATGATCCTCCACGCGAGAGGTGGAAAGAGCAAATCCGGCACCAACCACTACGTTGGACAGCATGGTACTGTCGTAGGGAGCATACTCGTAATTAATCAGGTAAAAATCACCCGGGATCAGATCATTCTCGTTCTCTTCGGGACCGTCGTACTGATAGAAGCCCCAATCCACGTATTGCTGACCGTACACGGCGTTATCGGGATTATGAATGGAGATCATTTTGATAGAGGTACGCTCGTAGTGAGGGTACATCAGTACGCGTCCGTTGGTGGAAGCCACTTCGCTCTCCCAGATGGGATCGTACACTACCGCCTCGGCAACAGCCTCCTCATCCTCCAGCATGGGGCTGATGATGAAGTAACCTGCCAGCAGCACTACGAAGACGGCTGCCAGGATGCACATCAACCGTATGCTCTTCTTGACCGTATTGCTTTTTTTGATCGCTTGACTTGTCATGAATATCTTCTCCTTATATTGACCGCCAGTCCCAGCACCGCGATCACCGAGGGCAGCGCAACCGACAAGATCACCGTCCAACGGGTCGCCTGTGCGGTGGTAATGTTCAGCCCCTCGTTGGGAATGACCTTATCGCTTAGCTCGTGTGCGGAATCATCGCCCGACATCAGACCCATCGCAGCCACCAGTACCTCACGGTTGGCGTATTCCGCCCGATCGGTATAATTCGAGTGCGCCAGCATCGTGGTACCTGCCGCCAGCAGATAAGAGCCCTCGGACACGGTGCTGAAGGTCAGCAGAGCGTCGCCCGTCTTGACCTGCTCGGCATCTCCGGCATCGGCGTAAGAGGAGGCGGGAACGGTATAGATCGCCGACGCCTTGGAGGGGTCGGTCACACGGATGGGACGGGTGTTACGGAAGATCATCTTTTCGTCGCCGTCCACCGCGGTCAGCCGCTGAGAGAGCAAATCACTGCCCTGGGCGCGGGAGCCCACCAGACCGTAGCCGTCCACATGGATGCCGGCAGAGCCGTCATCCTTGAGCTTGGCATCCAGATAATCCACACCGGCAGTCTCCTCCAGGAAGCCCTCCAGCTTGGGCAGAGAGCGGATCCCCGGGTTTAGGAAGACCATCAGCGAATTGCCGGAGGTCTCGGTGAATTTCTGCAATTTTTCCAGTTCCCCGTCATTGGAGGAATCGGAGGAAATATAATCGGTCTCGGGACCGAAGATAATGGCAACAGCGTTTCCCGTGTGATCAAAATCCTCGTACTGTAGATCGATCTTGCGGATCTGATAGCCGCAGTCTCGCAGGAGATTCCAGAGATAAGCGGCAGAGCCGTAATCGTCGTTCTCTTCCCCGATCTCGTATTCACCCACCGCCTCACCGTGTCCGGTGATAAAATATGCGGTAGGATATGCGGTAGGAGCGACCCTCTGGGTTACCGAGAGGATGGCAGAGATCAAGCGGTACTCCCCCTTGAAGGAGGTTGCGTAGTAGCTGGAATTGAATCCGTAGAAGGAGTTTCGGTTATACAAACGGTAGTTGTGCCAATACTCCTGCGGTTCGCCTGTATTATCGTTGTATACGATATCGCCGTGATTATCCAAAAGGGGCATATAATTATCAATGAGGACGGAGGTAACGCCGAAAGAACGGTCCTCCGATTCATAATACGCTTTTCCTACGATGGACTTGATCTTGTTACCCTCGGTATTCAGATCGATATACTCCACGTTGATATAAGAGTGGCGCTCTGCCAGCTCTTCTGCCAGCTCGACGATATATTTCATCCCCCAGGCAGAGTAATCACTATAGTGATTGCCGGAAGACGCGGGCTGATTCAGCTGATCGCGGTCTGCCATAAAGTAGATGGTCACCTGATTCTCATGGTCTCCCCGATCAGCAAGCAGCTCGTTTGCAGTATCGGACAGCTCGAACAGGTTGTCGGCAGTCATATCCAGTTTTTCGCCCACTGCCGAAAAGATAGCGGAAACGATCACGTTAAAGACCACCACCACCGCAACCACGGCGGCAGTAAGGCCGATCGCCGCACCGCCGTAGCGGAAGGATTTACGTTGTGTCAATTTCATAGTCACTATCCTCCTCAGCTATGACGGCGTTTGATGAAGACCACAGTGCCTATCACCAGCGAGCCTGCAGGGATCAGACTGCACAGGATGATGGTCCAGGACAGGGCCTCGGTCTCGGTAATATCGTCCAGACCTTCGCTGTCCATCACCTTAAAGTCAATCTCAAAGGGGACGGTATCGCGGCTCATCAGACGCATGGTATAATACAGGACATCGCGGTTGGCGTAGGTATTGCTGCCGAGAAGCTCGTTGGAAGCAAAGCCCGTGCCGCCGCAAGTGAAGACGTAGGTCACCACCTCGTCATTCTCTTCGTTCATAAGGGACTCGTAAGTGAGTGCCGCCAGGATCGCGCCGCCCTGATCCTCTTCGGAAACGGCAGAACCGTCGGCTGCCACCAGCGATGTGCCTTCGGGAGCCAGGAACACAGCCCCCGCTACCAGCGAAGCGTACATTTCACTGTAACCGATAGACTGGGTGAAGCTGGGGTCCAGCGTCAGGGGTCTGGCACCCACGAACGCCGCACGGGGCTGAGAGTCCAGCTCAGTGAGCTGATTGGTCAAATTGATGCCTACGCTGTATTCGTCGGTCTCGTAAACGCCCAAAAAGCTCTTGCCGTCGTCAGAAAGACTGTTCTTGCCGCTGTCCTTGATCAGCGCATCCTCAAAGGCTACGCCCCAGTAATCGTACAGATAGGATTCCAGATTGGTGAGCGACTCTTTCGTATCGTCCAGGAATGCCATCAGATGGTGATCCTCCTGCACCAGGAAGTGACGGATCATCGCGATCTCGTTGACCCCGCCGGAAGCCACGGCTGCCTCGCCTGCATAATCGGTTTCGGGACCGTAGATCACCAATATCCGCGCGCTTTCATCGCTGAAGAGCGTCTCGTATTCCTTGGTAAGGTCGATCTTCTTGGTGGTAAAGCCGGCATCGAAGAAGAGATCGCGCAACTCCTGCGCCTCGCCGTAGTCGCCGGAGGAGGAAAACTCGCCTGTGGTATAATCGCCTACAGGCTCACCGTGTCCGGTGACGAAGTATACAGTGGGATTAGCACCTGCCAGAGACAGGATGTTGGCGGTAAAGCGCAGATCGCCCTGGAAACCGTAGACATAGGAGGTATCGGAATCAAACACGAAGAAGGTATCCCGCTTGACGATGCGGAAATTGTGGTGCATCACGGGATCGCCGTTCTCGTCCAGTACGTCGTTGCCGTCCTCATCCTTTTCGCTGGTGTAGTTATCGATGATTACATCCTGCTTGGTGAGGGTAGTACCGACCGTGGAGCGGAAGACCTCCAGCTCCTCGGCATCCTTGGTCAGATGCAGGTGCTTCACCGAAATGAAATCATACTGATTGGCAAATTCCAGCGCAATGTCGTAGACATACTTCATGCCCCACAGGCTGGTGGTAGCGTCGTAGCCCAGATTTTTGTAGTAGGTATTGGAGTAATCCAGGTAGGTGTTACGAAGCTCGTCCGCATCTGCCAGGAAATAGATGGTGATATTGTTTTCCTCGGCATTCAGTTCGTCCAGCAATGCCCGAGACTCGTCGGAGATCTCATTGTAACTTGCGCCCGACATATCCAGACGCAATAGTTGCTGCTCAGACAGAACCGTAAAGCCGATATTCACCGCCAACACCGCAAGCAAAACCAGAATAGTAAGTCCGGAATGCAGCAGTCGGCGCTTGATCTTGCTTTGTTTTTTCTGTTCCATGTTTCTTTTCCTTTTATAGACTATGATAGAGCGGGATCAGTTCCAGCGACGCTTGTCGTAAACGCGAACGGTCAGGAAGAGGAACACGAAGGAAAGGGAGAGGTAATACACAATGGCGTTGAAATCGAAAATACCTGAGGTAAAGTTGACGAAACGCTCCATAATGGATACCCAGTTGATGACCGAACGGATCACCGCGTTATCAATATACCCGTTCAGGATAGAGGTCAGCACGAAGAAGACCAGAATCGCCATGGTACCCAGCGCGGAGATCAGCTGGTTCTCGGTCAGCGCGGAGATGAACACACCGACGGCAATGCAAGCGGCACCCGCCAGCAGGATCGCCAGCGAGGAGCCCAGCAGGATAGCGCTGTTGGGGGTTCCGAACTGATAGAGCAAGAGGAAGTCGAGGCAAGAGATCAGATAGGTCGCGGCAAACACCGTGTAAGCCGCCAGGAACTTCGCAGCCACCATACCCATCAGACTGACGGGAGAGGTCAGAAGCAGCTGCTCGGTGCGCATCTTCTTTTCGTCGGAGAAGAGCTTC
>JAFTPF010000028.1 GCA_017463445.1 Clostridia bacterium
CCAGCTCCTTCATCGCCTTTTGACTGGTGTAAAGGTTTTCTGGGGAGCGGATATTCAGCGGTACGCCGTATTTGGTATGGAATTTGCTGGGCTCGTCGTAATAGTAGTCATACTCGATCAGATAATTGCCGTAGAGATTCTTATCGGACAGATCAATATAATCCGCTACCGTATAGCCACGCCAGACCTTTTCGGTCATCCAGGAAAGATCGTCGGTAGCCGCATCCAGTAGCTCCTGGGCCTTCTTGCCGCTGAGGTCATTTCGGTAGATGATTGCCTCCGACAGTGTCTCGCCCAGATCCTCCCATTCGTCGATGGGAGCAGACGGCTTTTCGCAGAGCTGATAAACGCCTTGATAGTTGCCGTTCAGATAGAGGTTGACGAAAGACGACGCGCAGTATTCCATCCCCAGTCTGCCGGAAAGATTGTACGCGAAGAGATTGCGGAGATTGGAGCGATCCATGTAGTTTGCAAGGAGCGTCCAGTTTTTGGAGGCATCCATGCCGAACAGGGAAGTTTTTTCGTCCAGCTTGAGCGAATACGCACGCTTCTGGGTCTGAAACTGCCACCAAGTGGAGTTGCCGCGACCCTTCAGTCGGATTCCGCCGCCCTCCTCGGTGTAACGGTTGGTGCAAGCGGAGTAATCGTCGGTGTTGCGGATGCGCATCACGCCGCTCTTCCAGGTCTCGCGGTCGGTGATGGTCTCGCCGTTATCCAGTTGCAGATAGAGCACGGGAAGTCCCGTGTCGATTACTTCTTGCTCAGAGACCGAGCCGTCAGAAGCAAGCGCAGTCAGCGGTGAGAGCATCGGCAGGAGTAGTGTGCCCAGAAGAAGCAGGGGCAGAAGCCGGCGGGTCATTGCGTTCCACCTGACCTTCCTCTTCTTCGGCTGATAAGGAGCGCTGTGATCACCATCAATGCGGCGATCGCAAGCGCGCCTCCGACCATTGCCAGCGGTGCAGTGTAAGAGACCTTCTCTGCAGGTGCAGCTTCGACAGGCTCGGCGGTAACGTAAACGGTCACGATAGGCGAATCATCGGTTAAGACCGGCGCATTGGTGAAGGGAAGACTGCTGCCGAAATCCTCGGGAGCCATCGTCCCAACGGGATCGTCTCCCGTGTCGGGATCGTCCGGCTTGTTGGGAATATCAGGCTGATCAGGCTCATCGGGCGGGGAAACGGTCTCCTCGTCCAGGGGCTCTACGGTAGCGAAGAAGGAGAGATCAAACTCTCTTCCACCCATATTGTCGTGAACACTGACGGCAAGCACATTCGCGCCTTTTTCCAGCAGTGAAGAGACGTCGTCCAGTTCGATCAGTACATAATCGTCTACCCAGTCGCCGGAGCCGCCGTCGTCATGGGCGAAGATTTCGGTTCCGTTCAGATAAACGTGGACCGAGTTGTCGTAATAGATCCGCAGGTAGAAGTGCATATCCTTCATTACGGTAGCCGAGCGGAGCTTGAAGGTCTGCCGCAGAAAGATACCGTAGTTTTCGCCGGTCCATCCGTACTTTTCCGCCTGCGTATGATCAAGACGGTCTCCGAAGGGGGCGACCCTGATCTGCCAATCGGGATCGAAATCCAGCGTCATCCAATCGGGATCCATCGAGTCAAAGCCGTCGTTATCGGTGACGGTGTAGGACCATTCGCTCTCCTGCTCGATCATCACAGTATCTTCGGCGGCAGATATAGGAAGGGTTAGTGGTAGCGCAAGCGCGCTGATCAGCAGCCCCAGCATCAGTTTTCTTTTCATAAAATACCTCCGAAAGAGCGAGATCAGATATACAGGAGCAGTGCAACGACGGGCATAGTCAGCACAGAGAAGATGGTGCTGATGGAAACGAATTTACTTGCAGTCTGGGTATCACAGCCGAACTTGGTGGCAAACATACCCGTTGCGGCGGCAGAGGGAGTAGCGGCACAGATCAGTGTGACTGCGGTTGCGATCTCGCTGTCGTAGAGACCGGTCAGGGAGATCAGCCAAACGATCACCCAGATCAGTACAGGGAAGACCAGCAGACGCACGGCAAGTGCCTCCCACAGATAGCGGTCAGCAAAAGCGGTCTTCAGCTTCACATCGGCAAGCAGCATGCCGATCAGCATCATGGAGATGGGTGCGACAGTATTGCTGAACATACTCAGCGCGTTGGTCACGACCTCCGGAACGTACTGATTGATGGGGAGCAGGAAGAGCAATACGCCGATATAGATCGGGATGGTAGCGGGATTGATGAACATCTTCTTCGGTGACACATAGGATTTATCCTCGCTGTAGATAAGGCAGCCCAGCGACCAGGTGAAGAAGTTGAAGGCGATGATATAGACCGAGGCGTAGATGGCGGCGGAGTCATCGAAGATCGCCTTGATCAGCGGAATGCCCATATAGCCTGCGTTGGAAAAGATGATGCCGAAGCGATAGATCTTGGCGATATTGTGCGGTGCGGTTCGAAACAGCATCCGCGCGATCAGGTAGAACAGCGCGTGGGCGATGAAGGAGAAGATCAGCACGCCTGCGGCGTTGAAGGCGACCTCCTTATCGAAGTCGCGGATGAACGCCACCACGATCATGGCAGGCTGTGCCACGTAGAGGATGATATTGGAGAGATCGCGGGGCAGTGTCTCGCCGCCGACTCTGAACTTGCGAAGCAGGAAGCCGGGAATCATCAAAAGAAAAAGCAAAAGTACGCTTTGAAATAGGGTAAGAGGATTTACCATAGTATAGAAATTCCTTTTTTCTTTGTAGTATCTACGATTATAGCACAAAAGATGCAAAAAGGCAAGGGATTTGTGTAAGTCCCTTGCAATTTCTCCCAATTTGTGCTACAATGTAAAAAACACCCTCAAGGAGAACCAACCATGGATAATACCAAACTCAATACATACGTTGATTATATAATCGAACAACTGAAAACCATCATCGCAATCGACTCGCCTACCGGCTACACCGAAAACGCCGCCAAAGCCGTTGCAGAGGAGCTGACCCGCCTCGGCTATGCGCCCACCCGCACCGTCAAGGGCGGAGTGATCGTCCATCTGGGCGGCGAAGAGGGCAACGGTATCCTCATCGAGACCCATCTCGACACCCTCGGCGCAATGGTCTCCGAGATCAAGGGCAACGGACGACTGAAAATGACCCCTCTGGGCGGTCTGTCCGCGCATAATATTGAGACCGAGGACGTTCGCATCGTCACCCGTAGCGGCAACATCATCACCGGTACCGTCCAGCTTTCCAATGCCTCGGTTCACGTCAACGGCGGTTATAATTCCACTGTCCGCAATTTCGATAACGTAGAGGTGGTGCTGGACGAGGACGTTCGCTCCGCCTCCGACGCCGCCAAGCTGGGTATCCGCGTGGGCGACATCGTTTGTGTCGAGCCGCGCCTGAAGATCACCGACTCCGGCTACATCAAGAGCCGATTCCTTGATGATAAACTGTCCGTCGCCATCCTCCTCGGCTACGCCAAGTATCTCAAGGACGAGGGTATTACTCCCGATCGCCGCGTGTACGGTCATGTGACGGTCTACGAGGAGATCGGACACGGCGGCTCCGCTTCTGTTCCCGCAGGCGTGACCGAAGGTCTGTCGGTGGATATGGGCTGCGTGGGCGGCTCGCTCTCCTGCACTGAGAAACAGGTTTCCATCTGCGCAAAAGACAGCCACGGGCCCTACAATTACAATGTGGTCACAGGACTCATCAACGCCGCCGAGAAGATGGAAGCCGACTATGCGGTGGATATCTATCCCTACTACGGCTCCGACGTGGAAGCCACTCTCCGCGCTGGCTGGGACATTAGACACGGTCTCATCGGTGCAGGCGTGTACGCTTCTCACGGCTACGAGCGCTCTCATCGCGACGGCGTGCTGAACACGCTGAAGGTGCTGATCGGGTATATTGGGTGAGTTTTAACACTAAATTGTTCAACACATAGGAGACAATCTATGAACAGAGAACCGAATTTAGACAAAACGGCGTATTATCAAAAAATGCAGGGTTATTATGATGCAGGTATCCTTCGAGACGTTTACACCACCGATTTATATGCCATCGCAAGTTTTGGCGAACTATGTTATATTGTAGTCCCATATGCAACTGTAGGCGATGATGCGATTGGGATATACGTGAATGAGGAAGCAATCAGAAATATTACAAAAAGCGATAAGCGTTATCGTTCCTACGTACATGAGATTCTTGAAAATGTTGAAATCTATGGACAAATGATCTATCATTTTAGTACTCATTCTGTTCAATTTTGGAAAGAATGGATCGAAGAACGTAAAAGCTTCGTGAAGAGCCAGATCAATCCTGCGTTTGAATCCGAAATTCGGGAAATGCACAGCGTAATGACGGCAAAGAAACCGGACTTATTCAGCAAACTATTTGGAAAGAGAGACAATTTATGAACAGAGAACTAAACGAAGAACAAGCGGTATTTTATCGGCAAATACAAGAATATTTGGACGCCGGAATTATTCGCGAAGTCTATAGCACCGAAGAATATACTCTGGTCTGCTTAGGAGAGCTGATATATGCGATTATGCCGTATTCGATGCTGAACGGGGAACCGATCGCTATATTTGTGAATGAAGATGCGATAAGACGTATTGCAAAAAGCACTTTGAGCTATTTTAATATTCTTAAAGGCGTTTATTCGAATCCGGATAGGTATGGGAGTATGATATATGATATGTCTTCAAAGAAATTGGAGTTTTGGAAGAATTGGGTTATAGAAGCCCCGTCTCTCATGGAGAGTAAGCGCGATTTGGATCTGGAAAAAGAAGTACTGCAATTGGTACAGCAGCCCGAGAAAAAGCCCGGATTTTTTGAAAGGCTTTTGGGGAAGAAGTCGGAATAAGCATTTATTACACAAACCATTGTCTGACCAAACTCGTAGGGCGTGGGGCTTGCTCCCGCCGTCAAGCGATTTTGATGACACGTAATCTCAGTGCATTGGCCCGATTAGAATTGGATCAACGCGATAGAAAACGGCGGGAGCAAGCTCCCGCCCTACAACGGTTAGCGATAGACTAAACGAAACCGGTCAAGGTGTTAAGCCTCGACCGGTTTTGCTATTATTTCATACTTTCATCAATCGTCTTCAGCAGCGTTCTGGTCGCGTCACACGAATGCTCCCAATACATCACGCCCAGCAGCCCGTTTTCCTTCACAAACTTGCACTTTTCCGCGATGGAACGCTCGTTATCGTAGGAGATAAAGGTCTCGCCGTCGGACAGATAAGGCGCCTTGCAAACGTCATCCCAATACTCCACGAAATTTCCCTTGCCCATGTAGTCACGGAGAATATCGCTGTAGCCGGGACCGTAGTCGCCGGGACCTGCCTTGGAGCGCAGCCCGTGACCGATGCCCTCGCTCTCAATGTCTTTCCACATCCGGGAGTAAAAAGCAATGCCGACGATCAGCTTTTCCCGAGGAACGCCAGCCTCCTCGTAGATCGTGACCGAGTGCAGAACCGACCGCCGTCCGCGGGGATTTTCGCTACAGTCCGCATAGGGAAGAAGATTGGTGTGGTGTCCCGTAAAGGGCTCGCCGCAGCCTCGCATATCGTAGGTCATCAGCGAAACGTAGTCCAGAATCTTCGCCACCTTATCCATCTCGGTGTTCTGGATGAAATAGCGGTCACAGCCCACCGCAACGGTGAGCAGCCAATCTCTGTGTCCTGCCTCGTTGAAAGCGTCTCGCACAGCCTGCAGGAGCAGGGTGTAGTTGACCTTATCGTCGGGGGAAGCCTCAATGCCTGCCCAATCCAGACCGGGATATTCCCAGTCGATGTCGATACCGTCCAGTTTCCACTCTTCGGCAAGGGCGAGGCAGGAAGCGGCAAATTTCTTGCGCCCTTCCTCGGTAGCGGCGGCGGGAGAGAATCCTCTCGCACCCCATCCGCCCACGGAGATGACCATCCGCAGAGCGGGATTCGCTTCACGGATGCGGGGAAGCTCACCCAGCGCGTCGGGATGCGGAAAGTAGACCGCTCCGTCTCTCACCAGCCCGAAGGCGATGTTGATCACGTCGAGGCGACCTGCGTCTTCTGCGGTAAAATTCTTCAGTTCGTGATGATACACGTAACCGGCTTTGATGTGTTTCATAGGTATTCCTTATGACTTAGATTTTCTTGCGTCGCGGAGCGAAAATTCGCATCCGCAGTAGTCCTGTCGATAGAGTCCCATCTCATTAGAGAGAGAGACCGAACGCTTATAGCCCTCCCGTTTCTTGAAATCGGAGGGGAGATGCTTCACGCCGTAGCGCGCTTCCAGCTCTTCGCCGATCTTGCCCAGCAGAGCGGCATCCTTGTGAGGCGACACCGATAGCGTAGTGGCGAAATAATCATATCCGCTGTCTTGGGCAAGTTTTGCAGCCTCCTCCATTCGCAGGCGGAAGCAGAACTCGCACCGTGCGCCGCCCTCAGGCTCCGCTTCGTAACCGCGAACAGCGGCGAGAAAATCGGAGTGATCGTACTCTCCCTCTACCAGCGTTGCCCAACCGGTCCGTTCCAGCACTTCTTTCTGCGTTGCCAGTCGGTGCTGATACTCCTCGGCAGGGTAGATATTGGGATTGTAGTAGAACAGCGTGATCTCAAAATACTGCGCCAGATACTCCAGCACATAAGTAGAGCAGGGACCGCAACAGGAGTGGAGAAAGAGTCTCGGTTTGCCCTCCAGCATAGGCAGAAGGGCATCCAGCTGTGCTTGATAGCGGGTCTTCATTTACGAAAGCTCAGCGGAAGCCACCTTCAGCAGCTCGGGGATGTTCAGACTCTGGGGACACATTTCCATACAAGCGCCGCATTCCACGCACTGATCGGCACCCTTGCCCTCGCCTGTCATGTGACGGTAGCGACCGTTGCCGGAGATGTCGGTGTTGTACTTGAACGCCTCGTTCCAAGTGCCGAAGATGGCGGGGATGTCCACGCCGCAGGGGCAGGGCATACAGTAACGGCATCCGGTACAGCCGACCTTGGTGCGGCGCAGATACTCTTCACGAGCGCGGTCAACGATCGCCAGTTCCTCGTCGGACATGATGCCCACGCCGGTGCGGTCGAAGATGGCGAGATTGTCCATAGTCTGCTCCATGTTGGTCACGCCCGACAGAACGGTGCCGACCTGAGGGAAGTTGCAGAGCCAGCGGAACGCCCACTCTACGGCGGAGCGCTTCTCGGGATAGCTGTCGAACACCGCTTGCACGGTGTCGGGGACGTTGGCAAGTCTGCCGCCCAGAAGACCTTCCATGATGACGACGGGAATGTTCTTATCGCCAGCCAGCTCTACGCCTTTGATGGTCGCCTGATTGTTCACGTCCATATAGTTGAACTGAATCTTGCACATATCCCAGTCGTAATCGTTAAGGATCTCCTCGAATGCCTCATAATTGTCGTGGAAGGAGAAGCAAGCGTATTTGATCTTGCCCTGTGCCTTCAGATCGGTGAGGAACTCCCGCACGCCCAGGTCACGCATTCTGTGCCAAGCGTCGCGGTTGAGCGAGTGAACGAGATAGAAGTCGATGCAATCCACACCCAGGTTGGTGCGCTGCTCCTCATAAAGACGGGGCAAATCCTCGGGGGTATGGCAATCCCAGATGGGGAGCTTAGTGGCAACGTAGACCTTCTCGCGCCAGCAGCCCTGCAGAGCGATGCCCAGCGTCTTTTCA
>JAFTPF010000029.1 GCA_017463445.1 Clostridia bacterium
ATGCCGCTTGAAGCCGCCGCGCCGCGGCTCCGCATAGGGATTCTCTCGGTCGGGCTTCGCCCTCCCTCGCTCATCCCTATGCGTTCTACCGGAATTGTTACTATTTTGAAAATTGTTGCAACTTGCTATTGCAATTTGCGATCGAAAAACAATCCCCCCACGTTATAATTCCCTACCCTTCGAGATCAATCTATTGAATCAGCACCAACGGTAAAGCCTATGCAATCACTTTAAGTGACTGCATAGGCTTTTGTCTTTTCGCTTATTCGGATTATTCTAACAATGTTTGAAAGTCTTCTCGATCTCGAAGGGGAGCATACACTCCCAGGCACTTCATTCTGTTTTTTAACTGCTCCCAAATCGGTTAATTCACGTCATCCACACCTTCTATAATATATAGCAAGTTATGATCTGACGAATAATCCACATTCAATTGGTCCAGCACACCGCAGGTATAGCCCTGTTGATTGTAAGGAACTTTTCGTGCATAGTTCATCATGATCTGCAAATACTCCATCGCTTTGTCATAATCCCCCGCCAAAACCGCAAATTCCGCGCGTCTTTCATAGACGCAACACAGATCTTTATAAAATCCAAAATAATTGCCGTCAGGAAATACTGTCTTCAATATTGCCTCTGTAGTATCCATAGCCGCAGCCACATGTGATTCCATTCGCTCTGCAAATTCGTAGATTCTGGACAATGTCAGAAGCAGATCATGTATCTTGCGGTACACACTAAACTTGCGATGTTCCACCAACTGCTCGCCTTGCAAACACAAGTCCATTGCCTCATCTTGAGTGAGCGACTGCCTTTCCTTTGGAAGCATTTCGGCATATTTGAGCGCCTCATCATATCGGTTCATATTTTTGCAACAAAGCATTGCATTCCAAATTGCCTGGTCACGAAGCTTCGCATCGTCACATTCTGCAATGACAATATTGTTATGCTCTAAAGAGCGCTCCATCATCTGTACAGAATATTCTTTTGTACAGAATATTCTTTAGAAGGATCTTCCTTATATTGAGGATGATACGCCATAGTCATTTCTGTTTGTGCAAGCCATTGGAGATATTTATAGTCGCCGGGGGTATTCGCTTGTCGCTTGCAATGCCATCTGATAGTTATCTTCTCGTTTGTATTCAAGCCAATGATCACAATATTGATCAAATTCGGCACGATGCATATCGATTTCCTCCGGCTTACCGCTTAGCAATTCATCGGCGGATACATGCAGAATCCTTGCCAGCGGAACGATCAACGCTAAATCGGGCAAAGTGAGCCCGCATTCCCATTTTGACACCGCCTTATCGGTAACTCCGAGATAATCTGCCAATCGCTCCTGCGTCAGACTGTTTTTCTTACGAAGTGCCTTAATTCTTTGTCCAATGTTTTTCATTTCACTACCTCACCTCATCTTAATAATAAGCTCGGCCTTGCTTCTGAATACAGTATAGCATATCTTTTTCCGTCTTGCAACACCCGCGTTGTTGAGCAACACTCTCCTGCGGAGAGAGTTTTTGAAAAAGAGGAATCGCGCATTTGGTAGACTAATTCACAGTTTTATGCTATAATTATTTCAAAACCAATGTAACCAAATTCCAAACCGCCACACTATAGAGATGAAAGGAAGCGAGAGAATGCAAGAATCGAATGCAATGCGTGATCGGCTACTTCGCGAATTTGCCGAACACTATATGGAAAAGCTGTTTTATTTCTGCCTGAAAAAGACGGGCGGTCATTCTGAAGCGGAGGATCTGACACAGGATATTGCGCTTCAAATCATCACTGCTTTGAACAAAGGCACGATCCCTACGAGTTTTTCGGCATGGGTATGGCAGATCGCACGCAACCGTTATGCTGCGTGGGCAATCGCAAAACATAATCGCAACGAATCGATTACCGGTGTCGATATCGGCGATTATGAGATAGCAGACGAGAGCGAAACCATCCTTGATGAAATGATCCACACAGAGCAGATGGCTCTGCTTCGGCGGGAGCTGGCGTTCATTAAAAGCGATTATCGCAACATCGTCGTTGCCTATTACATCGAAAACAAAAGTGTTCGTGAGATTGCATCATTGCTCGCCCTTTCGGAAACTGCGGTAAAGCAAAGACTTCACCGCGCAAGAATACTATTGAAAGAAGGTATGGATATGGCAAGAGAATTTGGAAAACGCAGCTATAATCCCGAAAAAATCATATATACGAATATTTGCAACAAACCCGGTGAACTTGGGCAGCCTTGGACTCTGATGGATCCCAAGTTGAATCAAAATATCTTTCTTGCATGCTACGACAATCCCATGACTGCCGAAGAATTGGCGATTGAAGTGGGCGTTGCGTTACCATATATAGACGATATTGTAAAGCATTTAACAACACAGACACTCCTTATCCAAACCGGCAATACATACGAAACGAATTTTACCATTATCAGCCGAGAGGCTCAGAAAAAGATTCATTCGTATTATGAAGAAACTATACCCTTGCTCATAACTTATATGACCGAGAGCATAGATAGCTTAATGGCACAATTCGAAGAAGCAGATTTGTGTTATTATGGCCCATATCAAAGCTATGAAGAAGCTAAATGGATGCTTCTACCGGATTATTACGCAGACTTATATTCACTTTGTGAAAGCTCACCCAAAATCAAGCTTGGAAATACCAAGAAAAATAATAACGGTATTTGGGATGTAGTCGCTTTTGAAAAATGCGATTTTACTCCTGATCCGGTAGGAATTCATAGCCAAACCAACGGGTTCGTTCATTATCGTTTTGCATACGCAGGAATACAGAATAGAACCCCTGCCAATCTTTCACAAGACGAAACTTACGAGCTATCTTTGATGGTGAAAAAACAAAGTCCTTGCAATGTTTCTGTCGCTGAAAAGCTTGTTCAATATGGATATGCTCATAAACAGAAGAATCAGTTTGTTCCTAGAGTATCCGTTATCAGTCAGAGCACTCAAGAAGCCTTCGGAGATTTCTGTCAAAAGAAAGATCACAGCACAGAATTTGTAAATCGTGCTGAACGTATGCGAGAATTGCACCAAATAATGCTTAAGATGGTTGACGATATCAATCGTACGGTTAGAGAAATTCTTTACGAAGACTTGCCAAATTGCATTCGCAATAATTCAACGATGATGGATGCGTTGTTAGAATCGATCTGTGCAACCAGTCATACCCTTAGCTATCTTGTCAAACACGCACTTGCAAGCGGTTGGCTCAAATACAATGAAACCACCTCGCCTGCAATCGGCGCATATTTCAATATGCCGTAAGAATCATTACAACACCGCCGAGAGTAACCGTTTGGTTGCTCTCGGCGGCTTGCTATGGATGTACTCAACAAATAACTAAAGCTCTCACTATCATATGAGCACCGTGGCGAACATCTACAGACATCTTGATGCGAAAACCAGTGCGGCGATGAGTAAGGTATTACTATAATAACCAAGAAGAATCGTACAAATACTTGTGCGATTCCTATTTTTATTCTCGATTCTCGCTGGACTTCCTCACTCTTCTGTGATATAGTATGTGCTACCTCGAATAGGAAGTAGTGCATATGACACGGAAGGAACAAGTAAATAACGCAAATGGAGCGGCTTTGAATCGGGATTTCCCGAGGCGGGGCCGCTCTCTCATTGTACCGTACCCGCCCAATAACGGGGTGTCTTGACGGAAACGTCGCAAAGCGTTAGAATACCCTCAAAAAGACTAACATGGAGTAAACGCGCATATGAAAAACGACTCTCACAAGCCGTCCTTTTCGTTTCCCCATCCCACCTCATAATTCTCTCCCATCTGCGCATACTAAAGGCAAGAGGTGGTAGAATGGACTCAATCTGGATAAATAGCGCGAATCATCCGCAGTTTGATGCGCAGCAGAAAGATCTGCAAACCGATGTGCTCATCATCGGCGGTGGGATGGCGGGCATTTTGTGCGCACATATGTTGGATACCGCAGGGGTGGACTATCTGCTGGTAGAAGCGGACTGCATTGGCGGTGGCATCACCAAGAACACCACCGCCAAGATCACCTTTCAGCACGGTCTGATTTATGACAAGCTCATCTGCCAATTCGGCATAGACGGCGCGAAGTTGTATCTGGAAGCCAATCGGTCGGCATTGGCGAAATACCGTAAACTGTGTAGGGACATCGACTGCGATTTCGAGGAGAAAGACGCCTTCGTCTATTCGCTGACCAATCGCCGTAAGATCGAAGCGGAAGTAGAAGTCTACCGCAAACTTGGCGTTTCGGCTGAATTTGTCACCGATCTCTCATTGCCCTTTCCTGTGGCAGGAGCAGTGCGTGTAGAGGGGCAAGCGCAGTTTCATCCGCTGAAATTCGCGTACGGCATTGCAAAGGGGCTTCGTATTCTGGAGCACACCAAGGTACGGGAGCTCCTTCCTCACCGAGCGATCACCGATCACGGAACGATCCGCGCGAAGAAGATCATCGTAGCGACTCACTTCCCTTTTCTCAACAAGCATGGCAGTTATTTTGTAAAGCTCTATCAGCATCGCTCCTATGTGATCGCCCTTCAAAATGTGCCGAATGTGGACGGGATGTATGTGGATGAGTCGGACACCGGGCTTTCATTTCGCTCTTATGGCGATCTGCTTTTGCTGGGCGGTGGCAGTCACCGCACAGGCAAAAAGGGCGGGAATTGGCAGGAGCTTGCCGATTTTGCCCGTCGGCACTATCCTAACGCCAAAGAAGTGGCACGATGGGCAACGCAGGACTGTATGAGTCTGGACGGTATGCCCTACATCGGGCAGTATTCCATGCGCACGCCCGATCTCTACGTGGCGACGGGTTTCAACAAGTGGGGGATGACCTCCTCCATGGTCGCCGCTATGATCCTCGCCGATTTGGTGCAGGGCAAGGAGAACCCCTATGCGGCACTCATCTCTCCTTCGAGGTCTATGCTACACCCGCAACTGGCAGTCAATGCGGCGGAGTCGGTGATCGGACTTCTCACCCCCACCGTCCCCCGCTGTCCCCACCTTGGCTGTGCGCTGAAATACAACAAACAAGAGCATTCTTGGGATTGTCCCTGTCACGGCTCCCGTTTTACCAAGGACGGACAGCTCATCGACAATCCCGCCACCGATGATAGAACGAGGTAACCATCGTGAGCAACCGATTAAAGCAAGAATCCAGCCCCTATCTGCTTCAGCACGCCGAGAATCCCGTAGAATGGTATCCTTGGTGCCGTGAGGCGTTTGAAAAAGCAAAGCAAGAAGACAAGCCCGTCTTTTTGAGCATCGGATACAGCACTTGTCATTGGTGTCATGTGATGGCCCACGAGAGCTTTGAGGATGACGAGATTGCAGACCTCCTCAATCGGCACTTCGTCTCCATCAAGGTGGACAAGGAAGAGCGTCCCGACATCGACAGTATCTATATGGCAGTCTGCCAAGCCTTCACGGGAAATGGCGGATGGCCTACCAGCATTTTCATGACGGCAGATCAAAAGCCCTTTTTCGCAGGCACCTATTTTCCCAAAAGTGGTTGGAGGGGTATGATGGGGATGCGGGAACTGCTGACCGCCATTCACGAAGAATGGGTGAACAATCGGGATGCTCTGCTTCGCCAAGCGGAGATCGTCATCAAGCACCTTCACCGCCCTAGCAAATCCTCTACGGAAGAGTCAAGCGATCTGCTCCCCTCTGCCGTAGCGGTGTATGAGCGGATTTACGATCAGCGGTACGGCGGATTCGGACGTGCGCCCAAGTTCCCGACGCCTCACAATCTGCTGTTTTTGCTGTCTTATTATCAACGGTATAAACACAAGCAGTGTTTGACAATGGCAGAACACACCCTCACACAAATGTATCGGGGCGGATTGTTCGATCACATCGGGTACGGTTTCAGCAGATACTCCACCGACAAGCAGTTTTTTGTTCCCCACTTTGAGAAGATGCTCTACGACAACGCACTGTTGATCCTCGCCTACTGCAAGGCAGAAGAATGTGCTCCGCAGTCGGGATTGTACCGCAACATTGCAGAAAAAACTGCCGACTATGTGCTTCGGGAGATGACCTCCCCCGAGGGTGGATTCTATTCGGCGCAGGATGCCGACAGCGAAGGAGAGGAGGGTAAGTATTATCTCTTTACGCCTGATGAGATCATCGATCTGCTGGGCAAAGAGGCAGGCGAAGCCTTCAACCGACACTTCGGGATCACGGCTGAGGGCAATTTTGAGGGGAAGAATATTCCCAACCTTCTGCACAGCGATCCTGCCGACACAAGTTTTGAGCAGTATTTTCCGCAAATCAATGCTTATCGCAAGAAGCGGTATGCCCTTCACTTGGATGACAAAACCCTGACCTCATGGAACTCCCTGATGATTGCGGCGATGTGTGCGCTCTATCGTGTCAGCGACAAGGAGATGTATCTGACCGCTGCCGTGAAGGCCGACCGATTCATTCGGACGCATCTGTGCGAGGGCAACACGCTTTTCGTCAGTTATCGGGACGGCAAACGTGGTGTGCAGGGATTTTTGGATGATTATGCATCCTATATCTTTGCCCAGCTTGCGCTCTACGGTGCAACGTTAGAGGAAGAATATCTGACCCGCGCCAAGCGTTTTTGCGAAAAAGTTCTCGCTGACTTTGGCGATTCCTTGGATGGCGGATTCTATTTGTATGGAACGGACAGCGAGGAACTGATCCTGCGCCCCAAGGAGACCTATGATGGAGCGATTCCCAGCGGCAATTCGCTGATGGCGTACAATCTGGTACGGCTTGGGCATCTCACCTCGGATGAGCGTTATGAAAATGATGCTCAGCGGCAACTGGAGTTTCTTGCTGCCGAAGCTGCCCGGTATCCTACCGGATATGCGATGTTCTTGCTGGCATTGTTGGAACACACCGAACCGCCGATGAAGGTGACCGTAGTTTCGGCGGATGCGTTTGACCCTACCGATCTACTTCGTACGCTTCCATCTGATGCCGTTGTGACTTGGCAAGAGCCTTCCGCAGAGTATCCGCTGAAGGATAGCAAGACTACCTTCTATGTCTGCCGAAAACATAGCTGCCTGCCACCGGTGAATGATTGGAAGGATGCGCTCAACTATTAGATAGTCTTTCCCCTGGGGCTAAGTTAATGACTCAGCCCCTTGTATATCGCTGATTCTCATGGATTGACCTTGACCACTATTTTTCGCATACATCCTTGCACTACATCATAAGATTTACTGCATCATCGTCAAGGAGTGATCTCTTATTAAGATTATCGTCCACGCTGCCGACACCTCTGAAGCTCGCAAAAACATACATACCCGAGTGGTTGACCTCCACGTTGACCATATCGTCCAACAAGTCAACCGACTGCACTGCCCGCAGAAGCAAAAGCTCGAGCTGATCGACGCTTTCATTACCTTAATTTCGGAATCGAAAAACAATCCCCCCACATTATAATTCTCTACCCTCTGAGATCAATCCATTGAATCAGCACCAACGTAAAGCCTATGCAATCACCGAATGTGACTGCATAGGCTTTTGTCTTTTGCGCTTATTCGTATTGTTCTAAGGCTCGCTCCAGCATTTGTACCTAATACTCTTTAGTAGGATTCTCCTTATATTGAGGGTGATACGCCATAGTCATTTCCATAAAACCGGCGGATTTTCCGATAAACTATTTCGACTGGATCTTCTTTGTACACTCAAGATTTGATACAGCAGCAAAGAAAAAACAAACAACCGCCGTAAATCCTTACTTGTATTTTGATGCAAAATATGATATAATTCCCATATAATCATTCGACTGAATAGGAGGAGCCCCTATGAAATTCACCCCCGATCTGCTTACTTTTGAGAACGGAAGTCCTGTCCGCACTGCAGAGGACTGGGAATTGCGTCGCAAGGAACTTCTTCACCTCATCTGCCGGGAGGAGTTTGGCTATCGGCCCGCCGCTCCCAAAACCGTAACGGGAACGGTGATCGGCACAGAAACCGAAGCGCTCCCCGCGTGCGCAATCTGCCAGACGGTAGAGATCGCCTTTGATACAGAGAAGGGAGAATTCCGCTTTCCGATTCGATTCCTCTACCCAAACGATAACCAAGCACATCCGCTGATCCTGCTGGTCAGCTTTAATATGCCCTCGTTCCCTGCCGAAGACCTGATCGCAAACGGTTTTGCGGCGGCAGGCTTTGCCTACAGCGACATATCCTCCGATGACGGCGATTTTACAAGCGGTCTTGCGGGGATGTTCACCCGCACCGGCGCGGGCGATGAATGGGGTAAGATCGCCATCTGGACCTACGCGGCCTCTCGAGCACTGGATTATCTTCTTACCCGTGAGGAGGTGGATACCGACAACGTCGCCATCTGCGGTCACTCTCGCCTTGGTAAGACCGCACTCTATGCCGGTGCTATGGATGAGCGATTCCGCTTCACCCTCGCTAACAATTCGGGGTGCGGAGGCGACGCGCTGGAGCAGACCAAGCATGAGGGAGCTGAGACCGTTCCCTATATGAACGGAAAATTCTCCCACTGGTTCTGCGAAAATCACAAAAAGTATTCGGAAATGCCCATTTGGGAGAAGATCGATCAGCATATGCTGGTAGCTGCCATCGCTCCCCGCTATGTGGCAATCGGCAGCGCAATCGACGACCGTTGGGCTGATCCCTATTCTCAGCAGATCACCGCAACCGCTGCTACTCCTGCATGGGAGATCCTAGGCAAACGCGGCTATGTGGGGCCTGCGGAGCAGATCAACGTAGGAGAGCAATACGCAGAGGGCTGTATCTCCTATCATCTGCGGGAAGGCGGACACTCCCTTTCCACCTACGACTGGCAGAGATACATCGAGTTTATGAAAAAGCATCTGTGAATAAAAAAATCGGGCATACCTGAGTGAAGTGCCCCCGAAAGTTTAGACAAAAACAAATTGGTCTGCTCCTTTGGGGAATCACTACCCTTATATAGCACGTGATGACCGAACAGACCATTAAAGATGAGCGGGGGTAATAGGAGTCAGCTTGTGGAAGTTGTAAAAGCCGACGAAGTCTTCCTCGAACAAGGTATTGTATTTTTTCTTTATATATTCCATTATTTGCTCCAATGAAATCACCTCCATAAATTACACTCGCTAATCGGTTTATTAAATTTTTCTCCCAATCTTCATATCCTGTCGCCACTTCGGAGCTTCGCCATCGTCTGCCCAATACTCGTCCATAGCAACGATCTTATCGTCTTTCAGCTTGATGAAGGACGTAACGTGGAAAGAAGCAGAGCGATCCTTCGGATATACCCGTGTTGCGGTGATAACCATATCGTCCGTGGTGACGATCTTTTCAACCTCGCCATCCCAATCGCCGGGATACTCGCAGTTGGCTCTTACAAATTCTTCGACCGTGAAATGTTCGTTAGAGCAATGCCAATTCACATAGGCATCGGCGTGGAAATATTCTCTGAGTTTCGGCTGCTCTCTGTGCGAGAACGTCAGACCAAAACTGTTGTATGTTTATTAATTTCTTTTTCATTCATCTGCCTCCTCAATCTCACTGTTATCGTACTCCAGCAAATCTTCCACCCGACAACCGAGGACCTTTGCTAAAGCAAGGAGTGTTGCACCTGCGGCTTTGTTAATATCCTTTGCACGAATTTCATACTGTTGCAGAGTACGCAGGTTGACACCGACCTTTTCTGCAAGCTCTCTCTGTGAATAACCGCTGATTTTGCGTTGTGCCTGCAGACGAGTCGGCGGATTCTTTTTGCGTATCATACGATTGACGGTATCTACAAATTTCTTCTCAGATGCTTCATGCAGAGTTGGATAGAGCTTTTCAATCTCCTGCATGGTGATATGCTTTGTAATCTCCTTAAAGCTCCGTCCGGTGTACCATTGATAGTAAGCAAGGATCCAGCCGCACCAATACTGCGGTGAATAGTCATAGTCGGTCTGTGCCTGCGGAAAGTCCATATCTATTCCGGACTTCGTAAGCACATCCATTACAAGTTCTGTACCAGATACACCGGATACATATTTGGGAACACCTGCAGCAAATTGTTCTGCATATCCTGTACCAATAAACAGTTCAAGAAAGCTATCCATATTCACCTGACAGCTATTGGTGGCATAGTCCATAGCTTCGCCCAGGCATCTCATGGCATCATCAAGATATTGATTATCGTAAGCGTGGATCATTTGCTTGCACCTCTTCACGGATAATATCTCTCATATAGAGACCGTCTAAATCGTCTTTTTCAAGTTCTGCACGGAAAGCAGCTCTTGCTTCATCATCACGTGCCTTTCTTTTTGCGTAATACACGGTATTATCAGCAATCTCATAAGAAACAAACTGAATCTTCTCAAAGGCAGTGGGGCTTTTCAAAACAAACTGCTCACCGAGCTTGCCGAGCCGCATAGCGTAGGAAAGCTGTTTAAGTGAAATTTCGTTGTTTATAAATGCTCTCGCAAAAGAGAAGTAAGAATCTTCCGCA
>JAFTPF010000030.1 GCA_017463445.1 Clostridia bacterium
CTAATCGACACGACTCTCCAATTATAATACCATATATAATCTACATAAACGAATTGTGAGGTAAAACAGATGAATATTTCCGAAATTCTCGCTAAATGCGATCACACCCTGCTCTCCCAGTCCGCGACTTGGGAGGAGATCAAGACCGTCTGCGATGACGGCATCCGCTACCAAACCGCTTCTGTCTGCATCCCTGCCTCCTATGTGAAGCAGGCAAAGGAATACGTGGGAGATAAACTTGCCATCTGCACGGTCATCGGCTTCCCGAGCGGCTATTCCACCACCGCAACCAAGGTGTTTGAGTGTAAGGACGCTCTGGAGAACGGTGCCGACGAGATCGACACGGTGATCAACATCGGTCACCTGAAGGATCGCCGCTACAACGAGATCCTTGCCGAGCTGAAGGCGCTCAAAGACGCTTGCGGCGATAAAATCCTCAAGGTCATCATCGAGACCTGCCTTCTCACCGACGAGGAAAAAATCAAGATGTGCGAGATCGTGACCGCTTCGGGCGCCGACTTCATCAAGACCTCCACCGGCTTCTCCACCGCAGGTGCCACCCGCGAGGACGTGGCGCTCTTTGCCGCCCACATTGGCGAAGGCGTACAGATCAAAGCCGCCGGCGGCATCGCTTCGCTGGCTGACGCCGAGGATTTCCTGAACCTGGGCGCAACCCGCCTCGGCACCAGCCGTATCGTGAAGATCGCCAAGAACGAACAAAGCAAAGCCGCATATTAAAGGAGATAAAATCATGAGCAATCAGCACACCCCTCATATCAAAGCCACATCTGCAGACTTCGCCAAGACCGTCCTGATGCCCGGCGACCCTCTGCGTTCCAAATTCGTTGCAGAAACCTTTCTGGAGAACCCTCGCCTCGTCAATAACGTCCGCGGCATTCAAGGCTACACCGGCACCTATAAGGGGATCCCCGTAACCGTAATGGCCAGCGGCATGGGTATGCCCTCCATCGGCATCTACTCCTACGAGCTCTACAACTTCTTCGGTGTAGAGAACATCATCCGCATCGGCTCCGCAGGCGGACTTGCCGACAACGTACAGCTCCGTGACGTGCTGATCGGCATGGGTGCCTGCACCAACTCCGCCTATCAGGATCAGTATAAGCTGAACGGCAACTACGCTCCCATCGCCAGCTTCGATCTGCTCCGTGAGGCGGTAAAGGAAGCCGAGGAGCTGGGCGTCCGCCATCAGGTGGGCAACCTCCTCTCCTCCGATGTGTTCTATCACGCAGATCCCAGCTTCAACGACGGCTGGTACAAGATGGGCGTTCTGGGCGTGGAAATGGAAGCCGCTGCCCTCTATATGAACGCCGCGAGAGCTGGCAAGCGCGCGCTGGCGATCTGCACCGTCTCGGATCACATCCTCCGCGGCGAGGCGTTGGATGCAGACGCCAGACAGTCCACCTTCACCGATATGATGAAGATCGCTCTGAACGTAGCGGTCACCATGGACAGCAAATAAAGCTATGAAAGCAAAACGAGTATTTCTGATTGTACTGGATTCCTTCGGCATCGGAGCCGCTCCCGACGCCGCCGATTTCGGTGACGTTGGCGCGGACACGCTGGGCAGTATCTCCAAATCGGAGAAACTGCATATCCCCAACCTCACCGCAATGGGACTTGGCAACATTGACGGCGTCACCGCCATCCCGAAGACCGACGCTCCCACCGCTTCTATTGCCCGTCTGCAGGAAAAGAGCCGTGGCAAGGACACCACCACCGGACACTGGGAGATCGCAGGCATTATTTCCGAGCGTCCCATGCCCACCTACCCGAACGGCTTTCCTAAAGAAGTGATGACCGCATTTGAGGTAGCCGTGGGGCGGGGCACTCTTTGTAATCTGCCCTACTCGGGTACCGATGTCATCCGTGACTACGGCGAGGAGCACCTCGCTACCGGCAAGCTGATTATCTACACCTCTGCCGACAGCGTGTTCCAGATCGCCGCTCACGAATCTCTCGTTCCGCCCGAAGAGTTGTACAAGATATGCCGCACCGCCCGCAATCTGCTCCAAGGAGAGCACGGCGTGGGCAGAGTCATCGCCCGCCCCTTCGAGGGAGTGCCAGGGGCTTTCCGCCGCACCGAAAACCGCCGCGATTTCTCCCTGCTACCTCCCGCGCCCACCGTTCTGGACCGTCTGGACGTCCGTGGCTACGATGTTATCGGCGTGGGCAAGATCGGCGACATCTTCTCTATGGCCGGCATTACCGAGACCCATCCCACCCACAATAACCGCGAGGGGATGAAGGTCACCTCCCAGCTGGTGAAGAAGGATTTCCACGGACTGTGCTTCGTGAATTTGGTGGACTTCGATATGCTCTACGGCCACCGTCAGGATGCCGAGGGCTACGCCGCTGCTATGAGCGAGTTTGACGCTTGGTTGGGCGAGTTTGTAAAAGAACTGCGCCCCGATGACGTTTTGATGATCACCGCCGACCACGGCTGTGACCCTTCCGATAACAGCACTGACCACACCCGTGAGTACGTGCCCTATCTGACCTACGGTGCATCCGTCCCTGCCGAAAACCGCGGAACGCTCCTTGGATTCGATACCATCGGAGACGAGGTGTACGCCCTGCTGAACAATGAATGATATGATGAATCAAGATATGATCCACGCTCTGGTAGAAGCCGCGCTGGCCGCCAGAGAGAAAAGCTACTGCCCCTATTCGGGCTTTGCCGTAGGAGCGGCGCTCCTGTGCGAGGACGGCACCGTCTACACGGGCGCCAACATCGAGTCTGCCTCCTTCACCCCCACCGTCTGCGCCGAGCGGGTGGCGATGTTCACCGCCGTTCACCAAGGTCAGCGGGAGTTCACCGCCCTTGCGGTGGTGGGCGGCAAGAGCGGCGAGGACGTCAGCGCCTACTGCGCTCCCTGCGGTGTCTGCCGTCAGGTGCTGTCTGAATTCTGCGCCCCCGACTTCCCCGTGATCCTCTTCGACGGCACGACCCCGAAGGTGATCCCGCTGTCCACCCTTTTGCCGGCCAGCTTCGGCAAAGCAGATCTGACCTAATCCCAAGGAGACTTCCTATGAGAATGTACGACCTGATCGAAAAGAAAAAACACGGCGTTGCTCTGTCCCGTGAGGAGATTTTTGAAATGATCTCCCTTTACACTGAGGAAAAAATTCCCGATTACCAGATGTCCGCGCTGACGATGGCGATCTACTTCAGAGGCATGACCGACGAGGAGACCTTCGCCCTCACCGAGGCCATGGCGAAATCTGGCGATACCGTGGATCTGAGCCGCTTTGGCGACCGCAGTGTGGATAAGCACTCCACCGGCGGCGTGGGCGACAAGACCACGCTGATCGTCGCGCCCATCGTGGCGGCGGCAGGGGGAGTCGTCGCCAAAATGAGCGGACGGGGTCTGGGGCACACCGGCGGAACGGTGGATAAGCTGGAGTCCTTCCCGGGATTTCGCACCTCCCTCTCCCCCGAGGAGTTTGCCGATCAGTCGGAGCGGGTGGGACTTGCCGTTATCGGACAAAGTGCCGATTTGGCACCCGCCGACAAAAGGCTCTATGCCCTCCGTGACGTGACCGCAACGGTGGATTCCCTTCCCCTCATCGCCTCCTCCATTATGAGTAAAAAGCTGGCGGCAGGCACCCGCTCCATCGTACTGGACGTAAAGTGCGGCAGCGGCGCATTTATGCGCACTCCCGAGGACGCCACCCGCCTTGCCGAGACCATGGTTCACATCGGCATCGCCCACGGCAAAAACACCGCCGCCGTCATCACCAATATGGACGTGCCATTGGGGCACGCCATCGGCAACGCTATGGAGGTCACCGAGGCGATAGAGGTTCTCCGCGGCGGCGGTCCCGATGATCTGCGTACCGTCTGCCTGACCCTTGCCACCCGTATGATCGCCCTCTCCTGTAAAAAATCCATCGAGGAAGCCCATAAAATCGCTGAAGATTGCCTCTACGGCGGCAAGGCTTACACAAAATTCTGCGAATGGATCGAATCCCAAGGCGGCGATCCCGCATACGCCCGCGATCCTGCCCTCTTCGGCAGAGCCGCCCACACGGGTGAGGTTTGCGCCGAGGAGGACTGCTACATATCTGCCTGCAATGCCGAGCTGATCGGCACCGCCGCTATGATCCTGGGCGCGGGACGGCAGACCAAGGATTCGGTCATCGATCCTCGCGCTGGCGTTCTCCTCTTGAAAAAACCCGGCGACCGAGTGAATGCAGGCGAGGTCATCGCCCGTCTCTTTACCGAGCGCGCCGCGACACTGGACACCGCCGCCGACACCGTCCGCGCGGCGCTCACCTTCAGCGATACCGCTATAGAAAAGCAACCGCTGATCTATGCCGTCATCGACAACTGCGCCGTCTTTTCAAAGGAGGACCCCAGCCAATGAAAAAACGCTTGATCATCGGCATCGCCGGCGGCTCGGGCAGTGGAAAAACCACCCTTGCCGAGAACATCGCCGCTCATTTCGGGGATGAGATCTCGGTCCTGCGCCACGACGACTACTATAAGTCCCAAAAGGATCTCCCCCTTGCAGAGCGGGCGACCCTCAACTACGACCACCCCTCCGCCTTTGACACCGACCTACTGATCTCTCATCTGGACAGTCTGAAAAAGGGCATCGCCGTGGACTGTCCGCTCTACGACTACGCAAACCACGACCGAAGCCGGGAGACCCGTCGGGTGGAGGCCACCGAGGTCATCCTGCTGGAGGGCATCCTCATTTTCGAGAACGCCGAACTGCTCTCCCGTCTGGACATGAAGGTCTTCGTGGACACAGATCCCGACGTGCGCATCATCCGCCGCATCCTCCGCGACGTCAAGGAGCGGGGGCGGACGCTGGATTCGGTGATCCGCCAGTATCTCACCACAGTCAAGCCTATGCACGAGGCGTTCGTGGAGCCCAGCAAGAAAAACGCTGACATCATCGTTCCCGAGGGCGGGCAGAACCCCGTCGCCTACGGGATAATCATTCAAAAGATCGCCGCCCATCTGGCGTTGTGATCTGACATTCGCCAATCCAATCGGAGGTACCCATGCCTACATTTGAAGTTCTGTCTAAGGAACTGACCGCGCGGATCGAAGCGGACAAAGCCGCGGGAACGCTCCCTAAAATGCGTTTCCCCGACGGCTCGGTCGTGCGTCGCAACGACGTTGCCAAAGACGCCGCCACCGTCTGGCGCCCCACCTTCGTCCACGACATAGATAAAATTCTGCATTGCCCCTTCTATAACCGTTACACCGACAAGACCCAGGTCTTTTCGCTCTGGAAAAACGACGACATCACCCGTCGCAGTCTACACGTTCAGCTGGTTTCCCGCATCTCCCGCACCATCGGCGCGGTGTTGGGACTCAATCTGGACCTGATCGAAGCCATCGCCCTGGGGCACGACATCGGACACACCCCCTTCGGTCACGCCGGGGAGGCCTATCTGGACGAGCTGTACTACGCCCACACCGGTCGACACTTCTACCACAATATCCACTCGGTGCGGGTGCTGGACGGTATCTTCCCCTACAATATCAGCCTGCAGGTGCTGGACGGCATCGCCACTCACAACGGCGAGATCGAGTGCGAGGAATACCACCCGCAGACGCTGAACACCTTTGAGGAGTTCGACCGCATCATCGACCGCTGTTATGTGGACAAGGAGTTTATGATGAACCGTATGCCCTCCACGCTGGAAGGCAACGTGGTGCGCCTTGCCGACATCATCGCTTATCTCGGCAAGGATCGTCAGGACGCTATGCGCACCGGCACGGTGGACGAGGGGATGTTCGTCAACGAAGGGATCGGCTCTATCAACGCCGAGATCATCAACAATCTGGTGACCAACATCATCGAAAACAGCTACGGCAAGCCCTATATCAAGCTGGACACTAAGCATTTCGAGGCACTGCGTCAGTCCCGGCTGGACAATTACCGTATGATCTATCTGAACAAGTCGGTGAGCGCCCAGCTTTCCGCTACCGTCAAGCCGATGATGGGCGAGATCTACGAAAAACTGCTGGACGATCTGAAGAGCGGACGGAAGGACTCCCCCATATTCTCTCACCATATCGACTACGTCAACGCAAATTCCGCTCACTACAATCGAAACGCCCCCTACGAGGCGGGCGAGCCCAATCAGATCGTGGTGGACTATATCGCCAGCATGACCGACGATTACTTCATCGATCTGCACCGCCACCTCTTCCCAAGCAGCCCCCTGCGGGTAGAGTATAAGGGCTATTTTGACGAATAAAAAGGATGCGACTATGTTTGAACAGATTCTGGAACTGATCCGCAGCTATCCGCGGATCATCATACACCGTCACAAAAATCCCGACGGCGACGCGCTGGGCAGTCAGATGGGACTCTATCACATCATCAGTGATACCTATCCCGAGAAGGAAGTCTACACCGTAGGCGACCTTACCCCCCGCTACGCCTTTATGCTGACCCGTCCTATGGACGAGATCGACGACAGCCTCTACCAGGGTGCGCTGGCCATCGTGCTGGACACCTCGGCAAAGTCTCTGATCTCGGACGAGCGTTATCAAACCGCTGCCGCCACCGCCCGCATCGATCACCACATCTTCGTGGAGGAGATCTGCAAGACCGAGGTCACCGACACCTCCTACGAAAGCTGTTGCGGACTTATCACCGCCCTTGCAATGGAAGGCGGTCTCACCGTTTCGCCCGTGGCGGCAAAGGCGCTCTACACCGGCATGATCACCGACTCGGGACGCTTCCGCTACGATTCCACCACCGCACAGACCTTCCGTATGGCGTCCTTTTTGATGGAGCGCAGGTTCGACACCGCCGACATGTACAAGAGTCTTTACGCCGACGAGCTGTCCAGCATCCAACTGCGGGCAAAGTTCACCCTGAAGATCCGGACGACGCCTCACCGCGTTGCCTACATCTATACCACCCGCGAAGAAACGGCGGAGTGCGGCGCCGACAACTTCACCATCTCCCGGGGAATGGTGGGCACTATGTCCGAGATCCGCGGCATCGACAGCTGGGTCAACTTCACCGAGACCGAGAGTGGCATCCTCTGCGAGATCCGCTCGAATCGCTACAATATCAACCCCATCGCCGTCAAATACGGCGGCGGAGGTCACCAGAAGGCAAGCGGCGCCACCCTGAAGGATCGGGACGAAGCAATGGCGCTCCTGGCCGATCTGTGCGCCCTTTCGGAGGAGGAATAAGATGAATCTGACCGCAATGCAAGCCATCCTTGACAAGATCCGCGCATACGATAAGATCGTGATTTTCCGCCACAAGCTCCCCGACGGCGACGCGGTGGGCTCCACCAAGGGACTTCGGGAGATCCTGCGCCTTACCTATCCCGAAAAGGAGATCTACCTGAACAACTGCGACAGCTCCGAATACCTCACCTTCCTAGGCGACGAAGACGAGCCGCAGACCGACGAGTTTTACGCCAATGCGCTGGGCATCGTGATCGACACCGCCACGGTAAAGCGCATCTCCAATCCCCGCTACGCCCTCTGCCGCGAGATCGTGAAAATCGACCACCACATCCCCATCGAGTCCTACGGTACCACCGAATGGGTGGAGGAAGAGCGCTCCTCCTCCTGCGAGATGATCGCCGCATTTTACGCCGCCTTCCGAGACGAGCTGAAGATCAGCCGTGAGGCGGCCACCTACATCTACACCGGTATGGTCACCGACTCGGGACGCTTCCGCTATCGGGAGGTGTCGGGCGAGACCATGCGCCTTGCGGGACTGATGCTGGATCAGGGCGTCGACGCCGACCGCATCTACGCCCATCTGTATATGAAGGACGCCTCCTCCCTGCAGCTACAGGCATGGGCGCTCTCCCACATCAAGTTCACGAAAAACGGCGTCGCTTATCTACACATCACCCGCGCCATGCAGGAGAAATTCGCCCTCTCCTTCGAATCGGCCAGCGCGGCGGTCTCCTATATGGACTCCATCAAGGACAGCCTGATCTGGCTCGCCTTCATCGAAGCCGCAGACGGCAGCATCCGGGTTCGCCTGCGCTCTCGCTTCGTGACGGTCAGCGAGCTTGCCGAGTGCTACGGCGGCGGCGGTCACGCCTGCGCGGCAGGAGCTACCGTGAACAGTCGCAAGGAGATGAACCGTCTCATCGCCGAAGCAGATCAACTGCTGGGCGAATACAAGGAAAATAACGAGGGCTGGCTATGAAGATACTGATCACCAATGACGACGGCGTCTTTGCCCCCGCCCTGCCGAAGCTGATGCGCTGGGCGCAAAAATACGGCGAGGTAGTTGCCGTAGCCCCCAAGGTAGAGCAAAGCGGCAAGAGCCACGCCATTGATTTTATGCACCCCCAGGAGATCAAACAAGTGGAGATCGCCCCCGATCTGGTCGCCTGGTCCATGGACTCCACACCCGCCGACTGCATCCGCTACGCGCTGGATCAGTTGGGGCGCGATTTCGATCTGATCCTGTCGGGCGTCAACCGCGGCTATAACCTGGGCGGTGACATCGTCTATTCGGGCACCGTGGGTGCCATCTTCGAGGGCATCCGCCAAGGGATTCCGGGCATCGCGCTGTCGGGCTTCCCCACCGCTCACATTGACGCCATCGACCATCTGGATCGGGTGTTTGACTTTATCCAACAGCATGGCCTGCTCTCGCTGAACCCCCTCTATAACGTGAACATCCCTCCCGAGGCGGGCGAGATCCGCATCACCAGACAAGGCGGCATCTACTTCACCGACCGTTTCGTCCCCATCGGAGGCGATCTGTACATCCAGGAGGGCGAGCCCGACATCGGCGACCTGTCCGACACCACGATCGACATCGCCGCCGTTCACAGCGGGTATATCTCCATCACTCCGCTCTCCGCCACCCGCACCGAAATGACGGTGTTTGAGAAGCTCAGAGTGATATAAAAGCGAAAAACAACCGCATTTCTTCCGAAATGCGGTTGTTTTTCATTTATGCGGCGATCCCAAACGGATCCTTGCGGAAATCCCAATAAACCACCGCCGTCACCTGCACCCGTTTGTGCAGAGCCGCCACGACCGTCTCCACATAAGGCGTCGGATTATAATTGTACTTGCTGGAGATCGTACCTCCACCGGTGATATTGCCGAACATCTCGCCCCAACCACCAAAATAGTTCAGATACTCCTGAAAATCGTTGTAGTGATTGTAGGTGTAGAACACGTATTTCTCATCGGGATCCACGATCTTATCGCCGTCGGCGTCGAAGCGGGCGTAGACGATCCGTGCCGCACCGCGGGTTATGGACTGCCCGTTGTTGTAGATATTCGGCGTATATTGGGGATCGCAATCATTTCCCGTAGTGCCGATGTCGATCTCGTAGTAGGTGAGATCACCGCCGCATCCGCTGATGTTGGGCAGCTCGGGCTCATAGGGATATTTTGAGGTATTCCCGCTGAATTTCGTATGATTGAGCCGCAGATACTCGCCCCAAATACTGTCCTCGGGCTCAGTTTTCTTGTCGCTGACATAATTTGCGGGCACATCGCCGAAGGCGTAGACGTAAGCCGCCACCTCCTCCAGCGTGATGTATCCGCCCGCTCGATAGACACGCAGGACCTCCTCGCCGTAGGCATTGACCACCACATAGGTGTTCTCATCCAGGAAATACGCTTTGCTGTTTCGAATCAGCTTTCCGTCCGCCGACGGCTGATAGTCGGACACGTCGGGGACCTGATCGGGAACGGTAATCGATCCCGAGATCAATCCCTGCTCGGATCGAAGCGCGGCCTCCGCGTTGCTCGCGGCCGGCTCGTAATCGCCGTAAAACTCCTCCCGCTCGGTAGAATCCGGGATGTCGGGCGCAGGCTCGATGATCTCAAACAGCACGCTGTCCGACAGCTCGCCCATGCGAACGGTGACCGCTACCTTGCCTTCTGACACGGCTGCGACCTTGCCGTTACCGTCTACCGTCGCTGAATCGTTGGATGCGGACCATTCCAGCTCATCCGTCAGTTCGGCAGGTACATTGGTCTCCAACTGATAAAACGAGCCGATCTCTAAAACCGCCCGCTCGCAGTTAGTGATTTCCAGCGAGGAGATGGACACAGACGCCGTCGTAGTAACCGCCAAAGTAGCGGCAGGATCGGGCTCCGTGCAGCCGCCACAGTTCAACAAGACGGCAATGGTCAGCAGCAAGACAGCAAGCATCCTGCGCAGATTCGGAATAGGCTTCAAGATCATCGCTCCTTTGGAATACACTACCGATATTTTATCCCAAATCCCACTAAAAGTCAAGGCTTTTCGACAAAAATCCCTCACACCGTACGGTGTGAGGGATTTGATTCAATCAATGATTGCTATTGCAAATCAGTTGAAGCGTCTCTTGCGGGAAACGACTGCCAGAGCCGCGCCTGCCAGCAGGACTGCGGAAACCAGAACGACGGTCATATCACCGGTCTCGGGAACATCGGGGGTCTCGGGCTCTTGGGGAGCGGCAGTATAGGAATCCAGAGTACAGCCCTGATCGAACTCGATAGTACCCATGTAATTCTTGATGACACCGGTAACGGTGATGGTGTCGCCAACCTTGATCACGTCAGCGCCTTCACCCTTCACGCGGTAAACCTTGATGGGCTTGTCGGTCATACCGCCAACCACGATAGTAACGGTAACGTTCTTGTAGTTGCTGTCGTAAGCAGTATCCACGGAGGTGATCACACCGGTCAGGGTATACTTGTGACCTGCAGACAGGATCTGACCGTCTTCCAGCCCGTAAGCTGCATCCACGATCTCTTTGGGAGTCTCGTAGATCACAACTTCTTCTTCCTCAACAGTACCTTCCAGAGCGTAGAAGTTAAAGGTGTAGATGTCAGCCTTGCTGGTATTCAAACCGTAGGTAGTGAAGCCGGAGTAGAATTCGATGTACTGTGCATTGCCATTGAAAGCTGCATTCGCATTCTTGATGTACCAGCCGTTTTCAGCAGCTTCCAGAGTCCATCCGGCATAATCAGAAATTTCATCTTCCAAAGACAGGCTGTTGCCGGTTGCGCCGGAGGTGAGATACTTTCCGTCAACAATCAGGCAGAAAACCGTATCGGTAATGAAATCAGCGGTAAACTCTGCCATGCCGCTTTCACGGGTGATCTTGCCATTGGCAAGGGTTGCTTCCACAGCAGAGAGCTTTGTGCCGCTGGGAAGAGTACCGATTACGGTGTCGCCTGCAGGATAGTAGATTGCGAAGGAATCGCCGTCAGCAAAGGGGAAGGTAACGGTAGGAGTCTCGGGATCGGGAGTCTCGCCGCCTTCTTCGCCGCCTTCAGTACCCTTCACCCAAGTAGCGGTTGCAGTGCTGTCAAACTGTGCAGATCCGTTGTAAGCGGTCAGCTTACCGGTAACGGTCACAGTATCGCCCTTAGCGGGAGTGCCGCCGGTCACGGGTACATAGTAACAACGCACAGAGTTAGTACCATCGGATACGATAAAGTCATACTGCCCTTCGTTATAGGAGGAAGCCTTAGGATCGTTGGTGATGGTACCGGTGATGGTAGACTCGTAAGGCAGATAGGTATTGTTCGCCAATGCCTTTGCTGCCTCGAGCTGCTCGGCCAGAGTTGCGGGAACGACAACGGGGGTTTCTTCTTCGCCATCGCCGCCCTCGGTGCCGGTAGAACCGGTGTAAACGGTGATGGAGTCGACTCGAACCTGTGCGCTAAGAGTAACGGTGATGGTATCTATAGCATTAGTAGGTTCAATGGTAACCTCTTTTCCGGAAGCGGCAGCGGTAATGCCTGCCATTCCGCTGACGGAGTTCACAAGAACCGTGGCATAGCTGTCGGAGTTGCAAGCAACAACCAGCTTGGTCATGCCGGGATACTCCACGGTAACGTTAGTCTTTGCGTAGAAACGCACAGGATTAGCATATTCAGCTAAATCATTGGCGTAGTTGGCTTTGTCGTAGGTTACAGTGACGCCGTTCTGCTGCCAGATCTGCTGTGTGGTAGTAGACGTCGTACGGTTAGCAACGTCAGCAAAGCTGATGGTTGCCTCGGTAGGAACTACGGGAGTAGTGCCGCCCTGATCGGGAGTCTCGCTGCCTTCGTTTCCGCCTTCGTTGCCACCCTCGTTGCCACCTTCAGTAGCATAAGTGATGGTCATATTAGCGACTCTAATTTGATCGCCATCGGCATCCAGCTTCAGATAGGTGTATGCAGTATTCTCAGGCATATTAACCGTATAATTCGCATAGTTGGTCGTTGTAGTAGCAACAGCCTCAACAAGTGCCCATGTGCTACCGTCAGTAGAACCGTAAACATTCAGAGTTGCCATTTTGTTTCCGGCATTCAATACAATAGACTTGATCACCTTGGTAGATGCGATAACTGCGATTCCGTCATGAGAACTGCTATCATACAATCTAAGCTGAGTCGTAAAATGAGCATCACTGGTTGTAACGGTAATAACATCATCCAGCACATGAACTTCATCCATTGCATACTGGGTACCAGCTGCATAGTCACTAAAGGTGTACTTTACGCCCTCTTCTGCGGACACCGACATAGGTACGATGGAGAAGACCATCACCACGGTCAGCAGAACTGCAAGGAGAGACTTAAAATTGAATTTGTTCATAAGAACCTCCTAAATAATCTATAATCAATTGATTTGATTACTGAACCACGTAGATAGACTGAACAAACAGGGGGTTAGTAGCGATGTCCTGGGGATTGTAGGTGCTCCAGTTGCCCTTGTCGGCATACCATTCCATGGTATTACCGCGCGCTACGTTGGTGATATTGTAACCGCCGTCCACTGCAACAACGGTCCACTTGTCGTTGACAGAACCAAGGCTCATGCTGGCAAAGCTGTCCTGCATGCCCAGCTTCTGATCGCCCTACTTAAAGCTGTACGATCCGTCGCCGTTCACAACGACAGTCCAGATCTCTGCAGTGCCGTAACCGGTAACGGTGTTGCCGCTGATGACAACGTCCACGCCCTTCTGATAGTAGCTGCCTGCAGCGGAGGGATCGGAGGACAGAGCCTTCTTGTTGGCACCGTTCACGATGACGATCTTCATACCGTCGGTGAGAGTGCCGTTCAGTGCAGTAGCACCTGCGGTGGGCTGCTGAGTGTTACCGCCTTCGCCGTCGGAGCTCTTGGTCACGGTAGCAGCTGCGGTCTCATCGAACTGTGCGGTGCCGTTGTAAGCGGTCAGCTTACCGGTAACGGTCACGGTATCGCCCTTAGCGGGAGTACCGCCGGTTACGGGAACAAAGTAGCACAGCAGGGAGTTGGTGCCGTCGGACACGGTGAACTTATAGGCTCCGGCGGTATAGCTGGATGCTTGAGGTGTGTCGGTAATGGTACCGGTGATGGTGGACTCGTAGTTCAAGTAGGTATCGTTGGCCAGCTTAGCTGCCGCAGCGATCTGCTCTGCCAGCGTTGCGGGAACGGTATCGGTACCGCCCTGCTCGTTGGTTTCGGGCTTGGGATCGGGCGTCTCGGTGCCTTCGCCGGGAGTGTGCTCAACGATCCAACCGTTCTTCATCTGAGGATCATCATTATACTGACCGATGATACCGTAGACCTTAACCGTGTCGCCGGCAACAGGCTTCACGTCCATTGCGTCGTAACGAGCGGAGCCGTCTGCGCTGTAGGTGCCGTAAACGGTCAGGATATTGCCTTCACTGTCAGAGATTCTCATGTTACCGTAGGTTTCGTTGTAAACCTCGGTGATCACGCCGGTCACGTAGTACTTGCCGGTGGTGTACTGGTCGGAGATCTTGGATGCGCCCAGATCAATTGCCTCTTTTACAGTCAGAGTGGAGTCTGCCGCGGGATCGTTGGCATCGGGCTTGGGAAGCTCGGGAGCGTCCTTGCCGCTTTCCAGGAACTCTGCGGGGAACTGGGTCACGCCGGAGTTGGTTGCGTTGATATAAGTGGATTCAGAGATGCAGAAGGTCTCGAAGTTGCTGTAGGTACCCATTACATAGGTGGTGCCTTCGCAGGTGGTGAACCAAGCGTTCACATTCTGCTGGTAGGTCCATACGGATGCGTTTTCGGTAGAGTAGCAGAGATACTTGCTCATCTTGCCGGAGCCGTCGTCGTAAGGAACGGTGTGAGCGTAGATGTAATTCTTTGCGCCGTTAATCTCGGTGTAGATCTTGTAGCCGTCCTCGACCTTTTCCACCTTGAAGGAAGCCGCCTTGGAAGCGTCATCGGTGGACTTCAGGTACTTGTCGTCCTGGGTCTCAGCAATGGCGTAGAGCACCTTGCCTACGGTCACCTGAATCATGTACATCTTGTACTCTTTGCCCTCAACGAGCTCGGTAGAACCGTCGTTATTCACCACGGGCATCACGCGGTTGAAGGAGATCTCCTGGGTCTTGCCTGCGGAGTCCTTCACGGTAGCGGTCAGCACATACTTGAACTCGGTCTCGTTCTTATCGGGAACGTCGATGGTCATAAAGCCGGACTTGCTGCTTTCCTTGACGGTGATCGTGTCCACGCTGACCTTCCAGGTCACGGTGAACTGGGTGGAGCCGATCATAACCTTTGCGGGCATATCGTAGTCGCGGGGGGTGTTCGCTACTGCGTCCTTGTACAGGGACTGCAGATAGGTCACTGCCTCGGCCAGAGTTGCCGCATCGGGATCTTCGGTCACCGCAGCTGTAGTGGTTGCGGCGGCATCGTCACTGGAACAAGCTGCAAAGCAGCCGAAGCAGAAAACGATCGCCAGAAGAAGCGATAAATACTTTTTCATAATGTCTCCTTATAAAATTCATTTATTTAAATTTTGCAATTTAAATCAAATCGTTCCGATCACGAAACGGCTACATCATTGATCGAGAATAGTTTCACCTGATAGGTACCGCTAAAGCAGTCCACGATGCCCTTCACGTCAATAGTCTTTCCGTTGAAATAGCTTTCGGTGATCTTGTTGCCGTCCGCATCCCGCAGAACGACAGTACGTACCGAAATACGGTTTCCTGCCGCGTCCTCACAGGTGAGGGTCATTGCTCCGTCGGAATCGGTCTCGCTGGTGGTGGTGTAGACGCTCTTGACGGTCAGCCCCTTCATGGAAACCGAGGTGCCCAGCGCCAGCTCGGCGTAGGGGAAGGTCTTTTGCTCTTCGCCCACGGTCAGTGTCACTTGGCTGT
Source organism: Clostridia bacterium (assembly GCA_017463445.1). Lineage (GTDB taxonomy): Bacteria > Bacillota > Clostridia > Oscillospirales > CAG-272 > CAKSQF01. Next base: position 15,104 of record JAFTPF010000030.1, read on the forward strand.
TGAAGGTCTCGGCGGTGGTTTCGGTGTACGCACCCGAGTTACCCTCGCTGATCAGCTTGATGTTGTTGGGATCGTCGGGATGTCGGACATTGTAGGAGATGTCGGACACCTGATAGGAGTCGCCTGCCTCGTAGTACTGCACAGAGCCTACGATCTGCACACGATTGCCCACCGAAAGGATCTTCAGACCTGCGCTGGACAGATTGTAGCCGTAGTAGACATACATACCGTAATACAGACCGGTCTCAGGATCGTAATCCTCCACATAGACCGATTCGCCGGCGTTCTTGGTGATCACGCCCTCAAAGGCGACCTTGGTATTGTTGTAAGTGGTGAGGTTGCAGCGCAGCTCCTTCAGGGTCAGCTCGGTTGCATCGCCGTAGAAGTAGTCGGGGTCGCTCTCACCGGAGTAGACCTTCAGCTTTTCCGCCTTCGCCTGAGTGATGGCGTTCATACAAGTGTCGCCGTACTGATTGTTAGCGGAATTGGAGGCGATCGCAAGACCGTTTTGCAGAAGCTCTACGTTCAGATTGCGGTAGGGCGCGCTGTCGGAGGTTCTGTACCAGACCCAGACTAAATAGCGGTCGCCGGTAGAGTCGGCATCCCAACCTGCACTCTCGGACTCCACGATGATGGAGGTAGCGGACTTCAGCGCCTCTTTGGTGAAGTTGGCAGCCGCCTTGCCCCATTCCTCGATCTTGCCGGTGGACTCAGGAGTGTTGACCGCAAGGTATCTCGCCTTCAATACACCGTTAGGGAAATTACCGCCCGGGAAATTGAAGTGTGTGGTGTCGCCGTCGATGAAGGTCTTGACGGTGACCTCCTGCTTGGCGGTTGGTGAGGACATATCCAGCGTCAGCGAGCCCACGTAGTCGATATGCTCCACCGGAGCGGAATTGCCGGAGCCGGTGGTCTCTGCCGGATCCCCGGAGCCGCAAGCGGCAAGGAGACCCAGCAGGGTTGCCAACGTCAGAAGCAGGGCCGATAAACGGCGCAGTTTCGAAAATTTAGTCATCATATCAGCCGTTAACCTGCCTGATACTCGCACTCAGCAATAGCATCCTCGAACGCCTTCTTGATAGCAGCCGCAACGTCGCCGTCGCGGAGGGTGAAGCACTTCTGCATCAGAAGTCCTACCTGGTCACGGGCAACGGAGGAGCCGTTGAATGCGGGAGAGGTGTAGTAAGCAGCCTCCTGCTCCAGACCGACCTTAACGCTCAGTGCCTGAATGTAGTCGCCGCCGTCAGCCAGCTCCAGGAACTCGGACTTGTAAACGGGATCCTCAGCGGCAGACTTGATTACGGGAACGTAGCCGGACTTCATGGAGAAGTCAGCCTGGAATTCGGGGGTAGTGGTCAGGTACTCAACGAAGAGCCAGGATGCCATGACCTCCTGCGAGTTCTCCTTGTTGAAGATACAAAGGGAGGGACCCTGAGAGATGACCTTGGGATTGGAAGCGTCCACCTGAGGAATGGTGGTAATGCCTACGTCGAAGACGTACTTGCCGTCCGCATCCTTAGTAGGCTTCTGGTAGGAAGCACCTGCGGAGGAACCGATACACATATAGCTGTTACCCTTTTCAGACGCATCCATAGTGAAGAGCTCAGAGGTATAACCGCCGGACAGCTCCTCGGTGGTAACGTAACCCTTCTGATACCAATCTCTGAAGCGAGACACAAAGTCGATGTTCTTTTGATTGTTAAAAAGGAAGTGATCGCCGGTAGCGCTGGTGTACTCGGAGCCGTACTGCTCACACATGGTAATGAACCAGTTTGCCTCGGAGTCATAGCCCAAGGGAACACAATCGGTATCGATCTCTTTGATCTGCTTACAAACAGCTTCCATCTCGTCCCAAGTAGTGGGAACCTTCAGGCCGTTCTTTTCGAAGAAGGTCTTGTTGTAATACAGAACCTCGGTAGACTTGGACAGAGGCAGAGAGTACATCTTGCCGTCGCCGAACTGAGCGCCTTCGTCGTAGTAGCCCTTGATAAAGTCAGCCTTCTGCTCGTCGGTCAGACCCAGCACCTCGGTGGTGCCGTCGGCTCTCTTGACCTCGGCAGTGCTTGCGATCAGGGAATCCAGCGGAACAACTGCCTTCGCCAGATTGTACAGCGCAACGTGGTCGGGATAGCAGTAGGCGATGTTGGGCTGGTTACCAACGGTGATCTCAGTTTTGATCTGGTCGCGAACGTCGTCGTAACTGCCCACCTGTTTGTGCTCAACGGTGATGTTGGGGTACAGCTTGTTGAATTCAACGATATACTCGTCCAGAACCTCACGCAGGTTGGCGCCCATGGTGTGATAGAAGGTGATGGTGACTTCCTTTTCGGTGTCAAAGCCTTCTTCGGGAACCGCAAAGTCCTTCACGGCAGTGGTGCTGCCGCAGCCTGCCAGTACGAAGAGGGGCAGACACAGAATAACTGCCATAAACAGTGCTAACAGTGATTTTTTCATACAATATTCCTTTCTTTTCTCGGAAATCTATAACAGACGGAAAACCGTTCCATTAACCCTTGATGCCGCTTCTCGACACGCCCTTCATAATGTACTTTCTCAGGAAGATGAACACCAAGAACAGCGGTGCAGAGACGATGGCGACCGCCGCCATCTGTACGGGAATGTCCGTATTGCCCTCTGCGTCGGTGAAGGCGTTTCGCAGACCGTTGGTAATGAGCTGATACTCTCCCTCGTTGGCGACCAGTCGGGGCCAAACGTAGGAATTCCATGCGCCCATCATCTTCAGGATGGTGATGGAGATCAACGTGGGCAGAGCCAGCGGGATCATGACCTTCCACAGATACTTGATGTCGCTCATACCGTCCACCTTGGCGGCAAGGTACAGTTCATTGGGAATCTGCATGAAGTTTTGCCGTAGTAGATAAATGTAGAAAACGCTGACCAGGAAGGGAACAATCAGAACAGTATAGGACTCCAACCACCCAAACCGTGTGACTGTAACATAGTTGGTAATGGTGAACAGCTCACCGGGGATCATCATAGTACCCAGCAGAGCGGCAAACAGCGCGTTTTTTCCCTTAAACTCCAGTCTGGCGAAGGCGAATGCCGACAGAACAGTGATCACCAGCGAAAGGATAGTGGACACAATGCCCACGATCATGGTGTTGATGAAGAGCTGCCCCAGATTACCGGTGTTAAACGCGTCGACGTAGTTGCGCAGGCGGATAAACTCGGGCCACAGGGTAGGAACGGCACGGTTGTACTCGGGCAGCGTCTTCACCGACGAGATAAGCATAAAATAGAAAGGGAAGATCACGATGAGCGCCATTACCATCAGGAAGGTGTACAGTAAGACCTTTACTAAGATCTTGCCGACCTTTTGATGCGTGGAGACCTTTTTGAGATCTTTCTCCTGCATCGTCTTGTTTTGCAGTTCAGACATATCGGCACCTCCTTAATAATGGGTTTTTTTCTTACTGACGTACATATTGAGCATCGTCACCACGAAAATGATACCGAACAGGATCAGTGCTGCTGCACTGGCTCGACCTACCTTACTATTTTGCAGAGCTTCGTAAATAAAGCCTACCATCGTATTCAGGCTACCGGAATTACCGGCAGGACCCATATCCTCTCCGAAAATACCGACGATGCTGGAATATTCCTTGAAACCGCCGATAAAGCCGGTAATGACCACGTAAGTCAGCATAGGGGAAAGGAGCGGAACTGTAATGCGGGTAAAGACTCTGCGTCTGGAGGTGCCGTCTACCTTAGCTGCATCGTAATACTGTTTGTTGATGCTCTGAAGACCACCCAGCAAGACTAAAATCTTAAATGGAAGCGCATTCCAGACGATATAGATTACCATAACCGTAATATTCGCCCAATACGAAGATCCGGCATTGATCCAGTTAATAGGCTCACCGCCAAAGAACTCAATAACATTATTGATAATACCAACGCTAGTGGGATCATTGGGAGTAGGCATTACCATATTGAACATTGCAGCAAATACCATGCCGATGGCGATGGAGTTGGTCACGTAAGGCAGGAAGAAGATGGTCTGCAGAAGTCTCTGCAAGGGCTTGATAGCGTTGAGACATACCGCGATCAGCAGTGCCAGAATGGTGGACAGCGGAACAGTCAGCACACACAGCAACATTGTGTTTTTCAAGCAGGTCAAGAAGCCCTTGTACTGCAACACTTTAGTAAAGTTTTCAATGCTCACGCTATATTGCATACCGCCTGCGGCATCCATAGAGTCATACCCTTCCAGAAACGCCATTCGAACGGTATTAATGATGGGCCATACGGTAAAGATGATCAGGAGAATGATCGCGGGCGCAAGATAGAGCCACGCTTTCCATTTATGTTTACTCTCAACCATCGGACTTCACCCCGAAGTAGATTCTGCTCTCGTCAGCCTTGCTGAACAGGAATACCTTGTGGGGCTTCAGCGAGTAGCGGACGGTGGCACCTGCCGCCACCTGATTGTCTGCGTCAATGATCGAGCGCACGGTAGGATTTACCGAAGCGGAATGGGTAGAGACCACGCTGACGTCGCGTCCCATAACCTCTACACTGTTGAGATTGCAGGTCAGAGGACCGTCTTCGTTCAGCACGAAGCCCTCGGGACGGATGCCTACGGTCACAGGCTGATCGGCCACGCCTGCTACGTCCAGCACGGCGGCGTCACCGAGGTAGAGCTTTTCACCCTTTACCTCGCCGTCAAACACGTTAACGGGAGGCGTGCCCAGGAACTTGGCAACGAACAGATTAGTGGGATCGTCGTAGACATCCTGAGGCTTGCCGATCTGCTGGACTACACCCAGCTTCATGACTACGATCATATCGGAGATGGACATAGCCTCCTCCTGGTCGTGGGTAACGAAAA
>JAFTPF010000031.1 GCA_017463445.1 Clostridia bacterium
CCTTTACCTATTTCAATAACGCCCGGCACGCGAAACAGGTAGTGAAAAACTCCACTTCGCTTCGCTTCGTTTCGTTTTTCACTACCTGTTTCTTTCATTCTATTGTTTTTTCTTTACCCCAACTATTGACAAAGAGCCGAATAATTGAATACCAAAAAGAGCCTCGCAAGTATTTGCGAGGCTCTTTTGAAAGTTTTCGGGGGTCAAGCCCCCTTTTTCAAAAGGGGGCTTGCGGGGTATGGGGCGGCGTCCCATATATTACAGTTCAATCGTCTCAAGTCCTGCGAATTCCAGTTTTTCCTTGTTGCCGACAGCGCAGACGGTAGCGCTCTGCATCAGAGCTTCCAGCTTGTCAGCGTAGGCGGCGATCTGTGCGGGAGTGGTGGCAAGGATCTCTGCACGGGTCTTCTGACGGAAGTCCTCGGTGATGCCTTCGAAGTAGTGGCTGTCAGCGGCAGAACCCTTCTGGGATGCGCTCATGGGACGGTCTACGCCTGCCATGGTGGAGATGATGTACTGATCCACCGATTCGGCAGTCTCGAAGGAGCGCAGGTAAGCGGGGATCGCGGCATAGGCTGCCAGCGTAGGAGCGGCGGCAGGGTCGCGGTAGGATGCCATGTAGTAAGCACCGCCAGAGTTGGCACCGAATTGGATGCCGTAAGCACCGCCCTTGACACGGACTTCATTCCAGAGGTAGTCGTAGGTCAGGATCTTGGAGAGCACCTGCATAGAGCCGCTGTACTCCATCGTGCCCAGATAACTGCCGCCCTCGGCAACGTAGCAGACGCCGGAGGGGATGGCGATGCCTTCCGCAGGCTTGTCCGCCTTGGGCATTGCCAGAGGAGCGTTTTTTTCACCGCCTGCGGGCAGATCAAAGGTTGCCATCAGCGCATCCATCTTGGGAAGCTGTCCTTCTGCGGTGAGGCTGAGGGTCAGGTTTGCCTTGGTAAAGATCTTCTCACACAGCCCCTTCAGCTTGGCGGCAAGATCCTCATAGCGCTCGTCGAAGTGGTCGGCAAGATCGCAAAGGAAGCGGTAGTAGGAGAGTCCGTGGAGAGCGGCGTTGCAAGCACCGTCGGCGGATAGGGTGGCGAAAATCTCGCCCAGCGCTGCTGAATTACCGCCGTTGATAAAGCGCATCCGCTTGCCGTTGCGGCTCTGGAGCACGATCATGCCGATCTCGTCCTTCTTCATCAGGGTGGAGGTCAGCACTTCCTTCACGATCTCGGGAGAGTAGGCGATCTCATCGTCCATGGTGGCGGTGTGAACGGTAAACTGGGGGATACAGTGGTGGATATCGCCCTTGACGGGGTGAGAGCCGGTGCCACAGGAGAATTCGCCCAGCTTCAGACCGATCTCACAGCGTAGCTCGGCGGCGGTGTGGGCTGCGGTGGAGATGTTGCCCAATAGCTCGGAGAGCAGGCTGGCGTAGGGCAGTTCCTCGGGAGTCAGACCCGACAGATCGAAGTAATATTTCAGATAGCTGATCTTCTTGGTGAACAGCTCGTGGTTGAGCAGAGTCATACCTGCCGCAGAGGTGACCTCGATGGGCAACTCGGTTCCCTTTTCGCGGATGTCGGAGAGAGAGAGCTTGGGCAGAGTCGCCTTGTCCGCGGGGGTGTCGCCGGAGGACTGATATTCGATCAGATCCTGCATCTGCTTGACGGTGGCGGCAACCTCCTCCTCTGTCATGGAAGCCTTGAGAGCGGCAAAGCGTGCGGCTTCTGCCTCGGCTTCCTCCTTGGCGAGGGTGTAGGAGGGCAGGGTGGAGATGAGGGCAGTATGCTTGCTGGAAAGGATCTTGGTCTTGAGCAGATTTTCGAAGTAGCCCTTCTCAAGACCTGCCTTCATATTCTCCAGCGCCGTCTCGAAGGTGATAGCGGCGGCAGGATCGCCTCCGTAGAGCCAGGTGTCCAGCATAGTCAGACCGTAGCCGAGGCCTGTAGGAGAGCCGCCGTTGTTTCCGCGACGCAGATGGAACTCGGTCTGGTGCAGAACTGCGGCGATCTGCTGATGGTCGAGACCGTTCTCGGCGTAATCGGTGAGGGTGTCGATGAGCAGCTTGTAGAACTCGTCCTTCTTGTCGGCAGAGGTCTTGCGGAGCTGGAAGAAGGCGTAGGGCTGTGCGATGCCGTCCATGATGTAGGCGTAGAAGTCCTGCCCCATGCCGCTCTCCATAAACTTCTTCTTCAGGGGAGAGTCGTTGCCCGAGGCGATGGCTTCGAAGAGGATGGACATTGCCAGATTCTCCTCGGTGTCGGCATAGGTGCCGGTTACGGCAGCGTAAGCCAGATATGCGCTCTCCTCTTCCTTATCGCTCTCGGCGGCAGGATAGTAGGTGACCTTGTCCATATTGCAAACGGGTTCTTGTAGCGCAATGGGGATCGCCTTGTTGATACGCTGATACTTGCAGAGATACTCGTCGTTGATAAACGCCAGACGCTCGGTCACATCCATATCGCCGTAGAGGAACATATAGCTGTTTTCGGGGTGATAGTAGGTGTTGTGGGCATCCTTGAACTGCTCGTAGCTGAGGTCGGGGATGTTCGCGGGGTTACCGCCGGAGCAGTGACGGTAGCAGGTGTCGGGGAAGAGTGCCTGCTTGACTGCCTCAAAGTTGCGGGTGTCCACCGAGGCAAAGGAGCCCTTCATCTCGTTGTACACGACGCCCTTACAGGAGGCGGTGCCGTTCTCGTCGATTTCGGTGTGCCAGCCCTCTTGTAGGAAGATCTGAGGACGGGTGTGGACGTTGGGGCGGAAGGTAGCATCCATATAGACGCTCATCAGATTGGCGAAATCCTTGTCGTTGCAGGAAGCAACAGGGTAGACCGTCTTGTCGGGATAGGTCATGGCGTTGAGGAAGGTGTTCATACTGCCCTTAATCAGGTCCACGAAGGGCTCCTTGACAGGATACTTCTCGGAGCCGCAGAGGACCGAATGTTCCAAGATGTGGAAGACACCGGTGGAGTCCACGGGCGTGGTGCGGAAGCCTACGTAGAAGACCTTGTTGTCATCGTCAGCCTTCAGATAGATCAGACGTGCGCCAGACTGCTCGTGCTCGAAGGTGTACATTTCCACGGAAAGCTCGGCAAGAGGACGGATCTCGTTGAGGCGAAAGCCGGAATAGAGGCTTCCAACGGTAAGTTCATTCATTGGATGGATCTCCTTTAACAGAAAGAAATTTTGATAACAAATGGATCAGCGGGCTTGTCTTACCCGGGAAAATTCGTGGCGATCAGAGCAGATGCGATCTCGGGGGTGATGAAGTCGATGGGATAGGTGCCGTAACCGCCCTGAGGGAGGGTAGCAAAGTATTCGAGAAGTTTTGGATTGATGTTATTGGAAACGGTGGTGATCAGTAGATTGGCGGTACCGCTGGTGAAATTAATGTAGAAAGACTTCTCGGTCTTGGCGGCTTCGGTGGAGAGCGCAACGATTCTGTCCCATTTTGCGGTCAGATTGGAGGTAGAACCCAAATCGTAGTAATCCTGCACCTTGACCGATACACCGTTGTTCATATTGGAGTTGTCGTTGTCTGCCCAGCCGTCAGCGCAATTGATGCCGATGGAGGCACCGCCGTAGCGACGGACGAGTACGATCTTGCCCCGTGTTTCGCCTAGTGTGGGAATGCGGTTTGCCGTAAACCACAGACCGGGATCTTCGTTGATTGCGGCGGCGATTGCGGCGGGGAAGTCAGCGCTATTGTCGTCTTCCTGCTTGATGCTCATCAGGATTACTTCGTCGGGGTGAGCGGCGAGGAAGGCTTTACAATCGGATCGCACCTCGTCAAAGGTCAGGTATTGGTTGGCTGCTCCGTGATAGACATTGAGCTTTCCGCTCTGCAGCTTCAGACGGATGTCCAAAAAGCGCACGCCGGAGGTGAGCTGGTCAGCGATGGACAGATCTTGACATTTGCTGAAGAGACTTACAAACGGAGTGTTATCGTCAGCACCGCTGTCGTGGGTGCCGGGGATGGTCAGCTCTGCAAGGGAACGAGCGTCGGGCAGAGCGCCCATCCAGTCGGTGAGAGAGCCGTCCCAGGGAATCAGAGTCAGATCGGCGGTCTCGCCAAGGTTTTGGGCAGTTTGTACTGCCTGATGGATGGTCTTTCCGTCCTTTTCCAGCTTCAGTGATACGGAGGTGTAGCTTCCGTCGGACAGCTCCTCCACCGTCAGGATCCGCAGAGCGGTGTTCTCGGTGGCGGTGTAGGTGGTGCCGCCTGCCTTTACCGTGCGGTAGAGGGGAAGCTCCGCAAGCGTTGTGCTGACTGCTTCGGGAGCGGCGGAGCCCTCAAAGGAGAGTGTTACGGTGACGGTATGATCGTCGGTCTCTGCGGGAATCGCCAAGACCACTCGCAGATCGTGGGTATAGGGTGCGTCGCCTGCTCTGGCGGACAACCAAGCCGCAGGGGCATTTCCGTCAGCGGAGAGCGTGGTGCTTCCATCGGCATAGATCAGCAGTGTGGGGAAAAGCAGCAGGAAAGTGAGCCCGAAAAGGGTACGCAGAATACGTTTTGTCATCATAATGATCACCTCGCGGTCGTATCAAAGATCGGATTCGTCGTCTTGCGGATCGGCTGGAATAGCGGAGGAGCTGTCCTCTTCCGTGTCGGAAGCCGGATCCTCCGGGACGTTTTCGTCCGCTTGTGCGCCAGTGGCGGTGAGCGCCTTTTTTCGCTTGATCAGACGGTGTTCGACGGCTTCCTTCAGGAGCGTGTAGATTACAGCGAAGATCGGAACGCCGAAGATCATTCCGAAGACTCCAAACAGTCCGCTCATGATCACGATGGCGATCATGATCCAGACGGGGGAGAGTCCCAACGAGTCGCCCAGTACCTGCGGTTCGATCACGTTGCCCTCCAGCTGTTGGAGGATCAGCACCATAATGACAAAGGGGATCAGCTTGGCAGGCTCGGAGATCAGAATGATAAAGCCGCCAATGAACGCGCCGATGAACGGCCCGAAGAAGGGGATGATGTTAGTTATACCGATGATCAGTGCCAGCATCTGATAGTAAGGTATTCCCATAATCATCATAGCGATCAACGAAAGGATGCCGATGATGGTGGAGTCCAGGATCTTGCCTGCAATAAATCTGCCGAATTTATGGTCGACCTCAACTACTGCGTGACGCAGATGATGGAATGCGCGCTTGGGAAGGAATGCCCGGCACAGACGTTGCAATTGACTGCTGAGTTTTTCCTTGGAGGCAAGGAAGTAGATGGAAAGGAAGACGCTGAGGATCAGATTAGTGATGCCCGAAGCAATGGATGAGATGACCGAAACTGCAAAATTAGGCAGGCTGGTGAGCAGATCGGAGAGCAATCCGGAGGCGTCCTCCACAAAACCTGAGATCCAGGCTTTCAGATCGATGCGGGCGTTGACCAGGTCGTAGAGATCCCGAACGGTCTCGTTGCGATTGACCAGATCCTGCAACTGCGCGGGAAGTCCACGGATGTAGGATTCCAGATTGTTCAGAAGGCTGAGCAGGGAATCGATACACTGGGGGATGACGATCCACAAGATCAGCGTAATGACGGTAAGAAAAATGAGATAGGTGCACAGGATGGAGACCCCGCGCATCGGATGGGAGCGGTCTTTGGGAGGATCGGGATGGAAGGAGGGACGGCGCTTTTTGGCAGCTTTTTTTGCGTATTTGGCGTCACGCGCAGCAACCTCCGTGCAAACGGCTTCTTTGGCGGTGGCAAGCTCGGTGCGGGCCTCTGCCAGCGCCTGGGCGGCGGCGTCCCGACCGGCCTCGGTGGTCCCCTCGTTAGTGCGGACGCTGTCAAATTTCAGCTTAGCCTGAAAGAGCTTCTTCCGCGCTTTTCGTAAGGCACGGCGGGGGCGGGAGATGAATACCACGTTTTCGAAAAAGCTCATACACGGATTCAGGAGATAGGCGATGAGCATACCGATAAAGATGGGGGACAGGATGCCCACAAAAAACTCGAACACACGGGTATATTTGTCGCCGTTCATCAGGAAGAAGATGAAGACTGCGGCGATGAACAAGGTGATCAGCGCGTACAGAGCGATGGTGGTGTACTTTTTGTTAAAGCCGACGTTGTGGGAGGAGCGGACGACGTGCCGATGCTCGTGATGAGGTTCTTTTTTCATAGATATGCCTTTCTGTGGATATTGCCCGTGTGGGTAGCGGATCTTATATTGATCTATTTGAATTGAACTGAAAACATATACATTATCATTGTACAACAAACGGTATGAAAAAGCAATAGATTTGCCTAAAACGCTTGCAAATTTTTTATGAAAATGCTATACTGTAAGCGGTGTATCCCTTTTGCGAACATCGCTTACTCTATTCTATTAGTTAAGGAGCAATATATGCAAAATCCCGCATCGCCTTTAAAATACGGTGCGCCTGAAAGCTGTGCAGGTGCCAGCTGTGTTGCACTGTGCCGCTGTGACAGTTACGATAAATCACTGCTGAAGGAGCTTCTTTCCGTCCAGTGGCGGCAGATCGGTCTTTCGGAGGACTTTTTCCGCGATAAGAAGGTGGCGCTCAAGCCCAATCTGGTGCGGAAGATGGACGCCTCTCTGGCAGGCACCACCCATCCTGGGGTAGCAGAGGCGGTGGCGGAGCTTTGCCGTGAGTGGGGCGCCGCAGACGTTCTGATGGTGGAAAGCCCGGGTGGTCCCTATACAGAGTCGGCACTGCGCGCCGCCTATCGGATCTGCGGAATGGAAGCAGCGTCCAAGTGCGGTGCCTTCCGTCTGAACTATGATACCGCCTGGCAGACGGTGGACTATCCCGACGGCGTGGCGTCCAAGGTCTTCCATATCCTGACCCCCGTTGCGGAGGCGGATGTGGTGATCAATCTCTGCAAATTAAAGTCCCACGGGCTGACCATGATGACCGGTGCGGTGAAGAACTATTTCGGTACCATTCCCGGAACCGAGAAATTTGAGATGCACGCCCGTTTCCCCGACATTCGCGATTTTTCCGAACAGCTGGTAGATCTCTGTGCATATCACGCTAAGGCTCGTCCGATGCTCAATGTGATGGATGCGGTGGTTGGCATGGAGGGAAATGGCCCCACCAACGGCAAAGCCCGCAAGATCGGCGCGCTCCTCTGCTCCCAAAATCCCTTCGCGCTGGATGATGTGGCGTCCCGACTGATCGGGATGGAGGGCAAGGTCATCCATATCGAGCAGGCAAGAGCGAGAGGCTATATCGGCTCTCCGACGGTGATCGGTGAGACACCCGAATCGCTTCGGGTGGAGGGTTTTCTCCAGCCCGACAGTTCGAGGCACAACACCATTCGATGGCTGTCCACCTTCTGGGACGGTCGGCTGATGCGCTTTTTCGAGCCACGCCCCGCCATTGACAAGAAAAAGTGCGTAAGGTGCGGCGAATGCGTCCGCTCTTGCCCCGCCCATACCATCGTGATGAACGAGAAGAAGCGGCTGCCGGTGATCGAGCCATCCGCCTGCATCAAATGCTTTTGCTGTCAGGAGCTTTGCCCCAAGGACGCGGTGAAGATCAAGCAGAATATTCTCATTAAATTGGTGAAATAAAAGGAACAACAGAAAATGAAACAAACTTATTTTTGCCCTGCCAAAATCAATCTCTTTTTGGAGGTGGGAGACCTGCGCTCCGACGGGTATCACGACATTGACTCGGTGATGCAGGCGATCGCGCTGTGCGACACCGTCACCGTCCGTCTTGTCGAAGGAACGGGAAAGATCACGCTGACCTGCGATCAACCCGAGCTACCCTGCGACGAGGGGAACATTGCCTACCGCGCGGCACAGGCTTATCTTTCCGAAGCGGGGATCGACGGATACGACGCATTTGTGGAGATCGAAAAAAAGATCCCCCTCGCCGCAGGACTTGCGGGAGGGAGTACCGACGCCGCAGGGGTTCTGCGGGCGATGCAGGAGATGCTGGGCGCACTGTCCGAGGATTCGCTCAACACCCTTGCGCGGCGGTTGGGTGCGGATGTACCCTTTTGCCTTCGCTCGGGCTGCTGCCGTACCGAGGGTATCGGCGAGGTGCTGACCCCTTATCCTGCTCTGACCCGTGATGCCATCGTGGTGGTGGCGAAGAAGGGAGAGGGCGTTTCCACCAAGGAAGCCTATCGCCAGATGGATCTGCCGCGCAAGCGTCGGTCGTCCGCGTCGATGCTCCGTGCGCTGGAGAGGGCGGATGGCGGTGAGATTGCCGCGCTCCTCTACAACGGATTCGAGCCGGTGATCCTGCCGCTTCGTCCCCTTGCCGCCCACGCCAAGCAGGTGATGATCGGTGAGGGAGCCGCAGGCGCGCTGATGAGCGGCAGCGGTCCCTCGGTCTTCGGGATCTTCTTTAACTGGGACGATGCCGAGCGGGTCTTTAGACGCCTACTGGGAGAGGGTTACGAGACCTTTCTCGTCCATCCCGTGGTGTAGTTTACGAACAAAATAGGTCGATCAGGAGCCGCTTGCGAAAGCTTTGCAGGCGGCTCTCGCTGTAGAGGGAGGAGCGAAGCGCTTCTTCCTCTTTTGCGATGGTGCGGTATTCGGCAAGACGGCGGTCCAAATGCCCTTCCAGCGCGCCGACGGCTAAGGCGAGGTTCCGCCACGCCCGCCGTTGTTCGGTGGTGTGGGGGAGCAGATAACGGCGCAGGGAAAGCTGTCTGTCTCGGCGATCGGACGGTGCGTCGGCGAGATAGCAGAGACCGCACGAGGGGAGTCGGACGCCCACGACCTCATCGGTGAGCGCATTGGTGAGGATTACACGGCGGCACCCTCTTTCCCTCACCGCATCGGCAAGGGCGGTGAGAAAAAGGGAATCGAGACGGTATATTCCTTGCAGTCCGATGACCCTGGTGTCGGAAGAGAAGGGAAGCCGAAGGACCGTCTTTCCATCCTCGCCGCGGCAGGCGATCGGCAGAGTCACTTCCTCCCCATCGCCGCGGGGGATCCGACGTGCGATCCTCTCCGCTCTTGATCGTAGGGCGTGATAGTCTGCGATCTTCTCGGCGACAGTGGCGAGCAGGCGCTTGTTGTCCGCAATCGCCCTACCGATTGAGCCGATCTCGGAAGCCACCGCCCGGCGCCGCTCTGTCAGCTCTTCCGCTTCGATGAGCGCAGATGCGCCGTCCTGCGAAAGGGGGAGGTTACAGTCGATCAGCTCCTCTGTGCCGTTTAGCGCGCGGGAGTCGAGGGTGAAGTGACCCATCCCCTCCACCGAAAGGGCGACGAGGCGGTCGGAGAGCAGCGGATCGTAGACCGATGAGACGGCACGGCGGCGGTTGGCGGCTTCTCCCGCAATGGCGGAGAGGAGTCGGGAGCGTAGATATGGATCGCGTCCCCAGAGCAGCCGCACGGGAGTGTTATCGGAAGGTGTGGCAGGGGGAATGCTTTGTATGGATTCAAAGCGGGCGACAGAGGCGTCTGCCGCCGGAAGCGAAAAAGACATAGATCGGTACTCACTTTCATCGGGATTGATACTATTCTATGTATTTTTCGGCAGATGGTGCGTTTGTTGGAAGAATCTGACAAGCCGATTGCATCGGAACTTGGGATTTTTCCTTGACAGGTGCGAGGAAACGTGCTAAAATATGAGTAACATCCAAGTTTACCAACGATTCGAAAGGATATTGCGTATGAAACGACCGTTTTTCGTTCTGCTCACACTCACGCTGGCACTGTTGACTGCTTGCGGTGAGCCGGCATCCGGGAACACCTCCGCCGATGAGAGTAGCAAAACCGCTACCACTCCTGCCGTCACTCCCGAGCTGACGACCCCGAACACGCCGGTGACGACCGCTCCACAGCCTATGACCACCGCGCCGATCACCTCCAATGTTCCCGAGACTGAGCCGCCCGAGACCACCGATACGCCGACGACCGAAGCACCGCCTGTCACCGAGCCGCCTGCCGTTCCCGAAGATCTCCCCGAAATGGGACCTGCGCCGTCGGTGCTGGAATATGCGGATCGTAAGATCCTGTACACCCTGGACGAGACGCTCTTGATGACAGCGGACGGTACCGTTGTGACCGACCTTCGGGCAGGGCACGCCGTGCTTGCGGTGGAGCAGATCGACGAGACGGTCACCATCCTCTATCGGGGCTGGCTGTGCGTGCTGGATGTCGATCAACTTACGGGCGATGTGCCTGCTTCTGCCGTTGAAACACAGAACACGATGGGTGGGATCTATTATCCCGCAGGTGCAAAACTTATCGCCGTAGATGCGGGACATCAAGGCAAGGCGATGAAGGAAAAGGAGCCGCTGGGCCCGGGCTCCACCGAATTGAAGGCGATGCTTTCCAGCGGAACGGCGGGGGTGTCCACCCGTATTGCCGAGCGGGAGCTGAATCTGCAGGTGTCGCTGCTGCTTCGGGATGAGCTGATCTCCCGCGGCTACAGCGTGATGATGATCCGTGAGACCCATGAGGTGACGCTCAGCAATGCACAACGGGCGCAGATCGCCAACGCTTACGGTGCCGACGCTTTCGTGCGTGTCCACGCCAACGGTTCCACCAATCCCGACGCCCGCGGTGCGATGACCATCTGTCAGACTGCGAAAAATCCCTATAACGGAGAGCTGTACGAGGAAAGCTATGCGCTGTCCGAGTGTATGCTCGAAAGCTATTGCGCGGCGACCGGCATCAAGCTGAACAACGTCTGGGCGACCGACACCATGACCGGTATCAACTGGGCGCAGATCCCCGTGACCATTATGGAGATGGGCTATATGTCAAACGCCGAAGAGGATGAGCTGATGGCGACTACCGCCTTCCGCAAAAACGCCGCCATTGGTATGGCGGATGGATTGGACGCGTTTTTTGAATGGGAAAACGCAAATTGAATCTTTGGCAAACAAAACACGGGGCTGTCTCATTGAGACAGCCCCAGTGGCTTTATGTATAATGGTTGGGCAGATCGCGCTGTCGGCTTAGAACAGATCCTCGCCGTCCATGATATACCAAGAACCGTCTACTTCGATCAGAATCAGAGTGATGCTATCTTCGACTTCGTCATCCTCAAAATAGATGGTGTAGTCGATCTCCACTTCTTTGGCGGACTCGATGTCGATGTCCAGAAGCCCAAGATAATAATCCAGATCATCCAGATCGTACTCGTCTTCGTCTACGATCTCAAACTCGTAGCTTTCAAAATCGCCGTATTCGTCCTCAGCGCGGTCCAGAGAGTCCTTCAACTCGTCTTCTATGGAATCACGGTAGTCGTCTTCGTCACCGTAAAATTCCATTGCCATTCCCATCATTTCATCGGGTAAAAGATCCATAGCAGCATCTGCGTCTGCATAGCAGCTTGCCTGGAAGTACAGATCGATGACATCCTCTTCGCTGTTACCGCTCAGAAGGGAAATGAGCAGGATGATCAGAGCGATCAGAACGGCACCGACACCGCCTGCAATGATACCGATGATGGCACCCTTGGGCAGA
>JAFTPF010000032.1 GCA_017463445.1 Clostridia bacterium
AAACAGGATATACCCCAGAAGATCTGGAAGAATATCGAAGCCGATCATCAGATCGGGGTCGATCTTCAGTCCCCATGTCATCAACGTGGCGTATCCGACAACTCACAGACCAAAGCCCATATCATCCTCGATTACTGTTCATCGGAACCGGCGATTCCGTGACACTTCTTGTATTTTTTGCCGCTGCCGCAGGGGCAGGGGTCGTTGGGGCCGACCTTCTTCACCGGCTTCTGCATAGGTCCGCGAGGAGCCGCCGCACCGGGTGCGGCAGGGCGTCCGGGCATACCGGGACGAATAGGCATACCGGGACGCATCTGCGCGCCGGGACGGCCTTCGCCGGTGACTCTTGCCACCTGCTGACGCTGAACAGGCTCGCGCTTGACCACCGAAAGGATCGCGCGGACGGTGTCGATGCGGATGGAATGGGACATATCCTCGAACATATCGCCGCCGGCGATACGGTATTCGTTCAGGGGATTACGCTGTGCGTAAGCGTTCAGACCGATGGAGCCTCTGAGCTCATCCATCTCGTCGATGTGGTTCATCCAGTGACGGTCTACGTTTCTGAGCAGGATCACACGCTCGATTTCACGGAGCTGTTCCGCGCCGAACAGCTCTTCCTTGTCGGCGTAGATCTTCATTGCCCGCTCGGTCAGCATTTCCAGGATCTCGTCGGCAGTGATATTTGCCAGCTCTTCTTCGCTGTACTTGAAGTCTTCAGGCGTACACAGGAAACCGAAGAAGGTATTGCGCAGCTCATCCAGTGCCCAATCCGCGTGATTTTCGTCGGAGCAGCAGTTCTGGACTGCCTCTTCCAAGGTCACGTTCAGCATCTCGACGATCCTGTCGTGCATATCCATGCCGTCCAGAACCTCTCGGCGCTGGGCGTAGATCAGATTTCTCTGCTGGTTCATCACGTCGTCATAGGAGAGGACGTTGCGGCGGCGGTTGAAGTTGGTATCCTCCAGACGCTTCTGCGCGCCCTCAATGGAGTTGGAAAGGATCTTTGCATCAATGGGATCGTCGTCGCCAAGTCCCAGACGGTCAACGAGACTCGCAATGCGGTCGGAGCCGAAGAGACGCATCAGGTCATCCTCCAGAGAGAGGTAGAAGCGGGATTCGCCGGGGTCGCCCTGACGACCGGAACGACCGCGGAGCTGGTTGTCAATTCGGCGCGACTCGTGACGCTCGGTACCGATGATGAACAGACCGCCTGCCTCACGGACACGCTTTGCCTCGGGCTCGATCTGACGCTTGTATTTATCGTAGAGCTCACGGTAGACCTTGCGTGCTGCCATGATCTCTTCGGAAACAGACTGATTGGAGCCCATGGCAAGACCGATCACGTCTTCCTCGTACTCCATCTTCCGCATTTCCTGCTTTGCCAGGAACTCGGGGTTGCCGCCCAACAGAATGTCGGTACCACGACCTGCCATGTTGGTAGCGATGGTGACGGTGCCCAGCTTACCTGCCTGCGCAACAATCTCCGCCTCGCGGTCGTGATACTTGGCGTTCAAGACGGTGTGCTTGATGCCGTTACGGGAGAGCTTTTTGGAAAGCTCCTCGGATTTTTCTACCGAAACGGTACCCACCAGAACGGGCTGTCCCTTTTCGTGGCACTCAATGATCTGCCGTAGGATGGCATCGTATTTGCCCTTGATGTTCTTGTACACTACGTCAGTGTGATCCTTACGGATCATAGGCATATTGGTGGGGATCTCCACCACGTCCAGATTGTAGATCTCGCGGAAGTCCTCGTCCTCGGTCATTGCCGTACCGGTCATGCCCGACAGCTTCTCGTACATACGGAAGTAGTTCTGGAAGGTGATGGTGGCAAGGGTCTTGTTTTCCTTCTCGATCTTGACGTGTTCCTTTGCTTCGATGGCCTGATGCAGACCGTCGCTCCAGCGTCTTCCGGGCATGATACGGCCGGTGAAGGTATCGACGATCATGACCTGACCGTCCTTGAGGACGTAATCCACATCCAGCTTGAAGACACCGTGTGCCTTCAGCGACTGATTGACGTGATGTGCAATAGTGGAGTTTTCGGGATCGGCGTAGTTGTCGATACCGTAGTAGCGTTCCACCTTCTCGATGCCCTTGGCGGTCAGCACGGCGGTGCGCGCTTTCTCGTCCACGATATAATCTGCTTCGGGATCTACCTCAACGGCGTCGGTCTGCTGCTTTTCGTCGATCTCTTTAATGCGGAAGCAGCGCATTCTGGAGACCAGCTTATCGGTCTTGTCGTACATATCGGTGGCGGTATCGCCCTCGCCCGAGATGATCAGAGGAGTACGGGCCTCATCGATGAGGATGGAGTCTACCTCGTCCACGATGGCGAACACGTGACCGCGCTGGGTGATGGCCTTCTTGTAGAGGACCATGTTATCACGCAGATAGTCGAAGCCGAACTCGTTGTTGGTACCGTAGGTGATGTCGGCGGAATATGCGGCGATCTTCTGCTCTTTGGTCTGGTCGTGGATGATCAGACCGGTGGAAAGACCCAGGAAGTCGTAAACTCTGCCCATTTCCTCCGCGCCGCAGCGGGCAAGGTACTCGTTGACGGTTACGACATGAACGCCGCGCCCGGTTAGAGCGTTCAGGTAAGCGGGCATGGTTGCCACCAGCGTCTTACCTTCACCTGTCTTCATCTCGGCGATTCTGCCCTGATGGAGGATGATACCGCCCATGATCTGCACGCGGAAGGGGCGTTTGCCCAGCACACGGTCAGCAGCCTCGCGGACTGCCGCAAAAGCGTCGGGGAGGATGTCGTCCAGCGTCTCGCCTGCGGCAAGCCGCTCCTTCAGCGCGGGGGTGACGGCGGACAACTCGGCGTCGGTCATATCGGCGTACTTGTCGGCAAGCCCCTCCACGGCGTTGACCAGCGGAGTGATCTTTTTGATTTCCTTGTTACTGTTCGTTCCGAACAGTCTGTTGAGTAAGCTCATTGGAATATACCTCTTGATTTATTTTCGTCAGATGAGCATAGTGGCTCATTTATATCCATACGGGTCTATTATACAACAAATCCGCAAAAAAAGAAATAGGAAAATGTAAAAAATATTGCAAATTCGAAAAAAATATGATAAGATATAGGGGATTTTTCGAACCGAGAGAGTTTTTTCTCTCATTTTAGAATGGAGTTTATCATGAACGATCTGAATATAGCCCTCATTGAACCGGAGATCCCACAGAATACCGGTAATATCTCCCGCACCTGTGCCGCCATCGGTGCGGCACTCCATCTGGTCAAGCCCATGGGCTTTGCCATCGACGACCGCAAGTTAAAGCGCGCGGGTCTCGATTACTGGGACAAGCTGGAGATCTATTATTACGAGAATCTGGAGGAATTTCTCCAAAAGAACGTAGGGGAAGCGATGTATTTCTTCTCCACAAAAGCCCCTCGCCGCCATACCGACGTGACCTATCCGAAAAAGGTCTTTCTCGTCTTCGGCAAAGAGACCGCAGGACTTCCCGAATCGCTTCTGCAGGCAAACCCCGAGACCTCGGTGCGCATTCCGATGCGGGAAAATCTCCGCTCGCTGAATCTGTCCAATAGTGCCGCCATCGGCATCTACGAGGTGCTCCGTCAGCGGGATTTCGAGGGGCTGGAAGCTGTCGGACATCCCCGTACCTTTGATTGGGAGTAAGCGATGGCGATTTGGTTTTCAAACGCTGATACGCCGCTTCCGATGCTTCCGCTGGGCAACGGCAAGCTGCTTCTGTGGGAAGAGGGAGCAACGCTGTACAGCTTGCGTACCGGCTACTCTGCACCTCATCTGTTTACGATGGCTCCCGACTTCGGCGGCGTATATCACGAGATCGATACACAGCGTCTTCCGATGGGAGGCGGATCGAGTCATCGGTTATATTACAGTGATGAAATGATCGGAATGCCGACCCGTACCCTTTGCGATCTGCAGATCACCGATTATCTGCTGCCCGATCGGCCGATTTTCCTGCGCCGTTTGGATGGGATCAACAAGCTCAGCTTCAGACTTACGATACCGTCCTATGTGCGGAAGGTGTATCATCCCTCCTATCGTTTCGGGAAAATGCGGGCAGATACGCTCTTTCTGACCGTTCCCGCAGGAACGGCATTCGATAACGGAATGGCGACTCTGCAGGAGCGGACGACGGCGCTCGTCTTCTGCGGTACGCTTCGTTACGATCCGACGGACGACACGGTCTATTACGGCGGAGATCTGGGGGAGCTGTACGTTCTTGCCTGTGACGATCCCAAAGAGATGATCCGAGACGGTGACGAACTTTTGCAAGCATTCCGCAGCTTCGCTGAAGTGCCGTTCCGGCATCCCTTCTACGGCAGTGCATTTCAAGAAACATCCGGCGATGCCGATTCCCCTGTGGCAGATACGGTTTGCGCTCTGTTGGCAATGCAGTCTGCCTCGGGAGCGGTGGTCGCCTCCCACCGTGAGCCCTTTGCCGCCTCTGCCGATCTTCCGTCACTTACCGCCCTCTTCCTGCGCGTTGGACAGACCCAAGCCGCTCGACGGATGCTCCTGTATTGGACCGAGCAGGCAGAGAAGATCGGATTTATCCCCGCTCTTCTGCCGTGTGATGCAGACGCAGTCTGCCCACCCGGTCAGCAGGATGCGGCGTCCACCGCTTCGTATCTGTTGGCGGCGGCACGCTTTTGTCGAGAAACCACGCCCGTCGGTCGGGACGCCGATCAGCTCTACCGCGGGATGCGTTCCGCATTTTCCGCGCTGATGCAGAGCTTCAAAGAGGGAATGCTCCCCTTCGGCACCCGCACGCAAGCCTTTGAGGCGGGACTGCTGGGCGGAGATCTGCTCTTCCAAGGCAGTGCAGAGGTGACGGCTTTGGCGATTTGCGCAGGGCGTGAATTTACGGAATACTGTCTGGAAAACGGAAAGCGGATCGCAAAGGAGGAAAAGGGCTATTCCTTCATCCTGGCGGAGGCATCGGACTCCTTCGAAAGCAACTTCGCCGTAAAAGGGAAGATCTGGCGGAACGCGCCCAAATTAGAGGTGCGCACCCGTCGTCCCCGATTCATCCGCGGCACCTGTACGCTTTGCAGGAGGGACGGCGCGTATCCTGTGGAAGATATGCTGGAACTGGACAAATACGGTCGCTATCTCTGCCGTCGATGCTTTGCCGCTCGCAGGGGGACGCCCGAGGAGACCGATCCTGCCAAGCGGTACGCTTCTTTCCGTGCCACCGCTCTGGCGGCGCTTGCCATTGATTCTATGGTGGCGCTATCGGAGCTTGCGCGGATCGCGTCGGCTTACCGGCGCCGTTTGCAGGAGCCGAAAGTCACGCTGCCGCTGCGAGAGTCGGACGCCGATCCCCTTCTTCTGCTGGCACTTAAAACGAGACGGGACTTACTGGCTGGAGTGCTCGCCGAGGATCCCGAGGCGTTTGCCGCCTTGCGCAGTGAAGCCGATCTTCCGTCCGAGACCACTCCCGAAGCGGCGATCGATGCCCTTGCCGACGCGGTAAAAAAGATCCTGATCAGCGAGAGAGAGGACGGCGCGCTCTCTGCATTGCTGTGCGACACGGTTCCTCTTGGGGCGCGATGCGCAGCAGGCTCCACTGCACTCACCGTCCTTGCACTTACATAAAAACTCGCGGATAGCAACGCTATCCGCGAATTTTTATTGGATTCGAATATAGTCCAGTAGGGTCTGAATTGATTCGCAGGTGACAAGATAGATGATCTCCCGATCATCCACCGTCAGATAGATCAGCTCCTCGGTCTCACCCTCGGACAGACGGAGGGTCAGCGTCTTGCCATCGGGGAAGGTCAGGACGGCAGTTGCCGCAGAGTCCAGACCGTAGATCTCATACTGCTCGCGCCCCCAGTCCACCATCCGCTCGATCTCCAGCGTAGCGAGGGCAGTCTGCAGAGCGGAGACGTCCTGGGCGACCGCTCCGGCGGAGGAGGTCCAGGTAAGCTCGGTGATCGAAGACAACGCAGGTAGCTCCTCGGTCAGCAGAAGATCGTCCACCGTCAGATCGAAGGCGGTGACGTATGCGTAGTCCAGCAGATAGACGGAGGAAGCCCCCTGGTACATACAGTAATATCCTTCGTAATACGTGTTTTCGTTGCCGAACAGGTAGGTCTTTTTCACGCCGTCAACAGTCAGCGTCACCGTCAAAAGTGGTGCATCCAGACCGTATTCGGAGAGGTCTTCGCAGGTCTCTGTTATGGTACGAAGGGCAAGTATCTGTTCGTAATACTTCAACAGATAGGTCATAACATCCGGGTCTACGGGCAGACCGGGACGGTCGGTGATCTGCCAGCCGTCGGCTTCGGTACGGCTGATCGAGATCTCGTCCTGCCCTTTGCGGACGAAGCTGATCTGTTCGATGTGATCGGTGTGATTCTGATCGAACAA
Source organism: Clostridia bacterium (assembly GCA_017463445.1). Lineage (GTDB taxonomy): Bacteria > Bacillota > Clostridia > Oscillospirales > CAG-272 > CAKSQF01. The sequence continues at coordinate 6,381 of JAFTPF010000032.1, forward strand.
TACCTGTGTGGATGGCTCGTCGGTGACCTCTGCCGTTCCTTCGGTGTCAGGAGAGGACAGGAGGATGACGGCCATCACCAGCGACAGGATCAGCACCGCGGTAAGCGCGGCGATAATGGTTTTCTTTAGCGGCATCAGCGATACTTCCTTCTCATATGGACCACCAGTCCGATCCCCAGCACCGACAGGGGGATCACTACGATCAGCACGATACCCCAGAAGCCCACTTGAAAGTCGGACAGCACCAGCACATCCTCGTCCAGAACCTTGGACTCGATGACCAGCGAGTAATTCTTCTCACAAAGGTTTTCCAGAATGGCAAGAAAATAGGTGTAATTACCGCCGCCGGATGCACTGTTGAAGTCGCTGTCCAAGATCTGCGGCGTTCCGAACCAACACAGGTGACCGGCATTCTCGCCTGCCAGCGTGACCAGTGCGCCTACGTCGTAACTACCGGTGGTATCCTCAGAAGCATCCTCGCCCTCGAAATCAACAGAAGCATTCTCTCCGTCATTGGCGGATTCCTCATTCTCCGACGCCTCCACATCCTCCAGACGTGCTTTTGCGGTGGTGGTGAACAGGGGGGTGTAGGTCATCGTATGCTCGCTCTCACCCATCGAGATGGAGTGGCTGTAAGGTGCCAGCAGATTGTAAGAGGCGATGGAGAAGTGATTTCTTGCTCCGTCCGTATTGGGATAGAGGAAATAACCGCTGCCCTGATAATGCTCCGAATCGCCCTCCAGCACCAAGCGGTCGGAGGCGTCCATACCGAACTCGCTCATCAAAGCCAGCAGATTGGGAAGCTCCAGCGTCGCGTAGGAGGTGAACAGCATCAGATTTCCGCCCGACAGCAGATAATCCCGCAGGCGTTTGGTCTCCTCTTCGGTGAAGTCCTGAGTCGGTGCGTAGAGCAGGATACAGTCGGCGTCCTCGGGGACGGGATCGGTTAGGGAAGAATAGCTTCCGTAATCGATATTGTCCAGTGACAGATAGTTATAGAGCGATTCGGGGAAGGCACTCTCGCCGTGACCTGTGGTGAGATAGACCTTAGGCAGGACATCGCTGGTAACGTAATCCAGCGCGGATGTGATAGCGTCTTCGCCGATGAACAGGGTCTGATAGGTGTAATCGCCGGTGGTGAATACGTCGGCGTAGGTCTCGTAGAAGATCAGAAAATCGGCGTAGGTCATCTGGCTTTGCAGGACGTAAGAGCTGCCGTCCTCCGAGATGGCGTAGATATTGTACAGCAGAAGATCGTTGAAATCCAGCGCCTTGGAGCGCTTGTCGCTGCTGACGATGATGCTGTTATCCGACAGGTCCTTGTCGGTGTACGCGGAGGTAAAACGGGGATAGACCGCAGGATCCACCGCTACCACGGAGATGTGCTCGGACAGCTCGTCGTAATGCTCCATCAGCTGGACCAGCGCCTGGTCCTCGTTTCCGGTGACGCAGATGCGGTAGAGCACCACGTCATTCTTCATTTGCGAGACGTACTCGCGGGTGATGTCGCTGATCTCGGTGATCTTCTGGGAGGTCAGATCGAAAATGGTGATGCTTGCGGGAAGCATCTGGATCAGAAGGTTCAGCAGGAAGATGGCTATCAGCACCAATGCGGTCAGGATCATCCAGGCATTGGCGGGATGCATCTGCTTGCGACTGGTTGGTTTTTGTGTCATAGATAACTCCAAAATATATCCTCAAGGCGAAACGGATCAGTTCCATCGCCGTTTTTCCACCGAAGCAACGGTGAAGTAGATGAACAGAAAGCACATAGACAGGAAGTAGAAGACGGCGGACAGATCAAAGAGCCCGTAGAGCGAGAACAGCTCAAATCGGGAGGTCAGCGACAAAAGACCGATGATCGTCGCGGCAGAGCCCTCCAGCAGGGTGGGGAAGAACAGCAGAAGCGCCACCAGAATGCCCTCCAGGAGCGCGGTGGTCAAAAGCCCCCAGTTGAGACTCTTGGTGAAATAGCCGATCAGCGAGCCGATGCAGATGGCAAGGATGGTGAAGACGAAGAAGGATCCGAGCGCCGTCGCGGGAAGCAGGATCACCAGCGCAGGAAGGTAGTAGATCAGTAGCAGTGCGCCCAGCGTCAGCACCGCCGCCATCATCACGCTGGAGGTGATGGAGGAGATGAACAATCCGATGGCGGTCATGGAAGCGGCGACCAAAAAGAGCGCGAAGGTCACCAGCACTGCGGACATCGGGCGCACGTTTCCGTAAAAGGAAAGGATCAGTGAGTAGGATCCCACCAGCCAGATCGGGAGCGCAAGCACCACCAGAAGTGCCAGATATTTGCCCAGCACATAGTCCAGCGTCCGAATAGGCAGGGAAGAGAGCAGAAGATTGGTTCCGCTCTGTCTCTCCTCCGCCAGAGAGCGCATGGTCAGTACGGGGATGATCATCAAAAGGGCGAACAGGATGTAGGAATAGGTGGTCTCCACCGAAGTGTCCTTGCCGTACAGATTGTTCATCGTCACGAACACGCCGGCAAAGAGCAGGTAGAATGCGGAAAGTGCATACCCCAGCAGTCCCGTATAGGCGGCGCGGAGTTCTTTTTTGAATACGGCGATCATTCTTGCTCCTTTCCGCCAAACAGCGGCTTGTAGTCATCGTCATCCTCTTCTTCCGGGGAGGGAGTGGGAGCCGAAGGCTTTTTCGGGAGAGGTTTTTTCTGCAGAGCCGCCTCCGAACGGGGTGCCCGTCCCGTAGGTGCTTGGATGCGGGGAAGACGGGCGGTCTCCTCGGGGCGGGTAGCGGTCAGGAAGACCTCCTCCAGCGATGCTTCGTGAAGGGTCATGGACAGGATGGGACAACGCAGCTCGGAGAAGGCGAAAAAGAGCTGTTCGCGGATGTCCGCGCCCTTCTTGCATTCTACGGTCACGTTGGTCAGTGAACCGTTGGACTCGGTAGTGATCTTCTGTACACCGGGGATCTTGCGGATCGCCGTTTCACAGCGGTTTGCCGCGCACCGAACGGTCAGGCGGACGGTGTCGGTGTGGAGGTAGTCGCTTTGCAGATTGGGCAGCGTATCCATCGCCACCAGCTTACCTTCGGACAGGATGAGGATCACATCGCAGATCTCAGCCACCTCCGAGAGAATATGGCTGGACAGCAGGATGGTGTGTTTGCCTTTCAGCGAGCGGATGAGCCGTCTGATCTCCACGATCTGACGGGGGTCCAGCGAAGCGGTAGGCTCGTCGAGGATCAGGATCTCGGGATCACCCAGGATCGCCTGTGCAAGCCCCACTCTCTGCCAGTACCCTTTGGACAGATTGCGGATCAGTTTGTCAGCCACCGACAGCACGTTGACCTGCTCCATCACCCGGGTCAGCTCCTTCCGTCGACGGGAGGCGGGGACACCTTTGGCATCCGCCACGAAGGAGAGATACTCCCGCACGGTCAGATCAGGGTAGAGGGGGGGACGCTCGGGGAGATAGCCGATATGCCGTTTGGCGGCAACGGGATTCAAAAACAGGTTCTCTCCGCAGACGGTCACGCTCCCTTCTGTGGGCGCAAGACAGCCGGTGATCATATTCATCGTGGTGGTCTTACCCGCGCCGTTGACCCCGAGAAAGCCGTAGAGCTTGCCCGCTTCGATGGTACAGGTCAGATGATCCACCGCGGTAAGATTTCCGTATCGTTTCGTCAGATTTTCCAGTTCGATCATAGTCGTTTCCTTTCGGATCTGCGCTTTGAGCGTGATTAACCTTCATTATACTCAAATATTGTTAAGATTCTGTGACCACTCGTCCTGTTTGAGGAAAATTTTTGTTAAAATTTTCAATAATCGATGAGATATGCCTCAATGATAATAAGTAGTAACCGGGATAGAGGATTTATCTCTTGACAAGCCATCGAAACTATGTTATAATTTACTTTAACGAACACCGCACCTTTGCGGGAAAGGTTGGTAATATAATGAGATCTATTTTGCTCAGGGCAGGTGCGCTGGCACTGTGCGCGATCCTGGCAGGCGGCGCATTGACTGCTTGCGGCAGCTCCGACAAGAGCGAGACGGCGGCACAGACCACCGCCGATTATATGCACGACTACGAAAAGTCCGGAGACGTCAGCGTTTCCACCGGCGAGACCCATATCTTCCTCAGCGCGGACGTTACCGATACCGTGATCGTCACAGGTAGTCACGTCAAGGACTCCAGTCCCGTTTTGACCGCTGCGAAGGATCTGCGTACCTATATCTCCACTTTCACCGATATTACGCTGGAGACCAAAGCGGATTTTCTGCTGGAGGGAGAAGATCCCTCTGCCGCTACCGAGATCCTGATCGGTGAGACCTCCCGTGAGGAGACCGCGCTGGTGGCAGAGACGCTGCGGATCAACGATTACGCCATTCAGGTAGTCGACAACAAGCTGGTGGTGCTGGGCGGATGCGAAGAGAAGACCGTCGAGGCGGTCAATAAGCTTATCGAACTGTACTTCTCGGCGCCCCGTGCTGATCTGGTGCTGGAGCGCGGATACCGTTACCAATACCGCTACGATTATAACCTGAGTGATCTCACCCTGAACGGAATGAGCGTTCTGGACTACACCATCGTATACGGAAGCGGATCCGAAGGCGCCGCGACCTATCTGCAGACCACGCTTGCAGACGCCATCGGCTACGAGATTCCCGTGGTCAAAGCGACATCCACCGGTGAGAACGCAGAGCTGGAGATCCTTGTAGGCGTGTCGGGCAGAGAGACCACGGTGACCGCCGCGGCAGGTACCTATCAGGTAGGTATGGACGGCAACAAGTTGGTATTTGCCGGCGACGATTCCACCGTTCTGCTGGGCGTTCGAGCCTTCGTGGAGCAGTACGTCACGGGCGGTACTGACATCAGCAAGGTGGAGGCTTGCCTCTCCCTGACCGGTACTCCCACCTATGATAACGCGCTGAAGCTGCTCAGCCTCAACGTCACCCAATCGGGCTACGGTGAAAACGCTGTAGTCAACCGTTATCCCCGTCTGTATCAGCTGATCACGGAGCAGACCCCCGATGTGCTCTGCCTGCAGGAGGTCTCCTGCACCACCTGGCTGTCCTGTATTAACGAGGGCATCGGTGATACGCCCGCTCTGACCGATACCTATCAGTTCGTAGGCACCGGCAGAAACGGCGAAGCACCCAAGGGCTACGATGCATTCCTGGAGGGGGCGTATAACGCCATCCTCTTTAACAAGACCAAATATAAGCTGGAGGACAGCGGAACCTTCTGGCTGTCCGAAACGCCCGAGACCGCCAGCGTCGGTTGGGACGGCAGGACCTTCTCCATCTGTACCTGGGCAAAGCTCACCGAGATCTCCACGGGCGATCAGCTTGTGGTGATGAACACCCAGCTTGACACCTACGGCAGATCCGCCGCAGGCAACGGTGCGTCGCTGATCTGTGAAAAAGCGGCAGAATTCGGACTTCCCGTGATCCTTGCGGGCGATTTCGGTGTCGGCAGCAGCGGCAAGCCCTACAAAAACGTGGTTGGCGACAGCTTTGCCGATACGTTGACGGTTGCTGAGACCGTTGTCGGCAGCGGTGCTACCCAGAACGGCTACGGCAATACCACCGTTACTGCGGCAACCTCCCACGTCTTCGTCACCCGCGGCCTGTGCGGCGTCAAGAGTTACGAGCTCCTCACCGATCTGATCGACGGCGGCTATGTTTCGTCCCACTGGGCGATCGTGACCGAGATCAAGTATTGATCGATGACTTATTCTCATATCGAACGCGCGACCTTCCTCTCCCGCCCCAATCGGTTTATCGCCTATTGCCGATCGGAGAGCGGAGAGGAGATCCGCTGTCACGTGAAAAACACGGGACGGTGCAGGGAACTTCTCATTCCCGGATGCACCGTCCTTCTTGATCGGTCGCAGAATCCGAACCGCGCTACGCCCTGCGATCTTGTGGCGGTGTACAAGGGCGACCGCCTCATCAACATGGACTCGTCGGCACCCAACCGCGTGGCGGCTGAGTTTCTGCCGCACCTGTACGAAGGTTGCACATTTTTTCGATCCGAGCACCGATGGGGAAGCTCCCGCTTTGATTTTTACCTGGAGCGTCCAGGTGAGCGGCGGCTCATCGAGGTCAAGGGCGTGACGCTGGAGGAGGACGGTCATACTTTTTTTCCCGATGCGCCCACCGAGCGGGGACTGCGCCATGTGGAGGAGCTGATTGCCGCCCGTCGGGAGGGATTGGCGGCAACGCTCCTGTTCGTGATCCAGCTGGTAAACGCCGTTGACTGCTCCCCTAACGATCGTACCCAGCCCGCATTTCGGGATGCGCTCCGACGGGCAAGGGACGCCGGAGTGGAGATCCTTGCCTACGACTGCACCGTTACCGAATCGTCCATGGTGATCCGCTCTGCCGTACCGATCCTGCTATAAATGAAAAGACTTGCAAGGCTGTTGCCTCGCAAGTCTTTTTTTTGGTACCCGAAATAACCCCGCGGTTCTACCGAGGGAGCGAGAAACGAGCGGAGCGACGAAAAGACGGGTGAGCTATAAGCAAGCCCAATAGAAAGCCTCCCCTGTGTAAGGGGAGGTGCCGAGAACGAGGCGGAGGGGTTGTAAAAAACAATCCCTCACCGCCTTCGGCGGAGCTCTCTTTACACAAGGGAGCCTATAGTAACTACCCGCTTACGGGCTGTAGTGCGTTTGATGCAATAGTAAAATACGGTGCCCCTTTTAGGGGTTATGCCGGTAATAGCCGCTTATAGGGGCTGTGCAAACCACCGGTTGAACCGGTGGTTTTGATTGATTTATTTTCCGTAGTGGATGGTAGCTTTCACCAGACGGTCATTGGCGTATCCTGTCTGCTTGATGTTGATCTTCGCCCAATCCTCCTGGGTGCCGGCGTAATAAACCGTCAGCGCAGGGAGGTTCTTGGTGGCGTAGTTCCCCACTTCCTTCAGGCTCTTGGGTAGCGTCAGAACCGTCAAAGCGTCGTTATCGCGGATCGACTGATAGTCCAGCCGCTCCACGCCTTCCTCCAGCGTCAGGGAGGTGAGTGTGCCGCCCTTCAGCGAGTCTGCGCCTACGGCAACGACCTTTTTGCCGTTCAGCTTGGCAGGGATGGTCAAATCGTCGCCATAGAAGGGATTGTAGCCGGTGATGATCACATAGCCGGTGCCCTCTTCCAGGGTGTAGGAAAAGCCTTGCGGGCGAACGCTCAGGTGCCAGATGGCGGGGAGTGCGATGCAACTGGTCATCAGTAGGACGGCAATTGTATGACAGCTACGCCGAAAATGGCGCATCCGATGATCACGACGGGTGATCCGTGCAGCCTCTTCGTCAGCCAGCCGCTGAACAATTTGCGCGTTATAGCCCTCCAGCAGGCTACGATATTGTTCGGAGGCGAACTGCATTGCCTTTTGATAGAAGAATTCATTTTCAAAGGGTGCGTCGACGGTAGGCAGATCTTCCTCGTATTCCAGCCCCAGCTTGTCCAGCAGATGATCGATCTGCGCCATGGCGATCTCGTCGTTCTCGTGGTAGAAGCCTTCGTCGGTGAGGGTGTAACGGTAGTCGTCCACACGCTTTTGCATATAGTCCAGAGTGGCTTCCAGCTCACGGGTCAGAAGAGGGAGCTTGGAGTGATCGCCTGTGAGCAGAGCGTTCTCCACCTTCACGCATTTGGAGCTGATATCGTCCTCCAGTGTCTGTAACTGAACGCTGAAGGCGGGATCCAGCCGAACCAGCAGCTCGCTGATGGCGGTCATGATCTCGTTCAGCGGCGCGTATTCGCACTTGCGGCACAGTCTTTTCAGATAGTTTGCGTAGTAGCTCAGTTTCTTTTCCGAAACGTCGTCCCGCTCGTTGGTAGGGGTAGGAGGAGGCGGCTCGGCGGGAGCGGGGATCACCATCAGCAAAACGGTGGCGATCAGGAGGAGCAGATAGACGGCAAGCGCAGTCCAGACCGAGAAGCCACTGAGATTGCGGACGGTCAGGAAGGCGATGGAGCATCCGGTCTGGAGCAGAACGTGCAGGAAAAGCAGATCGGAGACGTCGATGGGGATCAGTCCGCAGGGGTGAGCCTTTTCGCTGTCGGCAACGATATACAGATAGACGATCTGTACGATCACGGCGAGGGCAGGGAAGCCCCAGGCAAGGGTGAACAAGAGATCGTTTTCCAACCGCATAAAGAAGGCAAGAAAGAGAAAGAGCGGGAACAGCAGAAGACACTCGACAAAATGAAGCAGATTTCGTTTTTTCATAACGGTATCCTTTGGGAACAAAATGTTAATTCTTATCTATATTAGCACAGATTCCGAGGAAAATCAACCATTAAATGTAAACATCTTCTGAATAAGCGGTTTTGTGACGAGAAAAATTTTGTTCGAAGTGGTCAAGGGGGATTGACAGACCGATCGAAATGTGATAAAATATCAATAATATTATTTTTTGGAGGATTTCTATCAATGGATGAATTTCTGAATTATTTGTTGACCTCGATTACCGATATCGTGTTCCGTCTTGCGATCGCTGCGGTAATTATCCTGGTCGGTTTCAAAGTGGCGAATAAGGTCACCAAGACGATTCTCAATTCCAAGAAGATGCAGACGGTTGACAAAACTGCCCGTGGCTTCATCGCAAGCTTTGCGAAGATCGGTATGAAGGTCGTTCTGGTCGTCATCGCCATCTCCGTAATGGGCATCAATATGACCTCCGTAGTCGCTCTGCTGACTACTGCGGCTGCTGCCATCGGTCTGGCACTGCAGGGCGGTCTGTCCAATATCGCCGGCGGTCTGATCATACTGATCTTCAAGCCATTCAAGGTAGGCGACTACGTGGTTTCCTGCGGCGAGGGCGGCACCGTTTCCGAGATCAATATGTTCTACACGATTGTGAAGACCCATTACAACAAGACCATATCCATCCCCAACGGCTCCATCTCCAACTCTACCATGGAGAACCTGTCTGCCGAGAATATGCGCCGTGTTGACATCAGTGTTACCGTTGATTTTGACGCCAATATCGAAGGCATTCAGGCACTGCTGAAGCAGATCGCCGAAAGCAACGAGCTGGTTGTTACCGATGCCGAGGCTCCCTACGTACCGATCACCGGCTACAGCGAACGCGGCGTTGATCTGCAGCTTCGCGCATGGACCAAGGGCGAGAATTACTGGACCGTATTCTTCGCACTCAATGACAGTATCAGAGCAGGCTTCGAGAAATACGACGTTAAGTTCGCACTTCCTAAGGTGGAAGTTCGCAAGGACTGATTTGTATGAAAATGCAAAAGCCGCTCTGTAGCGGCTTTTGTTTTTTACCGACTGCACGCCATATTCCCGTATAACATACGACTTCGTATAATGCGAGATAACAATTTGAGGAGATATAATTATGAAAGACTTTGTGATCATTACCGATTCCGGCTGTGATGTCAAGCCCGAGCTTTTGACCGAATGGGGCGTCGAGAATATCGAGCTGAGCTTCCGATTTGACAAGGACGACCGCGATTATTTCAACTGCGATATGCCGATCTCGGACTTCTATGACCGGATGCGGGCGGGCGATATCGCCAAGACTGCGGCCATCAATCCTGACCGCTTTGCAAATGCGTTTGAGCCTTTCCTGCAGCAGGGCAAGGACGTACTGCACCTGAGCTTTTCCTCCGGGCTGAGCGTTACCTGCAATTCCGCGCGTCTGGCGGCAGAGGAGCTGATGAGCAAGTATCCCGACCGCAAGATCGTCGTAGTGGATACGCTGGCGGCGTCTGCAGGGCAGGGACTGCTGGTCTATCTGACCGTCCAAAAGCAGAAGGAAGGCTGTACCCTAGAAGAGGCGGCAGATTATGCCGAGCAGATGAAGCTGCAGATCTGCCATTGGGTCACGGTAGACGATCTGGTCTATCTGAAGCGCGGCGGACGCATCAGTCCTACCGTTGCGCTGGTGGGCAAGGCACTGGGCATCAAGCCCATCATCCACGTGGACAACGCCGGTAAGCTGGTCAGCGTTTCCAAGGTCAGAGGCAGAAAGCACGCGCTGGCAACGGTTGCCGGTAAGTATACTGAGCTTGCCAAGGATCCTGCAGGTGGCACTGTTTTCATCTCTCACGGCGATTGCCTGGAGGATGCCGAGCGGGTGGCTGAGCTGATCCAAGAATCCACCGGTGCCAAGACCGCGCTGATCACCGACATCGGTCCCGTCATCGGCGCTCACGCCGGACCGGGCACCATCGCGCTGTTCTTCGTGGGTAAAGAGAGATAAATAAAAATGAAAACTCCTGTTGATCGGGGATTCCCGTCAACAGGAGTTTCGTTACAATTCGATCCAGTAGCGTTGCTCCACGACGCCGTCCACTTCGATCTCGTTTTCCAGAATGCCGCCGTTTCGCTGAATGCTCTTGGCCGATCCGATATTGTCCTTGTCGCAGACCATGAGGACACGGTCGATCCCCAGTTTGTTACACTCGATCAGCGCAAGTCCGATCATAGCGGTAGCGATGCCTTTTCGCCGCTCTGATGGGCGCACCCCATCGCCGATGTGACCGCCGTTACGTAGCAGACGATCATTGAGATAGTGGCGGATGTTCACCGCACCCACGAAGATGCCCCGCTCCTCGTCGAGACAAAAGAAGGTGGAGTCGGGGACGAGAGAACCGGTATAGTCCTTGACCTCCAGATGCTCCAGATAATAGTCAAAATCGCGGTAATCATTCTTTCGGATGGCGTAGGGGATGATTTCCTCGCTCGCCGCTGACCACTCGTCCATCATCTCAGTGAGATGGGATTGGTATTCGGGTGTTAGCTTTACCAGTTTGAGTTGCATATTACCTCTACTTTCACAAAAAGCCTCGGTCTCCCGAGGCTTTTGCCATATTGTTATTCTTCAATCTCCGCAACCACGTCGTTCATGTTGTACATCCCCGCGGGCTTGCCGATGATGTAAGCCGCCGCGCGGAGCGCACCGCTGGCAAAGACCGAGCGGGAGCCTGCCGAGTGGGAGAGGGTGACCACTTCCTCGGGACCTGCAAAGATGACGCTGTGCTCGCCCACGATGGAGCCGCCGCGGATGGCGTGGATGCCGATCTCCTCCTTCGCCCGCTTCTGACGGACGGCATGGCGATCGTAAGTATAAACGGGATCATAGGGAACTTCCTCTGCGATCGCGTCAGCAATCATCAGAGCAGTTCCGCTGGGCGCGTCCAGCTTGTTGTGGTGGTGCGCCTCCACGATCTCGATGTCGAAATCGTCTCCCAGCATTGCCGAAGCCTTCCGGCAAAGGGAGATCAGCAGATTGATACCCACCGACATATTGCGGGAGAAGAACACGGGAACGGTAGCGGATGCTTCCTGCATGAGTTCCATATCTTCGGGGGTATGACCGGTGGTGCAGACCACAATCGGCATCTTCTTCGCCTTGGCGTGGTCGAGCAGTTCGGGAAGGGCAATGCGATGGGAAAAATCGACGATGACATCGGCTTCTTCCGTAACCTCGGCAATATGCTTGTACACCGGTGCATTTACAACTTTTGAACCTTCACCGGTGAGGTCGATGCCTGCGGCAATTGTGTATTTTTCGTTTTCACGAATCAGCTCAGCGATAGCTCGACCCATGCGACCGTTAGCACCGCAGAATAAAATACGAATAGGATTCATTTTGATTCTCCTTCTGAAATATGTATATATGCGATCAAGGCGGCAAGTATTTGCCGCCTTTAAGGAAAGTTCTTTGCGTCGCTCGTAGATTCGCTATTTGGCGAATCTACTGTTCATTCGGCAAGACCGAATGAACGATTCTTCTCAAGAAAGTTGCAAAATACTCAGATCAGCGCCAGCTTCTTCATCTCAGCCAGCAGTTTTTCCTTGTTCGCCTCCTCCATCTCGCAGAGAGGGAGTCTCAGCTCGTCGGAGCCATAGCCCATAGCCGCCATAGCGGTCTTTACGGGAATAGGGTTGACCTCGCAGAAGAGGGTCTTGCAGAAGGGGATCAGCTTCAGCTGGAGCTCGGCGGATTCTTTCACCTTGCCATCGAAGTAGAGCTCGCAGATATCGTGGGTCTCCTTCGGCATGGGGTTTGCCAGCACGGAGATTACGCCCTTGCCGCCCAGAGAGAGGATGGGGACGATCTGATCGTCGTTGCCGCTGTATACGTCGAAGCTGTCGCCGACTGCCGCGATGATCTCGGCAATCTGGGAGATGTTGCCTGAGGCTTCCTTGATGGCCACCAGATTCTCGCAATCTGCCAATGCCTTGTATACGGGAAGGGTCACGTTGCAGCCGGTGCGAGAGGGAACGTTGTAGATGATGCAGGGGCAGTTCACCGCGTCGTTGATGGCTTTGTAGTGAGCGACAAGACCCTTGACGGAAGCCTTATTGTAGTAGGGTGTGACCAAAAGCAGTCCGTCGGCACCTGCGTCGCAAGCGAACTTGGACAGTTCAATAGCGTAAGCGGTATCGTTACTGCCGGTACCTGCGATGACGGGAACTCTGCCTGCCACCTTTTGAATGGTGTACTCGATACAGCCGCGATGCTCTTCATCGGTGAGGGTAGAGCTTTCACCCGTGGTTCCGCAAATGACGATCGCATCGGTCTTGTTGGCGATCTGGAATTCGATGATCTGACCCAGTGCGTCCCAGTCAACGGAACCGTCCTTGAAAGGGGTAACGATAGCGACTGCGCTGCCTGTGAAAATAGTTTTCTTCTTCATAATACTGACCGTTCCTTCATATCAGAGTGAGAACTATGTCTCAAAAAAGATTCTGCAAAAAGAGATTGCAATTTGAGGCGGAATGTGCTACAATAGAACCATTGCAGACAAACCTACTCATACATCATTATAGTATCACAAATGTGTTACTTTGTCAAGGAGTTTTTATGATTTCCAACAATAAAAGTCAAACAAATCTGACGGTCCACGATTTCTGGTACGATCTGCCCGAGGAGCTCATCGCTCAGGAGCCCTCCGAAGAGCGGGACGGGTGTCGTCTCTTGGTAGCAGACCGCAAGACGGGAGAGCTGTCCCACCATATTTTCCGCGAGATCATCGACTATCTGAACCCCGGTGACGTGCTGGTGGTCAACGATTCTAAGGTCATTCCCGCCCGCATGATCGGTAAAAAGTCCGACTCGGGCATCGATATGGAGGTGCTTCTCCTGCGCCAGATCGAGCTGGACACCTGGGAAGCTCTGACCCGTCCCGGCAGACGTGCTAAGGTCGGCACTACTATCATATTCGGAGACGGACTTCTTCGTGCCGATGTAGTGGACGTAGTGGAGGGCGGCAACCGCATCCTGCATTTTACTTACGATAAGTCCGAGGGCGATATCTACACCATTCTCGACCGCATCGGCAAAATGCCTCTGCCGCCTTATATCACCAAACCTCTGGCCCACAACGACCAGTACCAGACGGTCTACGCCAGAGAGCGGGGAAGTGCCGCTGCGCCCACCGCGGGACTTCACTTTACTCCCGAGCTTCTGGAGCAGATCAAGGCAAAGGGTGTGCAGATCGCGCCGGTCATGCTCCATGTGGGACTTGGCACCTTCCGTCCCGTGAAGGTGGAGCGGATCGATGAGCATCTCATGCACAGCGAATTCTTCTCGGTCAGCGAGGAGAGCGCCGAGATCATCAATACCGCCAAAGCAAAGGGCGGGCGGATCGTGGCAGTAGGCACCACCTCCAGCCGTGTGCTGGAAAGCGCCTCCGACGATGCCGGGATCATCCATCCCATGCACGATGATACCCAGATCTTTATATACCCCGGCTACCGCTTCAAGGCGGTGGATGCACTGATCACCAATTTCCACCTGCCCGAGTCCACTCTGCTGATGCTGGTATCGGCACTGTCCTCCCGGGAGTTTATGATGCAGGCATACGAGGAAGCCATTCGGGAAAAATACCGCTTCTTCTCCTTCGGCGACGCGATGCTGATAGTATAAAAGATTTCCAATCTCGTAGGGCGGGGGCTTGCTCCCGCCGAAAAGAAAGTGAAATTGTTTATAAGCGGCGGCACCAAGGCACCGCCCTACAAACAAAATCTTATATCCCGTATACATCGGCGACGCAATGTTTATTTGCTGAGTGAGATTGGTATAAACATTATTTTACAGTACAGAGGCGATCCAATGTACAAACTGTTCGTTGTATCCGACATTCACGGTCATGCGACTCTGATGAAGCAAGCATTGACCGATGCGGGATTTAATCCGCAGGATCCCTCACACCTGTTCATCTGTTGTGGAGACTGCTTCGATCGGGGCTCCGAAAATCGGGCGGTGCTGGAATACATCCAAAGTCTGCCCCGAAAAGTGCTGATCCGGGGCAATCACGAGGATCTGCTGGCACAAGTGCTCCGGGACGAAGAGGTGCGTGGCTTGCCGAACACCAAGGAAAGGTGATATCCTTCGTCATTCTGGACGATATTCCGGCAGGCTGGGGAGATCTCTCTGAACGTTTGGTCAGAACCTCTGCTATGATCGGACGGGGCTTGGAAGAAAGACACGTCCGCGAAGCGCTCCGCTTGCTTTTGACCGATCTGATATCCCGATGATCCGCAGGATAGTCGGGCTATTATTGTTGTATATTCTTTAGATTTTTGGGAAGAGTAAGAACGACTCCAATCGAAAGGATAATATTATGCAGGATTCAGAGTTTAATAGCAAATCGGGAAAGGGCGATCTTCACGACAAGGGGAGCGAGAGAAACGATCCTATCAATGCGGTGATCACCGATCTTCCGGGGAAGGAGAACCCTCGTCAGCCCCGGGATCTTCCGTCGCCCCGCCGCAGACCGGGTGAACCTATTCTGTTCGATCCTCCCTATGACGGAGGCATCGACCCATACGCACCCTTCAACGACATCGGCGTCCAGCCCGTGATCGGCAGACCGACCATCGATCCTACGCGCTTCGAATAAACAGCCACGAAAAAGCATTCCCACAGGGGAGTGCTTTTTCAGATGGTCGGAAAATTGCACGGGATATCTTTGCATTCACATCTATGAGAAAAAATAAAGCGCGAAAGACCCACAGGTCTTGCAATTCATTTGAAAATCCGCTATAATGAAGAAAATAGACACAAGGAGCGATCAAGCGATGAACGATAAACTCTTCGAAACCGAGCTCTCCCGCGAATATCCCTTCCAAGGCAAAATCTTCGACGTTGCTGTGTGCAAGGCCCAGCTGCCCGACGGCACCGAGGTGCGCAGAGATGTAGTCTGCCACTCGGGCGGCGTGTGCGTGCTTCCCATTGACGAGGACGGTATGGTCACCATGGTGCGCCAGTACCGCTACGGCGTGGGATGCGTGACGTTGGAAATCCCCGCAGGCAAGCTGGAGGCTGGCGAAGATCCGCTGGAAGCGATCAAACGGGAGCTGTCCGAGGAAACCGGCTGCACCGCCGACGAGATCATCCCCCTTCACATGGACTACTCCTCTCCCGCCATCCTCTCCGAGGTCATCTATATCTACCTTGCCCGTGGTCTCCACGGCGGCAAACAGCATCTGGACGAGGACGAGTTTTTGGAGATTGAGCGGTATCATCTGTCAGAATTGGTGGATATGGTCATGGCAGGCGAGATCACCGACGGAAAGACCCAGATCGCCATTTTGAAGGCGGCAAGGATGATAGAGAATGCAAAGGGGAACTTTTGAAAAAGTTCCCCTTGAGCCCCTCAAAATTCCCAAAGACAATGTCATTAAATCAACTGATTGAAAACTATGATATAATTAAGTATAGAGATGCTATACTTTCTCTATCAAAATAACACCTTTATTTTTATAAATCCTTGCGTTATAATATATTTGCAAAAGCGCTTTTGACTATTTTTATACAGGAGGAAAGAACTATGTCATTAGGTTCTACCATCAAATCTCTCCGCCGGGCAAATAATCTGACGCAAGAAGATCTTGCCGAATATCTCGGCGTTTCCTCAAAAGCAGTTTCTCAATGGGAATGTGATCGTACAGCACCGGACATTTCTCTATTAGCTCCGCTTGCAAGTGTATTTGATGTCACCACAGATAATCTCTTGGGAATAGACATTGGTAGCAAAAGTAAGCAAATTGATATGTTATACGATGAGGCGTATACGATTGCCTGCAACGGAGACCACAAACAAGCCATTGCTTTGATTGAAAAGGCATTGATGCTTCACCCATCATCGTATAAGCTGATGGATTTTTATGCCAACGAGATCTTTTTGTATAACGGAATCTTTCCGGAAGATGTGCGTGAGAGCAATCAAAATCGCGCCTTGCTATATATTGATAAAATTCTAAGTGTTTGCACCGATGCAAGCATCCGAAACAACAGTCTTTCTATGGCTTGCTTATGGTATTCCAAATTGGGACGCGTGGAAGAAGCCGAGCGATTGGCAAAAACTTTGGACGGTGCTATGTGGACGTGCGGTGAACTGCTTGGACGAATCTATCGCGGTGAACGGCAGTTTAAGGTGATTCGTGACGAAATGCTCAGACAATTCACAAGTGCCATCGGCGAACTTTTGGATGACTTGCTTACAACAAAGGATGACAGCGGCAGCAATATATATTCGGACGATGAAATCCTTGAATTGAATCAAATGTGTATTGATATGTTGGCTCTTTATTTTCCAAAGGGAGATTATCTCTACCACGCACAATATGTGGAAGGTGCCTATCGGCGAATGGCGGACATTTATGCATCTCGAAACGATGCGGTCAAAACCATTGAATGCCTAAAATCCGCGGCTGAATTTGCAATTCACTTTGACAATACAAGCCCCGATGATACACATATTTCTCCGGCAGCTAAGGGTATTGTGTCCGGTGAGCTTTGGTGGAACGATGGTCACAACAGCAGTTATAATTTGCTCCAAAAGTTACTCAACGAGAGTAATACACAATATAATTTTGTTCGCAATACCAACAAATACAACGAAATCTTGACAGTTCTCCGAACTGTAGCACGATGATTTTCGCCCCGCCTCGTGCGGGGCTGCTTCTTTGCTTTCTGCACACAAAAAAGCCACCACGAAAACGTGATGGCTAAATTCAATTTTACCGCTGATTCTTGGTGTTGGAGATGCTTTCTGCTATAGCTCAACACTACTCAGCGGACGCGTCTCATTTTCGCGATAAAGAATCCATCGCTCCCCTTGCCGTTGGGGAACAGCGTGAGCATTCCATCTTGCGCAACGTGCCCACAGGCATCGATCGTTACCGTCTCAAACTCGGGATGTGCGGCGAGGAACCCCGTCACCACGTCCTCATTTTCGGCTCTCCTCAGCGTGCAGGTGGAGTAGACCAGCACGCCGCCCACTTTGACGTAAGGCGCAGATGCCGCAAGGATTGCCGCCTGCCGAGGGGGAAGCGCTTCCACCGAGGTCTTTTCCTTGTAGCGCAGATCGCTCTTCTTGGACAGCACGCCCAGGCCCGAGCAGGGTACGTCGCAGAGCACCCGATCCATCTTACCCACCAGCTCCGGGAGCGTGTTCGACGAATCGTGCGCTTTCGCCTCAATGATGTCAATGCCCAGCCGCTTGGCACCGTCGGTGATCAGCGGGAGCTTGCTCTCGTGGAGGTCGAATGAGTGTACTTTACCTTGGTTTTCCATAGAAAGCGCAATGGAAAATGACTTTCCACCGGGGCAGGCGCACACGTCGGCGACTTCCAGCCCCGGCTTGGCATCGAGGATCAATGCCGCCATTTGAGAAGCGGCATCCTGCACGAAGCACTCGCCCGTGGAAAGGGCAGTCAGCGAGGACACGGGGCAGTTTTCGGTGAGCCGAATGGCATTTGCCAGACCGTCGATCCCCTCCCACTTGCAGGGAAGACTCTCGCCCAGCGCGTCACGGGTGGTTTTCAGCGTGTTCACTCTGAGCGTCAGCGGAGCGGTTACGTTTACCGCGTCGCAGAGGGCTTCCAGTTTGTCGGGATAATCCTTCTGCCACGACTGTAGGATCCACAGCGGGATCGAATGGCGAACCGACAACGCTTCGGGAGAGTTGCCCGCAGGGAAGGGAAGGTCATCTTTTTCCCGCACCGTCCGCCGCAGGATGGCGTTGATCAGCCCTTTCGTCCGTGCGGCGTAGCGGGCGGCGAGCTTGACTGTCTCGTTTACAGCCGCGCTGTCGGGGATGCGATCCAGCCAAAGGATCTGGTACATTCCCAGCCGCAGGAGGATCACCACGGGCAGATCCAGCCGTCCGATGGCTTTTCCCGTGTAGTGGGAAATGAGGTGATCCAGCGACAGCCGCCGTTCCACGGTTCCGTAGGTGAGAGCGGTGAGGAATGCCCGCTCTTCATCGGAGTAGGAGCCCCGCTCCACCTCTGCATCCAACGCAAGAGCGGCGAATTTTTTCTCTTTTTCAATTCGGGCAAGCAACTTGTAGGCGGCTTCACGGATATTGGTGGGCATAATTATAATTGGCTCCTTTTTCAGGGTATAGTTGTAGGGCGGGGGCTTGCTCCCGCCGTTTTCGAATGATTAATTCGATCAAAAATTCTATGCTTGGATCAACAATTATGTGGGGAAACGCCGTTGACGGCGGGAGCAAGCCCCCGCCCTACGAGAATGATGCACTATAAGTACACCAACATTTTCGCGCGGCAAGTATTTGCCGCGCTTTTCATAAAAGTTCTTGGAGGTGCAGGAACCTTCTTTCAAGAAGGTTCCTGCCGGGGTGTGGGGCAGAGCCCCACATATAATTAGTTCCCCAAAAGATCGCCTACGGCGATCTTTTTTCCGTTCACAAAAGCGGCGGCGGACATACGGCCTTTGCCCTCGGGGAGGACTTCGGTGATATGGAGGATGCCGCCTCCGGTAGCCACGGCGATTACGCCTTTGTCGGTGGAGAGGACGGTGCCGGGAGCCTTTGCGGTGGTCTCGGCAGAGACTTTAGAAGCCACGATCTTCAGCAATTTGCCGTTTAGTTTAGTAAACGCCAGCGGAATCGGAGAGAGTCCGCGGATCTGATCATGGAGCTCTTGTGCCGAGCGGGTGAAGTCCAGCAGGCAGTCGGACTTCTCGATCTTCGCCGCGTAGGTGGCAAGACTATCGTCTTGCTTGACGGGAGTGATCGTTCCCGCTTCCAGCCCCGTAAGGGTGGAGAGAATCAGATCGGCACCCACGGCGGAGAGCTTGTCGTGGATCGTCTCAAAATTGTCGTTCTCTGTGATCTCTACCTCTGCAACCTCCAGCATATCGCCGGTGTCCAGCCCCTTCGCCATCTGCATGGTTGTGATGCCGGTGACCTTGTTGCCGTCCATGATGGCTCTCTGCATAGGTGCCGCGCCGCGATAGGCGGGCAGGAGCGATCCGTGGACGTTGATGCAACCGTATTTCGGAAAATTCAGCAGATACTCGGGCAGGATCTTGCCGTATGCAACGACAACGATGGCATCGGGGCGAAGCTCGGTGAGATCGGGCAGGAATGCCCCGTCCTTGAGAGTCGCGGGCTGGCGTACCTCGATGCCCAGCTCCATGGCCGCCGCCTTTACAGGAGTAGGATGCAGCTGCATCCCGCGTCCCTTGGGCTTGTCGGGCTGGGAGACCACGCAGACTACATCGTGTGCCGATGCCAGCGCGCGAAGGGTAGGGATGGCGAAGTCAGGCGTTCCCATAAAGATCAGCCGCATCAGTCGTCCTCCATCATTTCCTCGATCTCGTCACGGGTGAGCATGCGGTCTGCCACGTCGGGGTAGAGAATGCCATCCAGATGATCCAGCTCGTGGCAGAAGCAGCGGGCGGTAAGCCCTGTTCCGGTGACACGGAAGCGCTCGCCGCGGCGGTTGGTCGCCTCTACGGTGACGGTGTCGGGACGGGTGCAGATGCCCCATCTGCCGGGCAGGGAAAGGCATCCCTCGTGACCGGTCTGGGAACCGCTTTGTTCCACGATCACGGGATTGATCAGCTCGATGAGATTGCCGGGTTCGGTCTCTACAACCACTACGCGGCGGAGCACGCCCACTTGGGGAGCGGCAAGACCCACGCCGCCGGATTTATGGAGCGTGGCGATCATATCGTCCAGCAGGATCTGGATGCGGGGGGTGATCGCATCTACTTTGCGAGAGGTTTTCCGAAGAATGGGATCGTCTTCGGTGAGAATTTTCAGTATAGCCATGGGAATATCTCCTTTTCATTGGAATCAAACCGTGGCGGGATTGAGATCCACGGTCATGGTAACTTTTTTCGCGCTGCTGCCCGAGAATTCCCGAAGCAACTGAGCGAGCAATGCGCGAGTGCGCTGATTGTTTTTGCATTTTAAGATCATCCGCATCCGATAGGTCTCGTTGACCTTGTACACGGGTGCCTCGAAGGGACCGAAGACTACCATCGGAACGTCCTTATATTCGCCCGACAGAAGCTCCTTCAGCCGATTTGCCAGCGTGACAGTGGTGTTTTGCAGCATCCCCTCGTCGGGGCAGGCGAGGGTGAGAAGCGCCAGATCGCAGTAAGGAGGGAAGGTCAGCGCCTTTCGCAGGGCGATCTCTCGCTCGTAGAAGCTGACGTAGTCCTGCGTTGCCGCCAGGGTCAGTACGGGATGATCGGGGGAGTAGGTCTGGATGATGGCTCTGCCGGGAGTCTCGCCTCTACCTGCCCGTCCCACCACTTGGGTGAGTAGGGCGAAGGTGCGCTCGCTCGCTCTGTAATCGTCGGTGTAGAGGGAATTGTCCGCCGACAGCACGCCTACCAGCGTAACTTTGGGGAAATCGTGTCCCTTGGTCACCATCTGGGTGCCGATGAGAATGTCCGATTTGCCGCCTCTGAAATCCTCCAGCATCTGGTCGTAAGAGAACTTCGCCGCGGTGGTGTCGGCGTCCATCCGCAGGAGTTTCGCCTCAGGGAAGCGCTCCCCAATCTCCTCCTCCGCTTTTTGGGTTCCGAATCCCATATATTGGAAGGAATCCGCGCCGCATTCGGGACATTTTGTGGGAACGCTCTCCTGATAGCCGCAGTAGTGACAGCTAAGATAAGGCGCGCGGTGATGCTTATCTCTGTTGTGGCGAGTCAGCGATACCGAGCAGTGGGGGCAGAGAACCACTTTACCGCAGAGCGGACAAGAGAGGAAGTTGTTATATCCCCGCCGATTGACAAAGAGGATGGACTGCTCGCCGTTGGCAAGCGTCTGTGCCAGCCCGTCGGCAAGGATACTGCCCACGGGAGAGGGAGTGCCGCTACCGCTGTCCAGCCGCAGATCGCAGATCACCGTCTCGGGAAGATGGGCGCCCCCAAAACGTCCCTTCAGCTCGACCAGCGTGTATCTGCCTTGTTTGGCTTTGTAATAGCTCTCCACCGACGGCGTTGCCGAAGCCAGGAGCATCAGCGATTTGTGATAGTTGCATCTAAACCGCGCAATGTCCCGCGCGTGATAGCGGGGGGATTGCTCGGATTTGTAGGTGTGTTCGTGTTCCTCGTCCAGCACGATCATGCCAAGATTGGGGAAGGGGGCGAAGACTGCCGAGCGGGTGCCGATGCACAGATCGATCTCGCCTGCACGGATTTTCCGCCAAGCATCGAATCGCTCGCCTTGGGACAGTCCCGAGTGGATCACCGCCACCCGATCCTTGTAGAAGGAGCAGAAGATGGAGACTGTCTGAGGGGTCAGCGCGATCTCGGGGATCAGCAGAATCACCTGCCTGCCTTCCTCCAGCACGCGGTCGATGGCGGTCTTGATGACCATGGTTTTTCCGCTTCCCGTGATGCCGTGGAGCAGGACGGCACGGGGCTCACCTGAGGTGATCTGCTCTTCGATGGTAGAAAGCGCACTCGCCTGTTCCTCGGTCAGCCTGACCTCGGGTGCGTTCGAGGTGCTTGCGGTTTGGTAAGGATTTCGGTGTAATTCCTGCCGCTTCACGGTAATCAGCCGCCGCTGCTTCAGTGCTTTCACCTGTGCGGAGGTAGTCTTCAGTTCCTGCTTGACTACCGAGAAGGGAACGCTGCCGTTCTGTTCCAGATAGGTCAGGAGTGCCAGCTGGCGTTCGCCCTTCAGCCTGCCTTTTCCCGACTTGGCGGCTTCGATCCGCTCTTTGTCGTCGGTGAGGGTGAGGATCTCCTCGTAGACGATGTTGGTGGCTTCCTTGAGCTTCGTTTGCCGCTCGATATAGCCGTCCTTGGTGAGCGCGTGGAGGATGCCCGAGATCTCGTCACCGTAGCTTGCTTTGAGGGTCTCAAATCCGATGCCCGGCGTGCGGAGGATGTCGGCGAAAACGAAGCGCACGGCAGGAGAGAGGGAAGCGGATTCTGCCGCATCTTTCAGGGGATAGTAGCGCTCCGCTACGGGAGTCAGTGCGGCGGGAGGCAGGATGGTGCGGATGGCGTCGCCCACAGTGCAGAAGGTCTGCTCTTTGATGAACAGTGCCAGCCGCATCTCCTCATCGGTGAGAAAGA
Source organism: Clostridia bacterium (assembly GCA_017463445.1). GTDB lineage: Bacteria > Bacillota > Clostridia > Oscillospirales > CAG-272 > CAKSQF01. The sequence continues at coordinate 28,689 of JAFTPF010000032.1, forward strand.
TATCCTCTCTTGCCGAGAGAATCGGCTTGAAGCGGTCGATCTCTTCCGCCGAGCCGATGCCCCAGACCACGGCAGTCATCTTGCGGTTCGCCTTTCCGAAGGGAACCAGTACGATCTGTCCCGCGCGGATGCGCCTCGTAAGCTCGGGAGGAATATAATATTCATACGGGCGGTCGATGGCATAGGTAGTCCCCATCAGATAGACCCGTGCGGTAGTAAAAGCCATTGGCGGGACCTCCTTTCAAGCGGTTTTACGGATGAAAAACAACGATTCGGACCGTAGGATCCGAATCGTTCAGAAATGCAGACCTCAGTCGGCGACGGTCTCTGCAGCCGCTTCAGTGGCGGTATCATCTGCGACGGTACCGTCGGAATTGGGCGCGTTGGAGATCACGAAATCGCCTGCGTGCAGACGGCGGATAGCGGTCTTGACTGCCTTATCATCCCGGTATTCCTTGGGGATCAGGGCAGAGAGGGGCTTATCGGTCTCCTTGCGCAGAAGCATCTGCTCGGCTCTTTCCCGCTGAGCAATGTATTCGTCGGTGACCATACGGGCGCTTTTGGCGGTAGCCAGCACCAGCGTGAAACGGTTATATTTACCTTGGGTGAGTTCTTCAACAGAGGGTTTGATCATAATAGTGTACTCCTTGTGTATTGCGTATATGCGAATTTAGTCTGCCATAAAGTCGGCAGGGATGTGAAGATTACGGGCAGTGCGGTGCTTTTCTGCGTCCACGATGGAAATAATCTGCAGAGCAGCCTCGTCGCTGGCACCGTCCTCGTTGATCACGATGTAATCGTAGCTTGCGAAATTACCGACCTCGCGCTTTGCTTGCTCCAGACGCTTTAGGATATCATCCTCGGTGTTGGTGCCCCTGCCACGCAAGCGAGCTTCCAGGGTCTTATAATCGGGAGGAAGCAGAAGAACGGTGACGGCGTCGGGGACCAATTTCTTGACCTTCATTGCGCCTACCACTTCGATCTCCAAAATGACGTTGATGCCTTCTGCCAGCATAGCGTCTACCCTCTCTCTGGGGGTGCCGTAATAATTTCCTACGTATTCGGCATATTCCAGCATCTGACCGTTCTCGATCTTCTGCTCGAACTGTGTTCTGGTCACGAAGTGATACTGTACGCCGTCCACCTCACCCTTGCGAGGTGTGCGGGTGGTTGCGGAGACCGACAGCGCGTAGTCGTCCGACCGTGCCAGAATGTTGCTGACCACCGTGCCCTTGCCCGTTCCGGCGGGACCGGAGATCACCAGTAATATGCCTTTGTCCGTTAAGTCCATAATTCCTCCAAATTTAACTATCTTGATTTAACAACATCTCCAGCGCCTCAGGCTCCAGAGAGGATATGATCACATGGCGGCTGTCGGTGACGATCACCGAGCGGGTCTTTTTGCCGCAGGACACGTCGATGAGACAGCCTGCGTCTCTGGCGTCCTGTACCATACGTTTAATGGGAGCGGCATCGGGGGAAGCTACGGTAACGATCCTGTTTGCCGCTACCAGATTGCCGTAGCCTACGTTGATAAACTTCATTGATTACTCCAGATTCTGGATCTGCTCGCGGATCTTCTCCAGCTCGCTCTTCATTTCTACCACCACTTTGGCGATGTCCGCATCGATGCACTTGGAGCCGATGGTGTTGGTCTCGCGGTTCATCTCCTGCAGGAGGAAGTCCAGCTTTCTGCCGATGGGTTCGTCAGATTCAAAGATCTCGTCGAAGGTGACGAAGTGGGAAGAGAGGCGCACCAGCTCCTCGTCGATGGCGACCTTGTCGGTGTAGATAGCGCATTCGGTCAGGATGCGGTTTTCGTCGATTTCAACAGACAGATCACCGATGATCTGACGGATCCGCGCCAGGAACTTGTCGTGATAGCCCGCTACCGATCGGCGGCTTGCCTCGGCGACCACGGCGACCAGCTCCATCAGACGAGCTTTCTTCTGCATCAGATCGACCTTCAGACGCTCGCCCTCGGCGGCGCGCTGCGAAAGAAATCCCGCAATCGCTTCATCCAGGAAGGGAACTATCTCCGCCCATACGGCTTCCATGTCCACCTCGGGACGCTCCACGGTGAAGATCTCCTTGTTCTGTGCTACCTGCATGACCGAAATGTCATCCCGCAGATCGTAGCGCTCCTTCAGCGTGTTCAGCACCGCAAGGTAATTCTCCAGATAAGGGCGGTCCAGTGCCAGATGGGTGTCGGGCGAACCGACCTGATCGATGCCCACGTAGACTTCTACTTTACCACGGGTCATCGCAGCGGAGATCTTCGCCTTGACCTTTTCCTCCAGGAATGAGTAGGGGCGGGAGATCTTAACGGTAGGATCCAAGTAACGGCTGTTGACGCTCTTCAGTTCTACCGTGATATTCTTGTTGTTGATGGTACCGGCAGCTCTGCCGAACGCGGTCATACTGTTTGCCATAATACCTCCGATAATTTCCCATTTAGTATTATTATGCCATAGATTTTCTCGCTTGTCAAGATTACAGAGAAAAAAAGAAGATTTTTTGTGAAATATTCTTTTGACCGAAATCGAAAAAGGGATTGACAAACCGACGATTCAATGTTATAATGAATCAATCGTTTTTTTCTGTAAACGAATGGATTTCCCGATTCAAATCAAAAATATTTCGCCAAGATGCGGGAAATTCGATGAATATTTGTTTTGAGGTGAATATTTTGGAAAATAAATACAGAGTTGGCGTGATTGGCGCCACAGGTATGGTGGGACAGCGCTTTCTGACCCTTCTGGAAAATCATCCTTGGTTCGAGGTAACCGCCCTGCTGGCAAGCCCCCGCACCGCAGGTAAGGCTTACGCCGAGGCGGTAGAGGGACGGTGGAAGATGTCTGCTCCTCTTTCTGCAAAGTACGGCGAGATGACCGTAATGAACGCCGAGGACATCGAGGCGGTAAAGCCTCTGGTAGACTTCGTCTTCTGTGCCGTTGACATGAAGAAGGACGCGATCCTTGCCATGGAGGAAGCCTACGCAAAGGCTGAGATCCCCGTGGTATCCAACAACAGCGCCAACCGCTGGACCCCCGACGTACCCATGGTGATCCCCGAGATCAACCCCGAGCATCTGGCGGTGATCGAGCATCAGCGTGCCAGACTTGGCACCAAGCACGGCTTTGTTGCTGTCAAGCCCAACTGCTCCATTCAGAGCTATGTTCCCGCTCTGACCGCTCTGCTGGAGTTTGAGCCTACCCTCGTGGTCGCTACCACCTATCAGGCGATCTCCGGCGCAGGCAAGACCTTCCGCGAGTGGCCCGAAATGATTGACAACGTGATCCCCTATATCGGCGGAGAGGAAGAGAAGAGTGAGCAGGAGCCCCTGCGTATCTGGGGTAAGGTGGAGGACGGCGTGGTTGTGAAAGCCGCTGCTCCCCACATCACCACCCAATGCATCCGCGTGCCCGTCTCCGACGGTCACACCGCTGCCGTGTTCGTGAACTTCAAGAAGAAGCCCACCAAGGAAGAGATCTTGGATCGCTGGAACAGCTACGTCGGCGAGCCTCAGAAGCTGGGGCTGCCTTCCGCGCCCGAAAAATTCCTCACCTATTTTGAGGAAGACAACCGTCCTCAGGCGGCCCTGGATCGTGACCTCTACGGCGGCATGGGCATCTCCATCGGCAGACTGAGAGAGGATTCCGCCTTCGATTACAAGTTCGTCGGTCTCTCCCACAACACCCTTCGCGGAGCCGCAGGTGGCGCCGTCGAGATCGCCGAGCTGCTTTGTGCCAAGGGATATATTGAAAAGAAATAAATTCAATGCGGGGCTTTGCCCCGCATCCCACCAGAAACTTTCTTGAAAGAAAGTTTCTGGACTTCAAAGAACTTCTATAAAAGCCCCGCAAATCCTTGCGGGGCTGAATTTGTATGAATAAACTGTAAACAATTGCTGCGTCTATTGACAATCAAATGATTGCGTGCTAAAATACAATCACGAGATTGGATGGAGATCCTGCTAAAGAAAGGAACTACTAAAATGCCTGTTTGGGATAACGCAGATAAAACTTCGACAACGGTCTGCACGCTTCCGTCAGTATTGACCGATGATTTGGTGGAAAACTGCACCGTCAAGGGGCAGACGATTGACGGCGGCGATTATACCGGCACCCGTTTTCGCTACGTGGTCTTCCGAAACTGCCGCTTCACCGATACCGTTTTTACCCGGGCTGAGTTTGTCGAGACCGCCTTTGTGGATTGCGACCTTTCGGGTGCTGACATGACCGAGACCTTTTGGGAAAATTCCCTCTTGAAGTCGGTGAAGGGGATTGGCATCCGTATGAGCGACGGTTACTTCGTGGACACCGTTATCGAGGATTGCAATCTCCGTTACACCGATCTTTCCCGCGGCAAGTGGAAGGGCGGCACGCTTCGTCGATGCGATCTGCAGGAGGGCTTTTTGGGCGAATGCAAGCTAACCCGTTTTACTCTGTTGGGTTGTGATCTGACCCGCACCGAGGTGATGCGCACCCCGCTTGCGGGGCTGGATCTGTCGGACAGTACCATTAACGGCATCCGTTGCAGCGACACGCTCTCCGAGCTGCGGGGCGCAACTATTGATCCCCTGCAGGCGGTGGAGATCGCAAGACGGATCGGAATCAAGGTCAAATAAGGAGAAAACTATGGAACAGAAGAAAACGCAATCCACTCCCGAGGCAGATTGCGAGCATTGTATGTATTACGATTACGATGAGGAGGTAGAGGACATGGTCTGCATCATGAACCTGGACGAGGATGAATACGCCTCGATGCTTCAAGGACGCAAGATGCGCTGTCCCTATTTCCGCTTCTACGACGAGTACAAGAGCGTTCAAAAGCAGAATTGACCGATCGAAAGAAACGACGAAAGGATTGGATATAACAACCATGATGATCTATAACACTGTAGACTATCCCATCGCCATCGAGATCGGCGAAAAAATCTACTTTATGGATCGGGACAGCGAGCTGGAGCTCCGCCTGACCTCGGGCACCTATGATTATCGGCTGTACAAGGCAGACGAATACGACGGTCCCATACCGTCGCACATAGAGATGAGGTCTTTTCACCGTCATTCTGTCACCGTTTGCTATGCGGAAACCGGTAAGCTGATCTGCCGCCGCAACACGAAGGTGTATATTCGGGAAGATCGAATAGAACTATTCAGAGAGCAATACTTTTGGCGTCATCGCGGACACTCACATTATCGCACATACGATGCAAGCACCTTTAACCTGACCGTGGAAGAGGGAGAGCTTGCCGAGCGCAGACAGGGATGTCTGAACCAGCAAGTATACAATCAGATGCTGGCGCCGTATAAAGCCACGATGTGGATACTGGGGGCGGAGCATCTGATTTTTTTGGTGTTTGCAGCACTGTTTGGTTTTGGCGTGTTCGAGCTGCATCATACGGTTAGTTATGTAGCAATGATAGGCTGTTTGTTGGCACAGGTCGTGCTGTTCGACACCGATTTGAAAAAAATCTGCCTCCTGCGTGTGCTGAAGTCGGTTCCCGTGCTGGTGGACGTGCAGGACCTTCTGCAGCACTAACGCCGGTCGCGACCGGGGGCTGCCCCCCCTCAACAGATCGAAATTCCAATATGGAGGATGATAACGGATGCAACCTTTGGAATGGCTTGTGATCGGCGCGCTGGCGGCACTGGCCGCAGTCGCGCTCCTCATTCGTGCATTCCGACGGGCGAAGGTGCGCCGTGCGACCGTGCCGCAGACACTCGCCTACCTGCAAGCAGGCGGAATGCAGTCCCCGCGGTATTTGCCGAAAGAGAGTATCGCCGGAATGGTATACCCCTTCCAATCGGGTTGGGACGACTTCAAGGATGGCGATGCAAGCGGCAGTCAATACGTATCGGGCGTTTACAGAGACCATCCCGTGTTGCTGTCCAAGGTCAACCTATGGGTAAGAGATGAGGATCCGGATGCTCCGCTGATCGCGCTATCGTCACGGCAATACAATGCGTATTATAAGAATTTTACCTACTTCAACGGCGAATGGTTCATCTTTCGCATAAAGGCAAAGTATGATGCTGATCTGACGCTGATTGACCGCCGTCTCACCGAGCGGGATGACGATCATTATCCGGGAGGCTCCACCCGGTCAACGCGTTGTGTGCCGGAGCCTGCCTTGGTGGGCTTGTACGACGCTTACGGAAGTATCTCCGATCCAAACGCGTTCCGCGCACTGATGACCTCGGATGCCGTTCGTGTACTGAAGAAGCTGTACAAGGTCTACCGCCCCGTGATCTTTCTGCGCGGCAACAAGATTCACATCGGTCTGTCCCATCTGGAGATGGATTTTCGGCGGCATCCTGACGAGACCGAGGAAGAGTGGAACGCAAGGCAGAATCTGTTCGGGATTTTAGATGATCTTACCGAGTTGATCCGCCTGTGGGGCGATCCCCCGGATGAGGTCTGACCGAGGTAACTGTATGATCATTTATAACACATTGGAATGTCCCGTAGTCCTGACGCTTGGCGACAGAACTTATCGTATGGAAAAAGAGAGCGAGCTGGAATTGTAGATCCCGTCGGGGGATCATTATATCAGCGTCTACAGGCTCCATCCCGACACCGGAGAGACTTTGTGTAAGTACAGGACGCACTATTATCCCGACACTGTAGAGGATATACACCGCGGAAAGGTAGTACGTACCCGTAAGGTCGTTCACAGCCGCAAGCGCAGAATGACGGCAATATGCTTGGGAACTGCAGGGATACTGACGGTGAACCGTGCTACTAAATTGTATGTTCGTGAACAGTTGGCAGATCGCACGTTACTGCGGATCCCTTATCAACGGTATTGTGCCGACGTTTTGGATTTGCTCGTGGAAAATGGAGAAATCACGCGGCAAAAAGACGGTTGTGCTGACGGTCGCACCCGACAGAAGATTATACGAAGCTTCTGGATTCAGATGCTCTGTTTCTTAATCGGCAGTATTTTAGCTATTGTAATCTCTGCGGTTGGTTGGATTTGGTTAGCGCAAACTGCCGATACCGTACAGCAGTTAATTGGGATAATGACTGCGAAACCTTTAACGCTTATATTTGCCATACTGCCTATCTTTGCACTGCCGCTTACGGTGTTCGTCTTACTGGACATCCGCAAGCGAGGCGCATGGAAAGATCTGCCGTTGCTCCCCACCAAGGCGGAGTACGATATAGAGTGATCCGTCTGCGAAAAGAACCGGCAAAAACCAAAGACCGCTCTTCTGCTGACGAAGAGCGGTCTTTGACCGTAAGAACGGTTCAATGGTGCCGGTGGCGGGGGTCGAACCCGCACGGTATCGCTACCACTGGATTTTGAGTCCAGCACGTCTGCCAATTCCATCACACCGGCGTTACTTTGGTATTATAGCACAACACCCGAAAGAAATCAATAGGTTTTGCGAAAAAACTTGCAAAAAAATTGAGAGAAATCACTTGACACGGATATGGATTTGTGGTATTATAATGAGGTATCTACCCGTGGCTCAGCTGGATAGCGCGCAAGACTCCGACTCTTGAGGTCGCAGGTTCGAATCCTGTCGGGTAGGCCAAACATCGGCATTCTTTGCAGAAGAATGCCGATGTTTTTTTACTTCTCACTCTTCGCGAGTTCCTTCTCCATCCCCTGATGCTCTACGTGTTCGTCCATGTAGCGCTCGCCCACAGGCGTGTAACCGATGCTCTCGTAAAAGGGCATTGCCCGAACCTGTGCGCCGATGTGCGCACGGGTACCGCCCCGCGAGACGATCTGGGCTTCTGCCGCTCTAACCAGCATTCCGCCGATCCCACGTCCTCGGTAGGATCTGCAAACGGCAATGCGCCCGATCAGATAACAGCCGGTTATCTCGGTTTCGTAGTAACGGCAGGTGCCGATGGCGGTATCGCCGTCAAACGCTACCAAATGTACTGCAACGTTGTCCGCGTCGTCAAATTCTTCGACAAATCCCTGCTCCTCGCAGAAAACCGTAATGCGGATACTTTTCGCTTCCTCGGGAAGGGAAAAATAGGTTCTGATCTCCATGTCGATCCTCCTTCAAATACTTGCGATGAAAATCAGCGGCACGATCCTTCGGGACCGCGCCGCTTTTTCTTGTTTTATTCGGTAAGCGAGGGTGCCAGCTCGTTCTCTTCGCGGAAGAGAAAACTGATACACCACAGGGCACACAGACCGACTACCGCGTAGATGACGCGCGCGAGGAGTGCGTCCTGGCTGCCGAAGATCCATGCGACGATATCGAATCCGAACAGTCCGATGGATCCCCAGTTGATTCCGCCGACGATCAGCAGGATCAGGGTGAGTTTGTCAAACATACGATCCCTCCTTCTTTGTCGGGACGATTGCCCGCAAAGATAGGATGCACGGAAAGACGAACTCTATGCTACCCAAAAGTTGTCAGGATTCTTCGAAAGCGGACTCGGCATCCTCTCCGGTCACAGGCTCGGAAGTAGTGGGCTTGGAGGTATCGGGAGTCTCTTCCTCAATCACCAATTTGAGATCACCGTACTTGGTGACGACCTTGCCTTCCTCCAACGTGATGGTGATCTTACCGGGTGCGACTGTGTCTTCAGCGGACTCGTCTTCCTTGCCCAGCAACAGACTGCCCAGGTACACCTCGCCGTCTTCGATCGCGATCTTGCGGACGTAAGAGCCTTGGTTGTATACCGTTTCCAGCGTCAGATCACACTGGGTCATCTTCATTTCAAATTCAACAAAATCAGTCTCGATCAGATTGACCTCGCCTTCCTTACCGGAAAAGACGATGTCCTCGGTCACCAGCTGACGGGCGATCATACTGCCGCCGCCCAGTTCGCAGGTGACGTGGTCTGCGGTGGTGCTGAGCACCGACAGCTCGGTATCGTCACAGGTCAGATCCAGCAGGGAAGCGTCGATCTTGTTCAGACCAACGGTGGAACCGGTGGAGACCAGATTGATCTCGCTCTCACCGGTGATGTTTACCACCGAAACATTACAATTGGTAAAGGTCAGATTATACTGCTTGATGCTCTGATCCTCGGGAATATGGATGATGACCTCAGGCTCGGTCGCTTCCTGATCGTCGGTGAGAGAGAGCAGGGTGCGCCAAACGCCGGCAAAGGAGCCGCCGGTAAAATAATCCAGAAAAGAGAGCTGATTGGAGACCTTGATGGTCTTGTTGGTCACGCTGCCGATATAGCTGTTGGGCTTGAAGCCGATCAGCTCCACTTTAGCCTCATCGGCACCGCCGCGCAGCTTGACCTCGCAATCCTTCAGATTCAGGGTGATGTTGGTGATGCGCTGTTCGGAGTAATCCAGTTCGGTATAGCTCTGACCGTCTTCGGAGGTAGTGTAGCCGTCGATGGCAGCGTCGTCGGGGGCTTTGGAACGGGCGTAATTGCAAAGGAAGAAACCGCTGATGATCAAAAGTCCGGAGACCACCAGAAAGATCCAAGAGGACATTTTCACAGCTGTTCAACTCCTTTCACGGTATTCTTGGTAAAGCTGACCAGCTTACGGGTAAAGAATTTCAGAAGCTTGCCCATCTTTACGTAGATATAGGGGATCAAGCGGATCGCCACATTGTAGAGCAGGATAGATGCCGCCATGGTCACGCCGGCAGCGATGAGACCGACGCCGATCTCGTGGAATCCCACATAGCGGGGAGGCGACAGCACCTGCGTGGCACCGTACAGCAGAGCGACCACCGAGATGACCGATCCGATACCGGTAATTGCCACGATGGCAACGACGATAAGGCAAATTGCTGCGGCAAGCGCCATGAACACCAGTGCAAACAGTCCGAAGGAGCCCAGCAGGACGAAGAGGATGGTAGGTGCGCAGATCGCCGCTAACGCCAGCATCAGAAGACGGGGCTTATCGCAGGTAATGTATTCGGCATCGGCAACGGTGCGGGGACTGCGGCGATCCGGAGAGAGAGAGGCTTCATCCACGAACTGCACGTCGGCGCGGGAGGCGGCGGGATCGGCGGTAACGGGCGGCGCCGAGGGAGTGGGATCGATCTGTTCGGGTGCAATCGTCTCTGCATCCTCCGGGATTTCCGAAGTCTCGGGAGCGGAAACAACCAGCTGATCGGCGTCTTGACTCACCAGCTTGCGAACGATAATGTCCAGATTACGGGCGGTGGTATATTGATCGGCAGTCTCGTCGGGAAGCCCGTTCAGCTTTTCAATCAGCGCATTGCACTGCGTGTCAACATACTCCTGAGGGAATCCTTCTGCGGTAAGTCTTTGCCGCAGTGCTTCAATGAATTCCTGTCTGTTCATGGAAAACCTCCTGAAAATAAATGGCAAATTGCAAATGGCAGATGGCAAATTGGTTTGGGGGAATTGTAAATTTGCAAATCAATGGTTTAACGGTGCGAAAAGGGTTGAAATTTTCAAAAAAGATGGTATAATGATAGTGTTCCCGCAAATGATGGGGATCTGTGATCGATTATAACAGAAAACGGAGAAAATAGCAAGATGAGAATGAGAAAAAAGAAGAACGGTGCGGCAAGAATGGAAGCCTGCGCCGATTGGCTGCTGAAGACCCCGGAGGATCTTTCCGCGTTGAAGGACCGCGCTCCCTTTTATCTGGAGATCGGATGCGGCAAGGGCGGATTCATTACCGCTACCGCAAAGGCGAATCCCGATCGCTTCTACATAGCCGTGGAATTGGTGTCGGACGCGCTGGTAACGGCACTGGAGCACGCCAAGGCAGAGGAGATCCCCAACCTGCGTTTCGTAAATCTGAACGCCAAGGATCTGGGTGAATGGTTCGCGGCAGGTCAGATCGCGGAGATCTATCTGAATTTTTCGGATCCGTGGCCCAAAAAGGGACACGCTAAGCGGCGGCTTACCTATCGGGACTTCCTGGCGGTCTACAAGCCTCTGCTCGCAGAGGGCGGAAGGATCTGTCAGAAGACCGACAACGTAGGACTGTTCGATTTCTCACTGGAGGAGTTTACCGAAGCGGGCTGGCGCCTGGAGGCGGTGACCCGCGATCTGCACCACTCCGAGTGGGCAGAGGGCAATATCATGACCGAATACGAGAAGAACTTCTCGGAGCAGGGATACCCCATCCATCGGCTGGAGGCATATCCCGTCTGAGTCAGTCTCGGGGGGAGAAGATGCTGGTATAGGTCTTCTCCTCCGCGTCGCTTTGATAGAGCTTTGCGCTGATCAGCAGAACGGGCGGTACGACGATCGCGTAGAGGACCGAGAAGAGCAGGATCAGAACCAGCGAATCTACGGTCAGATCATAATTCCGATTGAGCAGCGTCACGGCGGCGACGGATAACAGTACGGCAGGGTAGTGCATCAGCACTCTTGTCAGCATAGAAAACTGCCGCAAAGAGAAGATCAGATTGCAAAGCGAGATCAGAAGCGCCAGCAAAAGAAGCATCCCTGCGGTGGAGATGCTGAGCGCGGGCTTACTGCTGTCTACCAGAGTGACGAGCAGAAGGACTGCCATAGACAGAAAGGTGAAGATCAGACAAGTAGGATAAATGATCTTGCGGATCAAAAAACGTAATTTATTCATAGAATCTCCCGTTGGGATACGACTCCCGTGGTTTTTAGCGGAATAAATCCATAGATACATCTATTATAACACAATTCTGAAATTTTTCAAGTCCCCCCGAAAAAAAGATACACATTGTTAATATTCGCCGATTCGACGGTGTGAAGGGACGGTTCACCGTTTGCGTAGCTCAAGAAAATTCGTTCGAGGTGGCGCAAATCCTTGCTTGTCCCTTGACAAGTAAGGAAACATATAGTATAATAAATAGATAGATTAGAAATCTACATCTCTGAAAGGAACGGTCTTCGGACCGCAAAACGAAAGATGAAAAGAAGAGAAGCCAGAGAAGCACTGTTTGCATTGCTGTTTGAGATGACCTTTGCCACTCCCGAGGAGGCGACGGTCCTGTACGAGACCGAATGTGCCGAGACCGATCGGGATCTTAGCGATGACTACATCCGCGACGGCTACAAAGGCGTGCTGGCTGATTTGGAAAAGATCGACGAACTGATCGCTTCCGCCTCCAAGGGCTGGAAGCTTGCCCGACTTGCCCGCGTTACGCTCTCCCTGCTTCGCCTGGGCGTATACGAAATGTGCTTTGCAGGCATCCCCTACCACATCGCCATCAACGAGGCGGTGGAGCTTGCCAAGGTCTACGGTGAGGACAAGTCGCCCGGATTCATCAACGGCGTGCTGAACAAGATCGCCGAGCTGCAGGGACTGAAAAATACCAATGGCTGAGTATTTTCTGGGGATCGACACCTCCAACTATACTACCTCCGCGGCGCTGGTACGGGACGGACAGGTACTGCTCAACGTCAAGCGTCCCGTAAAAGTGAAGGAGGGTGAGCACGGCATCCGACAGTCGGACGCCGTATTCTCCCACGTCCAAAGCCTTCCCGATGTGCTTGCCGAGATCGGCGCACAAGACCTCACCGCCGTAGGCGTATCCACCCGTCCCCGCGATGTGGAGGGTTCGTATATGCCCTGTTTCCTTGCGGGAAAAGCGGCGGCGACCGGCATTGCTTCACTGGGCGGTCTTCGGCTTTATGAGGTTTCTCATCAATGGGGGCATCTGATGGCGGCGCTCTACGGCGCGTGTCGCACCGACCTTTACGGACAAGACTTCCTCGCCTTCCACGTCTCGGGAGGCACTACCGAGCTGCTTCGCGTGCGGGGCAGGGAGGTAGAAAAGGTGGGCGGCACCCTCGACCTCAACGCCGGACAGGTCATCGACCGCATCGGCGTGAAGATAGGCATTCCCTTTCCCGCAGGGCGGGGAATGGAGGAGATCGCCCTCCCCTTTAGCGAGACCGATTGCTGGTCTCACGTACGGGGACTTGACTGCAATTTGTCGGGGCTGGAAAACAAAGCTGACGCGCTTCTTGCGGCGGGGCAGTCCCGTGAAAAGGTAGCGGCGTATGTGCTGAAAAGCGTCTGCCGCACGCTGGAAAAGCTCACTGAAAACGCATTCGCGGAGTTCGGCAAGCAGCCCGTCCTCTTTGCAGGCGGCGTGATGAGCAATCGCCTCATCAAAGAAGTATTGCAAAAACGCTTCTGCGCCCACTTTGCGCCTCCCGCCTTCTCGGCAGACAACGCCGCAGGCGTGGCACTCCTTGCCGAGCGGATGCACAAAGCGCGCTAACTTTATACCATCAATCCGAAAGGAGGGAGCCAATGCCAAACGAGCGCCCGATCCTGACGGTCACTCAGCTGAACGAGTACGTCAAAGGGATCATCGATTCCGATAAAGTCCTGGGCGGACTTTCAGTGAAGGGAGAGATCTCCAACTTCACCGCTCACAAAACGGGCCACCTGTATTTTACCATCAAGGACGAGTCCTCGTTGATCCGTGCCGTGATGTTCCGCTCGGCGGCGTCGCGCCTGCGATTTACTCCCGAAAACGGACTGAAGATTATCGCCTCGGGCAGAGTCTCCGCCTTCGTGCGGGACGGCTCCTATCAGGTGTACGTGGACTCGCTCCAGCCAGACGGCGTGGGCGAGCTGACCGTTGCCTACGAGCAACTGAAAAAGAAATTGCAAGCGGAAGGTCTATTTGACCCTGCCAAAAAGAAAAAGATTCCTCGCTATCCAACCCGCGTGGGGGTCATCACCTCGCCAACGGGCGCGGCGGTCAGAGACATTGTCAACGTCCTCTCCCGCCGTTTCCCCTATGCGAAAATGGTGCTCTATCCCACCCTCGTGCAGGGCGAGGAAGCGGCACCTCAGCTCATTTCGGGGCTCCGCTATTTCAACGACACCCGATCTGCCGACGTGATCATCATCGGACGCGGCGGCGGCTCCATCGAGGATCTGTGGGCGTTCAACAGCGAGGAGCTGGCAAGGGAAGTCTACGCCTCGAAAATTCCCGTCATCTCGGCGGTGGGACACGAGATCGACTTTACCATCTGCGATTTCGTAGCGGACCTGCGAGCTCCCACTCCTTCGGCGGCGGCAGAGCTGGCAGTCCCCGAGACAAGAGAGCTGATCCGTAAGATCAACAATGTGGTGGGGCATATGCAGGTGCTTCTCGACCGCGGTCTTAAGCTCAGAAAACAAAACCTCGCATCCCTTGCCGACCGTCCCATTTTTACCCAACCTCTGCGCCTCCTCGACGGTCCACGTATGGAACTGATCAATGATACCCAGCGCATCACCCGCGCTATGGAAAAGCTCACCGAGGAGAAGAAACGCCGTTTTGCCGCCGATGCGGCGAAATTGGAGGCACTCAGCCCTATGGCGGTACTGCTTCGAGGATACAGCGCCGCCTTCACTGAAAAAGGAAAACTGATCCGCTCAGTGGAGGATGCAAACGTGGGCGATCAGATCGCCCTCTCGGTGTCTGACGGCACCATCTATACCGAAGTGATCGGAAAGGAAACCAAAAATCATGGCAATCTATCGTAGTGAACAGCCCGAACTGAATTTCGAAGAAGCGATGGCGCGCCTGGAACAGATCGTCCGTGCGCTGGAGGGCGGCAACGTCCCGCTGGACGAATCCCTCACTCTCTACGAAGAGGGCGTTAAACTGGTCAAGCTCTGCTCCACTCGGCTGGAAAATGCCGAAAAGCGCATCAAGATACTGGTGGACGCCGGTAACGGCAACCTCACCGAGCAAGACTTTGCGGAAGGCGGCAGTCGCGGATGAGTACCCTCACCCAGCGGATGCAGAAATCCGCCCAAATGGTGGAAAGCCTGATCAAAGAGCTCCTCGTTCCCACCGAGCCTGCTCCCGAAGAAAAGCCCCTTTGGGAAGCCATGGAATATAGCACCATGGCAGGCGGCAAGCGGATCAGACCCTTCCTTGTGATGGAGGTCTGCCGCACCCTGGGCGGACGGCAGGAGGAAGCCCTCATCTATGCCGCC
>JAFTPF010000033.1 GCA_017463445.1 Clostridia bacterium
CGATTGCTGCGGAAGTACCTGCTCCGCCGCCGCCGATGACCAGCACGTCAACATCGTAGTCGACCTTGGAAAGGTCGATGTCAGCAGGATTGATTCTGCTGTTTGCCTGCAGGATCGCTGCCAGCTCCTTCGGAACCTTCTCGCCCTTGTTGGGACCGATCTGCAGAACCTCAAACTCGCTCTGGATGTAGTCGGGGTGATAAGTAGCCAGAACCTCTTCCTTTTCCTCTGCAGTCATACGGACGGGCTCCATTACGGCATTTGCCGCACGGTTTGCTTCCACCTTTTTGATGGATTCCAGCATTTTTTCGTTAGTATACATGGATGTCCCTCCTTATTTCTCGATCTCGCGGTTGTTGTAAAGCTCTTTCATCTCGGAGATGGGCTTCTGCATCAGGTTTTCCAACAGCTCCTCGAAGGTGCCGTCCTTGATCTCCTGTACGCGATCTGCCAGATGAGCGGTCTTGGGAGCCAGATACTTGCCGTTGAGACGGCGAGCCAGCATGGCTACCTGAGGATGAGAGATGCCTGCAGGGCAACGGGAGGAGCATACGCCGCACATAACGCAGTCAAAAGACTCCTCTGCGCAAGCCTCAAAGTCCCCTCTCTGAGCATATGCGATATACTGCATAACGTTCAGCTCCTGGGTACAAGCCTTGGTGCAGGCGTTACAGCCGACGCAAGCGTAGATCTCGGGATAGAGCTGCATCATGATCTGCTCGGTGGGTTTTACGGTCTCGATGTCGTAAACCTGCTTCACCAGGGGGAAGAAAGGCAGGGTTGCGATGTACATACCCTCTTCCACCTTGGTCTGGCAAGCCAGACAGGAGTGCAACTCCTGCTGACCCTTGATACGGTAGATAGTGGCACACGCGCCGCAGAAGCCGTTACGACATCCGCATCCGCGCACCAGCTGATAGCCTGCATACTCCATGGCGCACATGATCGTCAGTTCTGCAGGTACGGAATATTTCTTACCATACAGGTAAATATTAACCATTTCTTGCATTTTGGTTTCCTCTTTTCTCCATCAATATTCGTTAGGAAGTTCATCCAGCTGATCACAGCGGAATACGGGGCCGTCCTTGCAGACGTATTTGTTACCGATGTTGCATCTGCCACATTTGCCCACGCCACACTTCATGCGAAGCTCCATAGTGGTGAATACCTGGGTCTTGTTGAAGCCCAGCTCCTGCAGACCTGCAAGGGTAAACTTGATCATAATCGGGGGGCCGCAGATGATGGCGGTCTTGTTGACGTCAAAGCCCAGCTCTTTTACGTAGTTGGGAACGAAACCGACGTGACCGTCCCAGCCTTCCTGCTCGCGGTCGATGGTCAGGTGGACGTTGACGCCCTCGGTAGTCATCCATTCGTCGATGATTTCCTTGTAGTCAACCAGATCGTCCATGGAACGGGAGCCGTAGACGATGTCAACCTTACCGTACTGATCGCGGTAGTGGCGGACGTAGTTGATCACCGAGCGAAGGGGTGCCAGACCGATACCGCCGGCAATGAAGAGCAGATCCTTGCCCTTGAAGGTGGTGTCAACGGGGAAAGGATTACCGTAAGGACCACGGATGGTCACCTGCTGACCGACCTCCATAGCATGGAGCCAAGTGGTAAGGCATCCACACTTCTTGATGGAGAATTCCATAAATTCAGTGTTGGTGGGAGAGGAGGTAATGGAGAACATTGCCTCGCCTACACCGGGGATAGAGAGCATAGCGCACTGACCGGGCTTATGCTCAAACGCCTTCTTGCCGTCGGGAGTGACTACACGGAAGGTCTTTACGTCGGGGGTGTCGATGCGAATGTCGGTCACCACGCCGATTACAGGAATCAAACACTCGGTCATTCTGCGTCACCTCCCAGAGATTTCATAACCTTTACGATGTTCATATTAATGGGACACTTAGAGAGGCATCTGCCGCAGCCTACACAGCCGAACTCGCCGCCATTGTTCATGGGGAAGTAAACCAGCTTGTGCATGAAACGCTGACGGAAACGCTCTACCTGAGAGTTACGGGAGTTGCCGTGTGCCATCTTGGTGAAGTCGGAGTACATACAGCTGTCCCAGCAGCGCGCGCGCTTGATGCCGTGACCGGTATCAAAGTCGAAGATGTCGTAGCACTGGCAGGTGGGGCAGACGAAGGTACAGGTGCCGCAGCCCAGACATGCCTTGGACAGCTCGGGCCACTTTGCAGAGTTGAACTTCTCCAGCAGAACATTGCCCTTGAATGCCTCGGTAGGCAGATTCTGCAGGGGGAGCTTCTTAGCGATCTCCTTCACAGCTTCCTTCTGTGCATCCACTGCAGAGGTATCGCCCTCTTCGGTGAGGGATGCAACTTTTGCCAGCAGTGCTTCGCCCTTTTGGGTGTTTGCGGTAAGCCACAGAGCATCCTCTGCGATCCAGGTGGAAACGTCACCCTCGGGAGCGGTCATGTCGATGCCGAACGCACCGCAGAAGCAGGTCTCACCGGGACGGGTGCAGGCAACGGTGACGATGGTACCGTGTGCACGGCGGGCGGCGTAGAAGCTGTCCACAGGGTCAACGAGGAATACCTTGTCAAGGATGGTGAAGGATCTTGCATCGCAGGCACGGACGCCGAAGACTACGAAATCCTCGGTTTCGGTGCGGGTGTCGATGACCTCGATGGTCTTCCCTTCCCGCTTGAAGTCCACGATGTTCTCGGTCTGGGGGAAGAAAAAATCCTTCGCGCTGCGGTTGGTGTTGAGGGCGCGAGAATAGGTCACGCCTTCCTCCCACAGCTTATAGTCAGCGCCCTTCTCGCCGTCCACGGGGAGATAGAGCTTTTCCTCAGCGGCGATTGCCGCAAAGAAATCATTCAGTTTGGAAAGAGCGATCTTTTTCATGCTTTCCCTCCTCTTTCGTGTACGATGGAAGGCTCGCAGTCGTCCAAAGTGTAGTTGGTCAGAGGTGCGCGGGAGGTGGTGTCCTCGCCTGCCTGATACTCGCCGTAGAGCTCGTTCATATCCTTGATGAACTTACGGTTGAGAAGGTGCAGGGGGATGCTCTGAGGACATACTCTGGAGCATTCGCCGCAGTCGGTGCATCTGCCCGCAACGTGATACGCGCGGATGATGTGGAACATATTCTCCTCAAAAGAGGTGACAGCCACCTTCTGCTGGATGCCGGAGTTCGGGTTATCGAACACGCACTGCTCGCAAGTGCAAGCAGGACATACGTTACGGCAAGCGTTGCAACGGATGCAACGGGACAGCTCACCTCTCCAGAAAGCGAAACGCTCGTCGGGAGTCATTGCCTCCAGCTTGGCAACCATATCGAATCTGCCGCTGTCGGGATTCACGTCGCCGGTCTCGCCGATCAGCTCGTCGTAAACCATGTGCTTCTTGCTCTTGCAGGTGAGGCAGCGCTCCGCCATGACCTCATACTTGGGCATAGTCTCATTGCCGTAGATGGTCTCAACCACGAAGTTTGCGCCCTCGGTGGCGATGCCGATGATACCGTCCACGCCCTTGACCTTGATCTTGTCAACGTCGGCCTTGCCATTGCACTCTATACCGATGACATAGATCAGCTCGCGCTTGATGCGGTGCTCCTTCTGGAGCTGGTTGAAGCTGTAAGTATCGCAGGGCTTCAGGAAGACGGCCATCTTGCCGCCCTTCTTGCACTCTGCTACCAGATACTTGGACAGGTTGGGAGCGGAGAAATCGTCGTAAACGAAGTTTTCCCAGAGATCCTTTGCGTCGGTGAAGACTGCGGGAGTGCAATCGTAGGCAAACTCACCGCGCTTCCAGCCGATGACGCGGTCAACATTGCCGGTGGAGAGCAGTTCAACTGCGCGCTTTTTCATCAGTTCTTGCATCTCAGATCCTCCAGTCTCTTGTTCTCGCCAAGTTTGGTTACGGTTGCCACGAACTCGTTCATGGTAGCCGCAAACTTGGCACCCTCAGCCGCAGAAACCCATTCTACACGGGTTCTCTCTCTCTCGATGCCCAAATAGTCCAGCATAGAGAAGAGCATGGTCATACGGCGGCGGGCATAATAGTTGCCCGAGGTGTAGTGGCAGTCGCCGGGATGGCATCCGCAGAGGATCACGCCGTCCGCACCTCTCTGGAAGGCGCGGAGGATGAACATGGGGTTCACACGGCAGGAGCAGGGCACGCGGATGATCTTTACATCTGCGGGATAGGCGGCACGGTTGGTACCGGCAAGGTCCGCGCCCGCATAGGAGCACCAGTTGCAGCAGAACGCAACGATGGTGGGTTTGAATTCGTTATTTACTTGCATATTGCGTCTACCTCCGCCATGATCTGATTATTGGAGAAGCCCTTCAGATCCATTGCGCCCGAAGGACAAGCAACGGTACAAGCACCACAGCCCTGGCAGACAGCGGGGTTAACGCTTGCCACACGGCGAACGAGAGTGGTGCGGTCGGGCATTCTGAATTCTTTGTCAATGTAGGTAATGGCACCGTAAGGACATACCTTTTCACAGGAGGAGCATCCGTTACACATCAGCTCGTTGGACTCAGCCACACAGGGGTTGCAGGTGAGGTGATCCTTCACGAGGAGTCCGATTACCTTGGAAGCGGCAGCGGAAGCCTGAGAAACGGTTTCGGGAATATCCTTGGGACCCTGGCAAGCGCCGGAGAGGAACACACCTGCGGTGGGAGACTCTACGGGACGGAGCTTGGGGTGAGCCTCGGTGAAGAAGTCGTTGGTATCCATGGATGCGGTGAGCATCGTTGCCAGAGGACGGGCGGACTTATCGGGCTCGATGGCAGCGGCCAGTACCACCATATCGGCGGCAATGTTCAGCTGCTCGCCTGCCAGCAGGTCGGATGCCTGCACCATCAGCTTGTCGCCCTCGGGAGCAACCTTACCGACCATACCCTTGATATAGTGGACGCCGTATTCCTCAACGGCTCTGCGGTAGAACTCGTCGAAGGACTTACCGGGAGTACGCACGTCGATGTAGAATACGTAAACCTCGGTGTCGGGGTACTTCTCACGGGTGAGCATTGCGTGCTTTGCGGTGTACATACAGCAAATCTTGGAGCAGTAGGGCTTGCCGCAACCGGAGGTGTCACGGGAGCCTACACACTGTACGAACACGATGGTGTGAGGATGCTTGCCGTCGGAGGGACGGAGCAATTTACCAGCGGTGGGACCTGCGGCGTTGGTAATCCGCTCGAACTCCAGGGAGGTCACCACGTCGGGAGACTGGGAGTATGCGTACTCGTCGAAGTCCTTCAGGTCGATGGGATTGAAGCCGGTAGCAACTACGATGGCACCGTATTCACGCTCGATGAATTCGTCCTTCTGATTGTAGTCGATAGCTTTTGCGGTACAGATCTTTTCACAAACACCGCACTTGCCGGTTTTCAGCTTGGTACAGTATTCGGGATCGATGGTAGCAACCTTCGGCACAGCCTGTGCGAAGGGGATGTAAATGGCACGGCGGTTGTCCATACCCAGATTGAATTCGTTGGGAACCTTCTTCTGAGGACACTTTTCGGTGCACAGACCGCAACCTGTACATACGTCTTCCTTAACGTAACGTGCCTTCTTCTTGATGGTAACGGTGAAGTTACCGACAAATCCCGTGACAGCGGAAACCTCGCTGTAGGAGTAGATGTTGATCAGCTCGTTCTGGGCTACGTCCACCATCTTGGGGGTGAGGATACAAGCCGCACAGTCAAGAGTGGGGAAGGTCTTGTCGATCTGAGACATCTTGCCGCCGATGGTGGGCTTCTTCTCAACGATGTCCACCTCGAAGCCTGCGTCTGCGATATCCAGAGCAGTCTGGATGCCCGCAATACCGCCGCCGATGACCAGCGCGCGCTTCTTAACGGGAGAGGTGCCTGCGGTAAGCGGTGCGTTCAGATGAACCTTTGCGATAGCCGCCTTGCCCAGGATGATGGCTTTAGCGGTAGCCTGTACCATATCCTTGTGGATCCAGGAGCACTGCTCACGGATGTTGGCGATCTCTACCATGTAGGGGTTGATGCCCGCAAGGGAGCAGGCCTTGCGGAAGGTGTTCTCGTGCATACGGGGGGAGCAAGAGCATACCACGACGCCGGTCAGACCATGGGTCTTGATGGCATCCTTGATCATGTTCTGTCCCGCTTCGGAACACATATATTGGTAATCGGTGGAATATACAACGCCGTTTTCGTGGGAGAGCGCTTCGGCAACTCTCTTTACGTCTACGGTTGCCGCGATATTACTGCCGCACCAACAAACAAATACGCCGATTTTCTGCATTTGTTTTGATTCCTTTCTCGATTACTTCGTATATTTACGGAAAGCGGTGACGATTGCCTGCTGAGGCAGATCCTCGTCCAGCAGTGCGGGGATATCGTCGGGTTTCAGATGGTTTGCGCCCTGACGGCGAACTGCCAGAAGGCGGATCGCCTCTACCAGCTTGCCGGGCTCTACGCCGCGGGGGCAACGCTCTACGCAAGCCATGCAGGAGAGACATTTATAGATAGAATCGGATGCCATCAGCTTACTGATCTGACCCTTTTCTACCATATAAACGAACTCGTGGGGATGATATTCCATCTCGTCGTAGGAGGGGCAGGTGCCGGAGCATTTGCCGCAACGCATACACTTGAGAGGGTCTACTCCGCTCATACGGAGTACCTGTTCTTTCATTTGAAGCTCGGTCATACTCAGTCCTCCTTCACGCCCAGCGCTTCTGCCAAGAGCTCGGTAAAGTAAACCACGGGCAAATCCTCGGTGCCGTTCTTCTGCAGGTTATACAGACATAGCGGGCAAGCGGTGATCACCATCTCCGCGCCTGCAACAGCGGCGCTGTGGAGCACCTTGTTGCTCTTCTTTGCGGCGATGGTTTTGTCCTCCAGGGTGATGTAACCGCCGCAGCATTCGTTGCGGTAGGGGTAGATCACGGGTTCAGCACCGATCGCCTTGATGAAATCCTCGATGATGCGGGGATTTTCGGGATTGTCCATTGCCATCACCTTACCGGGACGGAGCAGGAGACAGCCGTAATATGCGGCAATTTTCTTGCCCTTGAGAGGATTGACGACTTTTTTCGCCAATTCGTCGAAGCCTACCGTGTCACGGAGCATTTCAAGGTAGTGAATGACCTTGGTCTCTCCGGTATAGGGGGTGTCGAGCTTCATGTAATTGTTTGCCTTCATAGAGAAGTCGGCATTATTCGCCATAGCGTCGTTGGTACGCTTGATCACGTTGTGGCAGGCGGAACATAGGGTGATAAGATCCTGTCCCTTGTCGCGGGCTTCCGCCAGTGCGCGAACCGAGGAGAGCTTGGTAGCGATCTCGTCAGATGCGCTGGTGAAGGCGCCGCCGCAGCACTGCCAGTTCTCGATCTCCTCAAGGGTGATCCCGAGAGCCTCGGCGGCGCGTCTGCCGTATTTGTCCAGCTCTTTCGCCTTGGTCTTCAGCGTACAGCCGGGATAGTAACTAACTTTCATGTACGGTCTCCTTTTCGTGAAATCAGACCATTTCTTCGGGGTGGAACACCTCGTCGAAACGCTCGGCGGTGAGGAAGCCCAGAGCTACGCAAGCTTCCTTCAGAGAGATGTTCTCTTTGTAAGCCTTCTTTGCGGTCTTGGCGGCGTTCTCGTAGCCGATATAGGGGTTCAGCGCGGTCACCAGCATCAGGGAGTTGTGGAGATTGTGGTGCATCTTCTCACGGTTTGCCTTGATACCGACAGCACAGTTGTTGTTGAAGGAGAGGATTGCCTCAGTCAGCAGTCTTGCGGACTGAAGGAAATTATAAGAGGTAACGGGCATGAACACGTTCAGCTCAAAGTTACCCTGAGATGCCGCCATACCGACGGCAACGTCGTTGCCCATGACCTGTACGGCAACCATGGTCAGCGCTTCGCACTGAGTGGGGTTGACCTTGCCGGGCATGATGGAGGAGCCGGGCTCGTTTTCGGGGATGAAGATCTCACCCAGACCGTCACGGGGACCGGATGCCAGCCAGCGCACATCGTTGGCGATCTTCAAGAGGTCTGCCGCCAGCGCCTTCATGGCACCGTGCGCGAAGACGATCTCGTCCTTGGAGGTGAGGGCGTGGAACTTGTTGGAAGCAGTCACGAAGGTCTTGCCGGTGAGCTGGGAAACAGCCTCGGCAACCTTCACGTCAAAGCCCTTGGGGGTGTTAAGTCCCGTGCCGACTGCGGTGCCGCCCAACGCAAGCTCCTTCAGCTCGGGGAGAGCGATCATAAGCAGCTTCTTGTCCTTCTCCAAAGAGGAGCGCCAGCCGGAGATCTCCTGGCTGAACTTGATGGGGGTAGCGTCCTGCAGGTGTGTTCTACCGGACTTCACGATGCCTTCGTTCTCGGCTTCGAGACGCTTGAAGGTCTCGATGAGTACGTCGATGGCGGGGATCAGCTTATCCTCGATGGCGATTACCGCAGAGATGTGCATTGCGGTGGGGTAGGTGTCGTTGGAGGACTGGCTCATATTGATGTCGTCATTGGGGTGGAGGAGTTTCTTACCTGCGATCTCGTTGCCGCGGTTGGCAATGACCTCGTTGGCGTTCATGTTAGACTGGGTACCGGAGCCGGTCTGCCAGACCACCAGCGGGAAATGATCGTTAAGGCTGCCGCTGATGACCTCGTCACAAGCGGCGGAGATGGCAGAGAGCTTCTCGTCGGTCATCTTCTCGGGCTTCAGCGCATTGTTTGCCATTGCGGCTGCCTTCTTCAGGATGCCGAAGGCGTGGGTGATCTCTCGGGGCATGGTCTCGATGCCCACGCCGATGGGGAAGTTTTCACGGGAACGCTGGGTCTGGGCTGCCCAATACTTGTCGGCAGGAACCTTAACCTCACCCATAGAGTCATGTTCAATACGGTATTCCATGTATTTCTATCCTTTCCGTGCAATGGTTTAGGTAAAGTCGACCTGATTGATTACGTCCTTCAAGCACTGTGCACTGTGCTGCAGACGAGCGGTCTCTTCTTCGGTAAGAGGGGTCAGAACCTTACCGCAAACGCCGTCTCTGCCCACGATGGTCAGGGTAGAAAGACATACGTCCTCGATGCCGTACTCACCATGCATCATGGAGGATACGGTCATCGCGGTCTCGGCGCCGTTGAGGATGTTCTTGACGATGTGGCTGGTGGAGATAGCGATAGCATAGTTGGTCACGCCCTTGCGTGCAATGATCTGACCACCCGATTTGCGGACGTGCTGTTCTACATACTCGTGATCCAGCGGAGGCTGATCAGGCTTGTCATCCTTCAGGCAGGCCTGATACTGATCCACGTTCACATTGGAGATATTTGCCAGAGACCACGGTACGAAGGAGGAGTCGCCGTGCTCACCGTAAACATATGCGTGTACGTTTGCTTCGTTAATATTATAATATTCAGCCAGATAGGAGCGCAGACGGGCGGTATCCAGAGTAGTACCGGAACCGATAATGTGATGCTCGGGCAGGCCGGAGTACTTGCAGAACTGATAGGTAATAATATCAACGGGGTTACCGACGATCACGTAGATAGCGTCGGGAGCAGCCGCCGCGATCTGAGGAATGACACTGCTGGCGATCTTCACGTTGGTCTTCGTCAAATCCAAACGGGTCTGACCGGGCTTTCTGCCAACACCGGAGGTCAGAATCACGATGTCAGAGCCCTTGGCATCTTCATAATTGCCTGCGTAAATATTGACGGGATAGCTAAAAGGAGTACCCTGGCGGATATCCATTGCCTCGCCCAGCGCCTTTTCTTCGTTGATGTCGATGATAACGATCTCCGAAACGATTCCCTGTACCGCAAGGGTATAGGCAACGGTGGAACCTACGCTGCCGGCTCCGATGATAGTGACTTTGTTGCTCATTTTATAACTCCTTCACTTTATAATGGACTGTTTTTGAGGGGTATCGCGAATTTTGTCCGCAAATATCCGTTTACTATTATAGCAATTAATAAAGTTTTATTGAATAGTAAAATTAGAATATATATATATCATTTCGGATATAATGCTCTGCAAACGGTCTGTTTTGGTGCGGTCAACGAGTCCAAATCAACTTTTTTGAGGGCAAGCGCACGAATGTGTGCAACAGTTAGCAAAATTGGAGTAAATTTTCGTTTTTTCGACGAACAATTCAAAAATTCGATTCACAGGCTCTTGACAAATCATCAATATTCAGGTATTATATAATATGTGCAAATACGTATTGGAGGCAGTAATGTATACCACGGCAGAAACCCATCTCCTGATAAATGGCGACCTGACCGCTGTCATTTCCCGCCGCGGCGGAGAGATCCGTTCGCTGAAGTATCGGGACACTGAGCTGATCTGGCAGGGCGATCCAGCCTATTGGGAGGGCAGCGCTCCCCTGCTCTTTCCCTTTTGCGGAAGAGTGAAGGATGGCGTCTACCGCTGGCAGGAGAAGGACTATCCGATGCCCATCCACGGCTTTTTGCCCGAAGCAGAGCTGTCTGCCGCCGGGATCGGAAGCAACGCTCTGACGCTTACCCTCACCGATTCGCCTGCGACCCGTGCGGTCTATCCGTTTGCATTCAATCTTTCCTTATATTATAAATTGCACGAAAACGCCCTTTCCCTCACTGTGGCTGTGACAGCAGAAGATACAGCACTTCCCTTCTCCTTCGGTGCTCATCCCGGGTTCAATCTTCCCTGCACTGCAGATGGATTTACCGATGCACGCCTGCAGTTTGACACGTCCGCACCTCTCAGCCAAGTAGAGATCACCGAAAACGGTCTGCTGGGCGACGGGCGGAGCGCATTTACCCTGCGCGAAAGCGCGCTTCCCCTCTCTCCCGATCCTGCGGGCGGATGCGGGATCTTCTTTAAAGTTCCCGATAATAATCGGGCGTTGACCTTGCAGTCCGCTAGTCTGCCCTGTGACATCCGAATGGAATTTGCTGATTTCCCCATCCTCGGTCTGTGGCACGCAGGAGGCGCACCTTACCTCTGCATCGAGCCCTGGCAGGGACTGCCTGCCCCCGATAACGCTCCCACCGATCTTTCGGATAAGCCAGCCACCGTCATCCTCGCTCCCGGTGAGCACAAAACCTATACCTTACGGATCGCGCTTCAGCAGAAAGGAACCTGTCATGTATAACGATCACCTGGAACAATTTACTCTCACCCTTGCCGATGTTTTGAAGTGTATCAAAAAGCTCAAAGACAATCGTATGAACGCCTACGGACTGCGCAGCAGTCACGTCATTGTCCTGTACGTTTTGGGGCGCACCCCCGAAGGACTCACCCCCGCCGAGCTGGCGGAAGCAGGCGATGTGGATAAGGCGCTGATCTCCCGTGTGGTGGCAGAGCTCACCGAAAAAGGCTTCGTGACCGCCGTCAACGCAGGCGGCAGACGCTACAAAGCACGTCTGCGGCTGACAACAGAGGGAAAAGACCTTGCCGATTATATTGCCGGCGTTGTATCGGAGATCCAGCGGCAGGTCAGCGGAGATATCCCGAAAGAGGATCTGGAGGTCTTCTACCGCACCCTGTTCACCCTGCAAACCAACTTCCACAAGCTGGTGGAAGCCGACGAAGCCGAATAATTCGATCAAACATAAATCAGCCCGGCAAGTATTTGCCGGGCATTTTCATAGAAGTTTTTGGGATCCAACCCTTTTTTCAAAAAGGGTTGTCGGGGATCCAAGGGGCGGCGCCCCTTGGTCATTCCTCTCGCATCGACTGCGCCACGCGAATCATGATCGCCGCTTCGATGCGCTTGCGGTGAAGCTCACAGCCCAGCTGATAGACGCCGCGAATGGAGCCGGTGGAGTAGTAGGCGTTTGCCGCACAGCCGCCGCTGCAGTAGAATCGGGCGAAGCAATCGTTGCACTCGGGGTGGGCGTAGACATTGCAATACTTGAACTCGTCTAAAATCTCGGTGTTCTCAAGGCCGGTGAAGATATTACCCAGCTTGAATTTCTCGTCGCCCACGAACTGATGGCAGGGGTAGATGTCGCCCGTGGGGGTGACTGCCATGTATTCGGTTCCCACACCGCAGCCGGAGATGCGCTTGACAATGCAGGGGCCGCCCTCCAGGTCGATCATATAGTGATAGAAGGTAAATCCGTTGCCCTTCTCTTCCCGCTTCAGCATTTCCTTGGCGAGAATGTCATACTGCTCCAGCAGCGTGGGCAGATCCTCCTTGGTGAGGGCATAGTCAGCAGTAGCGGGTGCCACTACCGGCTCGATGGAGATCTGCTTGAAGCCGAGATCCGCCATATGTAAAATATCGGAAGCAAAGTCGGGATTGTGGTGGGTGTAGGTTCCGCGGATGTAGTAATTCTCCTGTCCCCGCTGATCTGCCCACTTTTGGAACTTGGGCACGATGGTATCGTAGCATCCCTTGCCCGCCTTGTTCACTCTCATGCGGTCGTTGACGCATTTTCTGCCGTCCAGACTCATGACCACGTTATGCATCTCGCGGTTGCAGAAGTCCATGACCTCGTCATCCACCAAAAGACCGTTGGTGGTGAAGGTGAAGCGGAATTCCTTGTTGTGCTTCTCTTCCAGAGATCTGCCGTAGGCAACCAGTTGCTTCACTACCTCGAAATTCAAGGTAGGCTCACCGCCGAAAAAGTCCACTTCCAGATGGCGACGGGTGCCGGAGTGAGCAATGAGGTAATCGAATGCCGCCTTGCCCACCTCGAAGGACATGAGACCCTTCTCGTGGTACTCGCCCTCACCGGCAAAGCAATATTTGCAGGAGAGATTGCATCCGTGAGCGATGTGGAGACACATTGCCTTGATCACCGACTGGCGCTTTTTGAAGTCGAAGGCGACTTTGGTAAATTTGTCCTCGGTGAAGAGGCGACCTTCTTTCTTCAGCTCCTCGATATCGGAATAGAGCTCTTCGATCTCTGCCTCGGTAACGTCGGGATTGTCCTTGAATTTGTCCAACAGGAAGGCGGTGAGGTCGGCACGCTCCATCTGCTCGTAGCCCACAATGGCATCAAATGCCACCTCGTCCACAGCGTGAACCGAGCCGGAGTTGGCGTCGATGATGATATTATATCCGTTACTTTTGTATGCGTGTATCATAGTTTAGTCTCGATTCTTGCGGCGATTGCCGCGGATTTTCTTGTATTCTTCACGGGGAAGGATGTAGATTCTCTTCCCGCAGTAGGGGCAGGTGTAGGTGTCGGTTGCCCTTTTCAGCTCCCGATAGTAACGGCGACGGGGACGGATGTCACGAAGTCCTTCGCCGGACTTATAATTACCGCGTCTGGTATTGAAGATCCAATCGTACCATCGATCCTCTCCCGGCTCTTCGCAATGGGGGCAACTGAGGGATGCCTCGAAAAAAGGAACTCTGATGAGATAGATCACCAATGGGGCGAGCATAAGCACGAAAACGCCGATGATCGCCACAACAACGATTTCTGCAAGCAGGAAACAGGTAAGCAGGAACAGCGGACAAAGCACCCGCCAGATCCCCACGAATACGCTAAACCAACGATAGCCGTTCAGTCTGCCGCCGTCGATGAAGTCGGGATGCTCTCGGCGTTTGCGCAGTGCTTGGTATTCAACCTCCCGCCGTTTTTGACGGGACGATTTCTTTGGCATTGTCGTTCCTCCTGCGGTGATTGGCAATATATCCCGTTGCAGACAAACAATTTTATCTGTACAAGCCCTCTGTGCGCGGTGGGAGTCGTAGTTGCGCATAGCGCATCTACTGCCCCCGCCCTACGAGGTTTAGCAAATTTCGCCGCCTGACAAGCACTTGTCGGGCTTTTATAAAAGTTTTGGGAGTTCCAAGAACCTTTTTTCAAAAAGGTTCTTGGCGGGATGCAAGGGCAGAGCCCTTGCCGTGCTTTGGGACTATGTCCCAAAGCACGAAAAAGCCGCAGACAAGCTGCGGCTTTTTCATCCAATTACTTGGACTTTTTCAGCTGCTCGCACTGCTGGTTTGCAACGCTGCAGGAAGTCTTGCTTGCAGACTGGCAAGAGGTCTGGCACTCGCCGCAGCCGCCACGCTTAGCGGATGCTTCCAGGTTTCTGGAGTTCAGGGTTTTGATTCTCTTCATGATAATTCCTCCTGTAAAGTGTATATGCTTTTATTATGGTAGCATAAAATCGGGATTTTGTCAACGGGTTTTGCGAAAAAGATGAAATATATCGGGATTTCTACGAGCGGGAGGAGTCGTAGTTGCGCATAGCGCATCTACCACCCTCCCCTACCGTGTTCGGGGAGCAAGCACCCGTATCCGATCCGGCAGACCTTCGCTGTATGAGTGAAGGCGCACGCCGCTCTTTTGCAGGGCGGCAAAGATCTCGATCATCCCCGCGTCGATGCGCTCGCCGGGGACGAGGAGGGGGATGTCGGGCGGGTACGCCCAGATAGATTCGCCCGCAATACGTCCTGCAGCATCGGTGAGCGATACCGTTTCGGTGGGACACTCCGCCGCTTCTGCCGGAGTGCTGACCATCTCGGGGAGGTCGGGCAAAAACGTGACAGCAGGGCGGGGTGTAGCGAGCGTCTCGGCAAGACGGTCGTCGATGGCGTTCACCGCGTCAGCCAGGCGGTCAAAACCCTCATCGGGATCGGCAATCGAGGTCATGCACAGACAGCCGTCGGCAGTGGTCATCTCGGGCTCGATGTGAAACTCCTCTCGGAGCATCTGCCCGAAGGCTTCGCCAGTAAGGTGGGTAGTTCGCAGAGAGAAATAGAGCTTGCCGGGATCGAATCTCCACATCGCGGGGGAATCGCCGCCAAGCAGGCGGATGTGGACAAGCTCTGCCGTCCGCTGACGGAAACGACGAAGCCGAGCCTCGTAAGCGGCAAACAGCTCATCTCCATGTTCGCGAAGCAAGGACACGCAAGCATCCATCCCCGCCATCAAGAGATAGGAGGGGCTGGAGGTCTGATAATAGGAAAGAAATTTGGCGATTTTCTCTTCCGACACCCGCTCCGAGCCGATATGCAGGATCGCGGATTGGGTGAGGGCAGGCAGGGTCTTGTGCAGGCTCTGCACCACCACGTCCGCACCCTCGGTTACCGCAGATTTGGGGAAGAAAGGAGTAAATCCCAAATGCGCGCCGTGGGCTTCGTCCACGATCAGCAGTGCGCCGTGGGCGTGGACAACGTCGGCGATGGCGCGAATATCACTGACCACTCCTTCATACGTTGGTGAGGTAACCAATACCGCACCAACGTCGGGGCTTGCCGTCAGCACCCGCTCCACCTCAGCAGGGGAGAGAGCGCCGAACACGCCCGTCTCGGGATCGATGGGGCGGCGAAGATAGCGGGGAGTGAGATCCCGCAATTCCAAGGCGTGATAGGCGGATTTGTGGGAGGCGCGATCCATCGCTACCGTCCCGCCTGCGGGCAGTGTGGCAGAGAGCGCGGCAAGGATTCCCGAAGAGGAGCCGTTCACTAAAAAGTGCGATTTTCTCGCCCCCCACAGTGCGGCGGCACGATCCATCGCGTTTTTTAGGACACCTTCGGCGGCGTGGAGATTGTCAAAGCCGTGGATTTCGGTAATGTCAATCGCTACGGGATCGGGCAATTTCAGAAAATCGAGATTGCGCTTGTGCCCCGGCATATGCATGGGATAGCTCTCGCCTTGGCTATACTGAGATAGCAGAGTCAGCAGATCCATCGCTTATTTTCGGATCTGGATGAACCAGAGCACGGTCAGGGCTTGCAAAACGCCCGCCACGGCATAGATCAAACCGATATACGGCACTGAGAAGGTCAGGTACAGACAGACCGCCACCGACCAGATAATCCCCGACACGCAGATGAAGCGGAGGAGATGAGTCCACCAAAGGCAGGCAAACACTGTTGCCACGATGAGGCTTCCCGGGATCGCGTAGAGAAAGAGAAAATGACTGTATTCAAAATTGGGGCGGATCACCTTGATCAGGAAGACCCCGATGGTTGCCGCCAGCCACAAAAGACCGATGGACAGCACGGGAACCAATATACGGGTGCGCAGGGAGAGGACGGATGCAGTTTCGGTGGAAACCGCTTTATCTCCCTCCGCATCGGGCGACTGCTCTGTGCTATCCTCGGGCTCCTCCACGCGGGGCATCACCAGATCGTTGACGGTAATGCCGTAATACTCTGCCAGCATCACCAGCACAGACACGTCCGGAAGTCCTTCTCCACGCTCCCATTTGGACACGCTCTTGTCTGAATAATTGAGGGTCGATGCCAGCGCCGCCTGAGTAAGTCCGTAGGCGCGGCGATAGTATGCTAAGTTCTCTGCGATGGTCTTGCGCAGGGTCAAATCATCCATTTTTCGTTCTCTCCTGTGAGTAGAATCGGGTTCGGGCGCAGGATTTTGCTCCCATATTTCTCATTATAGCATATTTTCGTCCCTAATGCAATAGGTTTCTTTGATTTTCCCCTTCGTCACCGATCGGCGTCCGCAAAAGCCGATTCTACCCCCGGGAGAGCGCCGTCTGCACAAATAGATTGGCTTTTTCACAAAAACACTTGCATTTTTTTCCGTTTTGTATTATAATGATCCCGTCGCACGATGACTACTCAACAATTTTTGCACGATCAGCAAATTTCCATTGGAGGCTTGTATGGAAGCAATCAAAAATTTTTACAAACAATTTTGCACCGAGACTTTTGATGAATCAGGAAAGCTAACTCACTTTGACGTACAATATCCCGACAACTTCAACTTCGGCTACGATGTGGTCGATAAGCTTGCCGAGATCGCACCCGATCGTGTTGCGATGGAATGGTGCAACAAAGCAGGCGAGCGCCGCACCTTCACCTTCGGCCAGATGAAGGCCCTCAGCGATAAAGCTGCCAACGTCT
The DNA here is from genome assembly GCA_017463445.1 of Clostridia bacterium. Taxonomy (GTDB): domain Bacteria; phylum Bacillota; class Clostridia; order Oscillospirales; family CAG-272; genus CAKSQF01. Next base: position 16,760 of record JAFTPF010000033.1, read on the forward strand.
TTCTCTCTCACGGCATTGGGAAGGGCGACATGGTCATGGCGATCCTCAAGCGTCACTACGAATATTGGTATGTGACCGTCGCGCTCCACAAGATCGGCGCGGTTCTGATTCCTGCTACCAATATGCTCACCGTCAAGGACATCGTCTACCGCGTCAACACCGCTTCCATCAAAGCGATCGTCTGCACCAACGAGGGCAAGGTTGCCGATTTCGTTGCCGAAGCGCAGGAAAAATGCCCCGCCCTGAAGCAGAAATACATCGTACGCGAAAGCCGCGATGGCTTCATCGCCCTCACCGACGAGATCGAAGCGGCATCCGCAGAGCTTCCCCGTTTGGAGAATGCCGCTACCGACCCGATGATGATCTACTTCACCTCGGGTACCACCGGCGAGCCCAAAGCCGTCGCTCACGACTTCACCTATCCCCTGGGTCACATCCTCACCGCCAAGCACTGGCAGTGCGTGCAGGAGGATCGCCTCCACATGACGGTGGCTGAATCGGGCTGGGGCAAGACCTCCTGGGGCAAGATCTACGGACAATGGATCTGCGGCGCATCGGTCTTCGTCTACGACTTCGACCGCTTCGTGGCAAAGGAGCTACTGGAGAAGTTGACCGAATACAAGGTTACCACCTTCTGCGCGCCTCCCACCATCTACCGTTTTCTCATTAAAGAGAATCTGGAGGAATGGGATCTCTCCTGCATTCAACACGCCTCCACCGCAGGCGAAGCGCTGAACTTCGAGATCTTCAAGATCTTCAAGGACAAGACGGGACTGGAAATCAAGGAAGCCTTCGGGCAGACCGAAACTACGCTGATCATCGGCAATCTGGCAGGCGGCACCGACCGTCCCGGCTCGATGGGACTTCCCTCCCCCGCTTACAATATCCATCTGGTGGACGGCGACAACAACGAGATCACCGAGCCTCACGTTACCGGCGAGATCGTGGTGATCCCTCCCAAGGACAAGAAGCAGGTGGGACTCTTCTCGGGTTACATCAACGAAGATGAGCTCTACGCCCACGTCTGGCGTGGCGGCATCTATCACACCGGCGACACCGCCTATCTGGACGAGGACGGCTACATCTGGTATGTGGGCAGAAACGACGACATCATCAAGTCCAGCGGTTACCGCATCGGACCGTTTGAGATCGAAAGCTGTTTGATGGAGAATCCCGCCGTGCTGGAGTGCGCCGTCACCGGTGTTCCCTCCGAGACCCGCGGCTATGTGGTCAAGGCGACCATCGTGCTGGCGAAGGGATACGAGCCCTCCGACGCTCTGGCGAAGGAGCTGCAGGAGTACGTCAAGCACCAGACCGCGCCCTACAAATACCCCCGCATCGTGGAATTCATCGACGAGATGCCCAAGACCATCTCGGGCAAGATCCAGCGAGAAGTAATCAGACAGCGGGATAAAATAAAGTATGGCGTAATTGAATAAGATAAAGGGGAACTTCCGGATGGGAGTTCCCTTTTTGATTGTCAGCGGTAACTGTTTGCACCAACCCAAGCCTTCCCCAGCTACCTGTTTTCTGCATAAATTCGCTAATCGTTCATAAAATGTTAAAAAACAACCTTCTTTTCCCCCCTTGACAACGCCGTTTTTATCTGCTATCCTATAACTGTACTAACCGCCATAGTACAGTTGCGCAACAAAAATACTATGACTGAATCAGAAAGGAGGGGCTATGGTCACCATCGACAAATTTTCGCGAACGCCGGTCTACGAACAGATCGCAGACGGATTTTGCCGCGAGGTACTTTGCGGACTGATGCCCGAGGGGGCGCAAATGCCCTCGGTGCGGGAACTGTCCGTCCTGCTTGCCACTAACCCCAACACCGTACAAAAAGCTTATCTGGAGCTGGATCGCCGCGGCGTCATCAGCTCGGCACCCGGAGTGGGCTCTTTTATCCGTCCGGGCGCGGCAGACGCCATCCGAGAGGGGATGAAGTCCCGCATGAGCGAGATTACCGCTATTGCCCGAGAGCTTGCCCTTGCCGGCATCCCCGAGGAGGAGGTACTTGACTGCATCCGATCCGCTTACCGCGATCCCGACCAACCCAAAACCGAAAAGGAGTAACAGTATGATCCACGCCGAAAACGTCACCATGCGCTTTGACGAGTTCACTGCGCTGAACAAACTTACCTGCACCATTCCCGACGGCTGTATTTACGGGCTGATCGGCAGCAACGGCGCAGGCAAATCCACCTTCCTGCGGCTGATTTCGGGCGTCTACCGCCCTGCCGAGGGCAACATCACCGTGGACGGAGCACCCGTCTGGGAAAATCCCGCCGCCAAAGCGGACATCGTCTACGTTCCCGACGACCTCTATTTTCTGCCCCAGTCCAATATGAACCGCATGGCGTCTTTTTACAAGACCCTCTACCCGAATTTCTCTTACGAGCGGTTCAGAAACCTCACCGCCACCTTCAAGCTGGACCCCGCCGCCAACCTCAACACCTTCTCCAAGGGTATGCGCCGTCAGGCGGCGACCATCCTCGCCCTCTCTACCCTGCCCAAATACCTTTTCTTTGACGAGACCTTCGATGGACTGGACCCCGTCATGCGGAATTTGGTGAAACAGGTCATCTACAGCGACGTGATGGAGCGTAAGACCACTACCATCATCACCTCTCACTCCCTCCGAGAGCTGGAGGACGGATGCGACCAGCTGGCGCTCCTGCATCAGGGCGGCATCGTCTTCGAAAGCGACGTGCAGAATCTGAAGACCTCGCTGATCAAGGTACAGATCGGCTTCCGCGAGCCATTCACCCGTGAAAAATTCGAGGGACTGGATACCGCCAGCTACACACAAGTGGGCTCGGTGGCTTCTCTGATCGTCCGCGGAGACCGGGAGGAGCTTGCTCCCCGACTGTCCGCTATGAAGCCCGCCCTGCTGGACTTCCTGCCGCTGACGCTGGAAGAGGTCTTCATCTATGAGATGGAAGCCCTGGGCTACGCCTTCAAAGACGTTCTGATGTAATCTGAGAGAAAGGAGTTTCGATATGTCTAAATTCTTCAGCTTCAAACTCTATTTGGAAGGAATCAAAAAGTCTCGCCTGCAGGGCATCACCATCAGCGCCATCGTCACCGCGCTGACCGCACTGATCCCGCTGGTGCGGCTGCTCTCGCCCACCGTCTATTACGAACAGGGCTATGAGCCTTCCATCGAGATCATTTCCCCCTCCCACTTTGCGCTTCCGATGCTTTTACTGCTCTTTTTAACGCCCATCCTGACGCTCTCCATGTTCAGCTTTCTCAACAAGCGCAACGAATCGGATTTCTATCACTCCATCCCCTTCACCCGTCCCTGCGTTTACTTCTCCTTTTTGGCATCGGTGCTGACCTGGCTTACCGTCACATTGGCAGCATCCCTGGCACTGACCACCGTTTTGTGGTGCTTCGTCCCCTACACCGCTTTCTCTGTCACCACTCCTCTGCTTCTCTTCGGCACCTACTTTCTGGCTACTCTCCTGCTGACCGGCTTTACCGCGCTGGCAATGACGCTGACCGGCACCCTGATCTCCAATCTGCTGATCTTCGCTCTGCTCTTCGGCTTCGTACGGATCAGCGGTGCGCTCTTCGTGGTTTGTCTGGAAAATCAGTTTCCTCTGATGATCACCGAACTGACTCCCGGGCGTCTGCTACTTCCCGAGTTCAATATGCCGCTGGCACTCTTGTTGGTGCTGTTTACGGGCGATGAGTCCTCGGCATTCAGCAACGCGCCCCTTTGGATCTATACCGCCGTGATCTCCATCCTGCTGATCGCCGCAGGCTGCTTCTTCTACACCAAGCGCCGCTCGGAAATGGCAGGCAAATCGGCACCCAACCGCATTCTGCAGCACATCTATCGCTGTGCAGTGGCTCTGCCCATGACCTTTTTGATCGTCTTCTATGCGCTGGAGACCGATTTTGACTCACAAGGGATCATCATCCTAACCGTGCTGACGCTGATCGTCTACTATCTCTACGAGATCCTGACCACCAAGCGGCTCAAGAACTGTCTGAAGGCTTCGCTTTTCCTGCCCGTTCTGCTGGTGGGCGGACTGCTCTTCGGCGGCGGAGTAACCATTGCCTCCAACGTGGCTGCAAGCTACGCTCCCGATGCAGATGAGCTAAAATCGGTGAGTATCTATCGGGGATCCTCCTATTATTACTCAGACAGATCCTATCAGAATCTGAAGACCCAAGCGGTGGAGATCACCGATCCTAAGGTGCTGGAGTTCGTTGCCGACAAGCTCGCCGAAATGAAAGCGATTGTGTCAGATAAAGGTGTGGATGCCTATCAGTACCCTAACAGACGCCACGAAATCGCCTACTATGAAGGCGATGTGTACGATGAAGATGCGTTTGCCTATGCCGATCCGATCACGCTGAAGATCACCGAGAAGTCGGGCAGAGTCTGCGGGCGCACCTTCCGTCTGACCACCGCCGACTACAGCCGTCTGATTACCCTCTTCATCGAGACCAAGGAATACGAGGACGCCTTCCTCTCCCTGCCTGCCAAGGATGAGATCCTGGAATATGGGTTGCCGGATGTGTACGATTCCGACACGCAAGAGAAGATCTGGGACTGCTTTGCCAACGAGTACAATGCCCTCACCCGTGAAAAGAAGGTGGAGTACATGAGCTCTCGCTCGTATGGTCTGACGCTGGACGTTTGGGGAACTGTCGGTGTGAGCAGCTTCTACAACGGCTACCCGCTGGATCCGAATCTGTTACCGCAGACCTGCGCGATGGCGGTAAACGCTGCCAACGCGGAATACGAGACGGGCTTCCGGGACATGTTGGCGACTTTCAATACCAGCGACGTGACGGGGGTCCGTATCAACTTGTACACGGTCTATTATTACACCTACGTCTCGGGTTTCGGTGCCGATTACCTGGCGGCTCTGAAATTTGCGGAAGGCTGTCAAGCACCCGCCGACGGAAATTCCGTACTGTTCCGTTTGACGTTCGAATATGACGTATACTACTTTAGTCGGTATTACCTGCTGTCGGAAGCAGATTTCAGCTCCTTCTGCATCCAATTGGGAATGGGGCAGCCCGACGGGTACGAAAAGCCCCTTGAGATCGTCGAGTGATCAAACCATATCAAGAAACCGCCTCGGCAATTGCCGAGGCGGAATAACCCTATATATAATTCAAGCCGACGAGTATTCGTCGGCTTTTTCAAAAGTTCTTGAGGGGTTCTTAGGGAACTTCTTTTCAAGAAGTTCCCCCAAGTCTGTCGATAAAGTATAAATTTAGAATGCCACCAGCCAAGGAATAGGGTGGGTGGTCTTGAGGGAGGGAAAAAACTTCGGCGTTTGAGATGGTTTTTCCCTCCCTCCAGTTCCGTGAAAAACTTTTTCGACACGCTTAGGGGAACTTCTTTTCAAGAAGTTCCCCTAAGCCGTTCTCTTTAAGTCATCGCTGCACCGTCTACGGAGAGGAGCGCGCCGGTGATATAGGATGCCATGTCGCTGGCAAGGAAGACGAAGGCGTTCGCCACTTCCTCAGGGGTGCCCACTCTGCCCAGCGGGATGGTCTTGCTGATGGCGGCTACCATCTGCTCGGGGAGTGCCGCTACCATGTCGGTGGCGGTGACACCGGGGAGAACGGCGTTGACGCGGATGTTATCTCTGCCCAGCTCGCGTGCAAGGGAGTGGGTCAGACCGTTCACCGCGAACTTGGAGGCGGGATATGCCGAGCCTGCGGGCTGACCGTAGAGGCTGACCATGGAGCTGGTGTTCAGAATCACGCCTCCGCCCTGCTCCTTCATAATTTTCGCCGCCGCCTGCGAGCAGTAGAACACCGCGTTCAGGTTTAGGTCGATGGTCTTCTTGAAATCCTCAGGATTATAAGTGTAGATGGAATCTCTTGCCGACACGCCTGCGTTGTTGACTAGGATGTCCACCTTGCCGAAGGCAGCCTTCACCTTGTCGGTAGCCTCCGCAACGGCGGCAGGATCGGACAGATCGGGCCAGAAGCCGTTCACATTCCAGTCGGGATTCTCCGCCTTCAGCGCAGCAAGCGCCTTCGTGACGCTCTCCTCACGAGAGCCCCAGACCGATACGGTAGCACCCTCTTCCAAAAATCTTTTTACAATTGCGTAGCCGATGCCACGGGTTCCGCCCGTGACAATGGCAACTTTTCCGCTGAGCAGCATAATAATGCCTCCTTTTGAAATTTCTTTACTTTAGTGTACCATATTTTCAAAAGCCTGTCAAGTATTTTCTCACTTGCAGTCGGCCCGACTCCGCACGACGCTTCTGACCCAATCTGCCAGCGCGTCCAATCCCTCGCCGGATCAGGAAGAGATGGGATAGATGATCATGTAAAAATAAAGAGGATAGTAAGCCCCATACGTTCACCAACACTATTTTACAAATAGAGCATCAAAACAGCAATATTCCGGCAATTCTAACCTAAATATCGCCATTTTACTTAGTTTTCCTCATCCTTGCAGTCAATCGAGAGCACATAGCTGTTAAGCCTGTAATCAAGGAATATCTCAGGCAGAGCGCCTTCGATAACGGCGGCTTCGATCAAAGAGTCGGGGATAAAGTAAGGCATCGTTCGAAGAATGATAATGAGGTATTCGTAGTCAAATTCGCCGTACAAAATGCGCCCGAAAAAGCTCATTAAGCTGTCGCCACTGATAAACCTGCAAAATTGCCTAAAAACACGCTTGTCGAGCTTGTTAAAATCGGAATTTGCTACCATATCGACATATTCTTCTGACATGATGAACTCGTGCATCAGTGTCAGGTAGGAAATATCCAGTCCGAAGTGCCCCAGCTGTGCACAGATGATCGAAAGGGTTGATGTTTTGAGAAAAGGTGAACAGCTCAGCAGATCGGCGGCGGAGAGCCTCCCTTCCCGAATGAGTTTGGCGATCTCTTCGGGCGAAGCCTGTGCGAGCTCGCGAACGATCTTTTCTTCGCGGTCACTGAGCTCTGCCGAACCGACCAGTGCGTCGAGACTAACCGAGTAAAGTGCGGCGAGTTGCGTAAGAATATCGACGGTCGGGAAAGTCTCGCCACGCTCCCACAGAGAAACCGCTTGCGGCGAAATAGACAGACTTTCAGCGACTTGCCGCTGTGTGAGCCCTGCGTTTTTGCGCTGCTCTGTAATGTAACTGCCAAATCGGTCTAAATTGAACATTTGCTTCATCCTCCTTTTTCATTATTATAGCAAACCCAAAGAATCCCTGTCAAGCAAGCGATACTTGACAGGGAACTTCGTTAATCTCGGTTCATTTGCGCCTTCACCCATTCCACCAGCGCGTCCATTCCCTCTCCTGTTCTGGTGGAAACGGGGTAGATCGCCACGCTTTGGTTCACGTCTCGGGCATCGTTTTCCACCCGAACGGGGTCGAAATCGAAATAGGGGAGCATATCGTATTTGTTCAGCGCCATCGCGTCGGTGGTGGAGAACATGAGCGGGTATTTCGCCACCTTGTCGTCGCCCTCGGGAATGGAGAGGATGGCAAGCCGTGCGCTCTCACCGATGTTGAACTCGGCGGGGCAGACCAGATTGCCGATGTTCTCCACGAAGAGCAGATCCAGCGCGTCCAGATCGAAATCGGGGAGGATATGCTCGATGGACATCGCCTCGATATGGCAGGCGCCGTCGGTGTTGAGCTGTACCACGGGGATGCCCAGCGAAGCGATGGTCTCGGCGTCGATCTTGCCGGCGATGTCACCCTCGATGACGCCGATCTTGTACTCTTCTCTCAGTCGTGTGATGAGAGCGGTGATCAGCGAGGTCTTGCCAGCTCCGGGAGAGCCCATGACGTTGATCATGGTAACGCCCTTTTGGGCGAGATGCTTCTTGATTTCGTTGCTGTGATCCTCGTTCCACTCCATAATTTGATGAATGACCTTGATTTCCATATGTTTTTATTCCTTTTCTTCTATTTCCATGCTCTCGATATACGCTTCCCTGCCCGACAGCAGTTCTACTTTTCGGGAGGTGCAGGCGGGACAGCGCAGGCGGAAGTCGGGCAGCTCGCTCTCGGCACCGCAATCGGCACATCTCACCTTGGCGGGAATGCGGCGAAAAGTGAGCTTGGCTCCCTCGGCGGGAGTTCCCTCTGCGACGAGTGCGAAGTAAGTCTCGATGCAATCGGGAACGATGCCCGATAGCGCGCCCACCGACACGGTCAGGGCGGTGACTTTTTCCGCGCCTCGCTTGGCGGCTTCTTCAAGGGCGAAGTTGACAATTCCTTGGGTAATGGCAAGCTCGTGCATGGGGAGACCTCCGTGGTTTGATGGGGATATTGTAGCATATTTTCGCGACGGTGTCAATCCCTATCGAGAGCGCAAAATTTCCGCCGCTCACCTTCGAACGGTTTACACGAGCAAACGAAATGGTTGATGTTCGCGCCCCTACAAGATTAACGAAGAATACGCATCCCCCAAAAAATTCAACCGCAGGTTGATTATCCATCAAAAAACGGGTTATTGACGGCAAGCCTCACCTATGCTATACTGTCTACAGAAGCAGGCGCGCCGCTTACTACAACGTGTAGGAGAAACCCATGTACAACATCGGACAAAAGATCAAAGAACTGCGCAAAAGGAGTGATCTGACCCAGGAAAAGTTGGCGGATTACCTCGGCGTGTCCTATCAAGCGGTGAGCAAATGGGAGACGGGCATTGCCTGCCCCGATTTGTCGCTGATCGTCCCGCTGGCGAGGCTGTTTGGGGTGACCACGGATGAGCTGCTCGGGATGAACGCAAATGCGGAAGATGAAAAGCGCACCGAGTATCAGCGCGCATACGACGAAACCCTCCCAAGCGGCGATTTGGAAAAACGCTATCAGATTGCGCGGGAGGCGGTGATCGATTTTCCCGACGACTTTGACTTCTTACTCCGTTGGGCAGAGGCGGAATACGCCCTCGCCCATCGAGAAGGTTATTCGTTGAACTGCAGTGCAGAATACTTTGAGGAAATGATTGACAACGCCATGCGGCATTACGAGCAGATCATTGATCATTGCGGAAATTTTGCGCTCCGAAACCGCGCGATTTTGGGAATGTTCCAAACATTGAAGCTCTGCGGACGGATGATCGAAGCCGAGTGGTATGCCGAGGTAGTGTATCCCGAAAACGGTGAAATGACACGGGCAGAGTTGTTGGACATACTATCAAAAGAAGATGAATAATCCCTGCCAATATCGCACGTCACACGTCAACATTCCCAATAAACCCGTAGGGCGGGGGCTTGCTCCCGCCGTCGAACGGTATTCACCGCACGATAATTGCTGAGTCAAGCATAGAATGATTTTTTGTGCCAATCGATATTAAGCGGCGGGAGCAAGCCCCGCCCTACGGGATGAAAATAACACCCCTCTCATTTTCTCTACCTCTATGCAACATAGATACCAAGCCGCGCAACACCGATAAAAGCACATTTTTCCCCTTCGGGCTATAATGAAACTACCATATTATTGTCCGAAAGGAAAACGGCTATGAAAATTACATTTATGGGTGCGGGAAGCACCGTATTTGCCAAGAACGTGCTGGGCGACGTGATGTGCACACCCGCACTCCGCGAGTGCGAGATCGCGCTGTACGACATCGACCCCGAGAGACTTGCGGAATCCAAACTCCTGATCGAGGCGATCAACGGCGAAATCAACGAGGGACGCGCCAAGATCTACGGCTACTGCGGCGTGGAGAATCGCAAGGAAGCCCTGCGCGGTGCAAACTTCGTGGTCAACGCCATTCAGGTGGGCGGCTACGATCCCTGCACTATCATCGACTTTGAGATTCCAAAGAAATTCGGTCTGCGCCAGACCATCGCCGACACCGTGGGCATCGGCGGCATCATGCGCGCGCTCCGCACCATCCCCGTGATGGAGGGCTTTGCCCGCGACATGGAAGAGGTCTGCCCCGATGCCCTCTTCCTGAACTACACCAACCCCATGGCAATGCTCACCGGTTATATGCTCCGCTATACCGGCGTAAAAACTGTCGGTCTCTGCCACAGCGTACAGCACTGCTCCTCTCACCTGCTCCACTGCTTGGGCATGGGCGACAAAGTGGAGGGCCGCGTAGACAAGATCGCCGGCATCAACCACATGGCGTGGCTGCTGGAGATCTACGACAAGGACGGCAACGACCTTTACCCCGAGATCCGCCGCCGCGCATTAGAGAAGAACGCAAACGAGAAGCATCACGACATGGTGCGCTACGAGTACATCCGCAGACTTGGCTACTACTGCACCGAGTCCAGCGAGCACAACGCCGAGTACAATCCCTTCTTCATCAAGAGCAAGTACCCTGAGCTGATCGATCGCTACAACATCCCGCTGGACGAGTACCCCCGTCGCTGTGTGAACCAGATCGCCGATTGGAAGGAAAAGCAGAAGCACCTGACCGATCCCGATATGCTCCGTCACAACCGCACCGGTGAATACGCTTCTTATATTATGGAAGCCATCGTGACCAACAAGCCCTACAAGATCGGCGGCAACGTGCTGAACAACGGTCTGATCACCAACCTGGATCCCGACGCTTGCGTTGAGGTCTCCTGCTTGGTGGACGGCAACGGCATCACTCCTTGCCACGTGGGCAAGCTCCCCCCTCAGCTGGCGGCAATGAACATGACCAACATCAACGCTCAGCTGCTGACCATCGACGCCGCAGTCACCAAAAAACGCGACCGCATCTATCAGGCGGCTATGCTGGAGCCTCACACCGGCTCCGAGCTCTCCATCGACGACATCGTCGCAATGGTAGACGAGCTCATCGAAGCCCACGGCGATTGGCTGCCCAAGTATAATTGAATTGATCGCAATTGAGGCTCCGCCTCAAACTCCGCCAAGGGAACTTTTTGAAAAAAGTTCCCTTGGATCCTTCAAAAACTTCTATAAATACCCCCGCAATTTTTGCGGGGCTAAGCCAAAACATCCCCTACGAATGTCTGATTTTTCTGCATTCGCAGGGGATTTGTTATTGATTTGTGCTTTTTTCTCGGTAACACTCTATGATTTCGATGACGGCGGCGATTTCACGATCCGAAAGCCCTTCTACCGATACGGTAGCGGTATGCTCAAGTCCCAACAGGTAGTCTGCAGATACATTGAAAAATTGTGCCAGCTCCACGATATACTGAGTGGAAGGAACCGAAATTCCCATTTCCCATGCGTTTACACCCGAACGGGTAATGCCCAGTTGCTTCGCTAAATCCGCTTGCGTAAGTCCGCTTTTTTCTCGGAGCAGTCTGATTCTATCGTAGATCATTCCATCACCACCTCATAGTATTATTATACATTATCGAAGCGATAACTCATTATCAAATTGATATTTCTACTTGACAAATGAATCTTTTTGTGATATAATGAAGAAAATATTATGAATGGAGTTACATATGAAAAAAACATTATTTTCTACGATTATTCTGGCAATCAGTTTTCTCATCGTTAGTTGTGGGAACAATCAAGCAGCATTTTCCGAACATTCCAACTCGAGCAACGGTGCCTGCATGCACTATTACAAAACTAACGTTAATAAAAAAGCTACTTGTTTTCAAAGCGGAGTGACTTTGTATACTTGCTCGAAATGTGGCGACTCGTACGAAAAAATTGTATGGGAGGAACATAAAATTACAGATAACAAATGTTCTGTCTGCGATGCACTGATTGCAGAAAATCTCGAATTTGAAATATCTGATGACGGAAAAACATATAGTGTAGCCGGCATCGGAAAATGCAACAGCACTAATATTATTATTCCGACCGAATACAATAATATGCCAATCGTCAGCATTGGATCAAATGCTTTTAGTAAAAACGAATCTCTGCAATATATAACAATTCCCGATGGCGTAAAAAGCATTCAAGGTGAAGCCTTTCAAAACTGTACATCCTTAATAGGAATTAGAATTCCTAATAGTGTAAGTAGCATTGGTAGCCGCGCATTTCGAAGATGCTCTTCCTTAACTAATATTGTACTCCCGGACAAAATCAAAACTGTCAAAAGTGAGCTATTTGAAAACTGTGATTCTTTAACCAATGTTACTATTCCTAACAGCGTGACTATAATTGAACACTCCGCATTTGATGGATGTAATTCTTTAACCAATGTTACTATTCCTAACAGCGTGACAAGCATTGGTGCCGGAGCATTTGATGGATGTGATTCTTTGCTAAGACTCACTATCCCCGAAGGTGTAACAAGCATTGAAGCGAATGCGTTCAGACAGTGTGATTCTTTGACGCATCTCTCAATTTCTGCCAGTGTAAAGAGCATCGCTGATACTTCATTTAATTATTGCGATTCTCTGATTAGCATCGAGGTTGCCGACAACAATTCTACATATCACAGCTACCAGAACTGCCTCATTGATACCAAGAAGAAAATACTAATTAGAGGATGTCAGAACAGCACAATTCCCACCGACGGAAGCGTAACAAGCATCGGAGCTTTTGCATTTACTGATTGTAAAAATCTATACCAAATTACCATCCCGGACGGCATAACCAGTATCGGAGCATACGCCTTTAACGGATCTTCTCTGAACCAAATCGTTATTCCAAACAGCGTAACGACTATTGGCTATGAAATTTTTGGCACGAATATTGTATACGCCTACTGCGAGGCGACTTCCAAACCCGATAACTGGGATTCGTATTGGACATGGTTCCCTGATAAAGTCTACTGGGGAAGCGAATGGGAATATGTAGATGGAGTTCCGGTCAAAAAATAAGAACTTCCCTCTTCATCTCCTCTTGCAATATTCCTGAATCCGTGCTACAATAGACTCAAGAATAGGCGTTTTCGCCGAATATCAGGAGGTTTTATATGAAAAAGTATTTACTGCCCGAGTCCGGCAAGTTCTACAAAGCCAATCTCCACTGCCACTCCACCGTCTCCGACGGAAAGCTCACCCCCGAGGAGTTGAAGAAGCTCTATCAGAAAAACGGCTACTCCATCATTGCGTACACCGATCACGACGTGATGATCCCCCACCACGACCTGACCGACGAGAGCTTCCTCGCTCTCGTGGGCTACGAGATGGAGGTAAATCAGCCTCGCCCCGAAGGTGTGGCGTATGCCAAAACCTGCCATATGTGCCTGATCGCCCTTGACCCCGATACAGAAGAGCAAGTCTGCTGGCATCGGGAGAAGTATCTCTTCGGCAACGCCGTAAATTACCGCGGACAGGTGAAGTTTGACGAGAGCCTCCCCGATTACGAGCGACATTATACCCACGAGGGCATCTCCGAAATGATGCAGAAGGGAAGGGACGCGGGATTTTTCGTCACCTACAATCATCCCTCCTGGTCGATGGAGGAGTACCCCGACTATGTGGGCTACAACGGGATGCACGCCATGGAGATCTGTAACTACGGCTGCTTTTGCGTAGGCTTTGAGGACTACGTTCCCCAGATCTACGATTCCCTGCTCCGTGCGGGCAAGCGAATCTATTGCATCGCCACCGACGACAATCACAACCGAGACGACGACTCCTGCGGCGGATTTACCGTGATCAAAGCGGAGGTGCTGGACTATCGCACGATCACCGATGCGCTGGTGAAGGGGCAGTTCTACGCTTCCCAAGGTCCCGCTATCGAGGAGCTTTGGCTGGAGGGGGACACGGTGCATATCAAATGCTCCCCCGCAAGAGCGATCTATCTGAACACGGGCGTGCGGAGAACCGCATTCGTGCGAGCCAAGGAAGGCGAGACCGTCACCGAGGCGGCGTTCAAGGTGCGTCCCGAGGATCAGTATTTCCGTCTCACCGTGATAGATACGGCAGGCAAACCTGCGAATACCAATGCGTATTTTACGGATGAGTGGTTATAAATCGAGAAAACGGAGGCTTTCGCCTCCGTTTTGTTAGGTTTAGTATTCCAAATACTCATATCCCTGAGTATTCTCGCTGATCAATTGCCCGTAGGCGTTAAAAGTGTATCGAGTTACTGCCGCTGTTACCGATGTCAAATACATTGCGGTGTCATCGTACAATTCGGCAGAAACATATCGCCCTGCTATCCAGCAAAGATTACCATCCATAACCTTCAGGTGGCCGCCCGTTGCTCCGGGAATCGAGTAAAACTCCTGCGGCGTACCGTTGATATCGCAAATCAGCAAGACTGCCGTATGGTTCTCCTTGACGAAAGTCAAGCACTCCTCATCCGTGGTTGCCTTTTTTCCGTAGAGCCGTTCAAAAGAATCCCGGTAGGTGAACATTCCCGCAATCGCATCGGAAACCATTCTGCCGCTGAGGTAAACCTTTCCATTATACAGTACCATGCTCGTGATTTCATAATGTTCACCGTCGCCACCGTATACGGTAGCATCTCTCACGGTTCCGTCAGGATTCACACGCAGAATCCTGTAGGTATCGTCTTGATTTGCGTTGGTAGAATAGGTTACTCTGCGCAGAAGATACGAATCCTCCAAAGGAATGATTTGCAATACTTTTCCGTTTTCTTCTGCCGGAACGTTCAATTTCCGCACGATTACACCGTTTTCGTCAAGTTCCGTAATACGGAAGAAACGATTCCCTTCGGAATATCCGTCGCTGACCACACAGGTTCGCTTTCCATCGGAATATGCAGCGGTAGCATTACCAACCGTACTGTTTCCGACGGTTACTTCCCAAATAGTTTCATTGGGATGAGCGGGATCGATCAGGCGTGCAAGCAACGGGGCGTTATCTTTCACTGCGCCATTATTCATTTGTGCGCCTACCAGCATAAGCCGATCTTCTCCTACCTTGCACAGCACATCCAGATAGATTCCCTTGACACTGAAGCTGCGCTTCCATTTCCCATTCACCAGTACCGAGATCACATCGTCGTAAAGAATGGATTGATCCGTGGCTACCTTGTGCACAAAGGAATAAGTGACCTGATCGCTCTCCGCATCCACCGTGAAAGAAGCATCTCTATAGCTCACCAGCCACAGCCGTTTGAGATCATCGGCGCTGAGAGGATCGGACTGAATCTCATAGCCTTCCAGACCGCCGGTCAATACCTCGGCGGTTTTTTCGTAAGTGAATCGCTCGGCGGAGATATCCCGATAAACTTTTTTGATCTCACTTCGGGAGAGTCCCTCTGCGGAGAGATTGTATTCCTCGAAAAAGTCCATCGCCCGCTTGTATTCCACAGCTTCCTGCGCCGCTACGGTTACACCGCCGCCGATTACCAGCAGTGCCGCCATCGCCAACACCGCCACCTTTCGGGGGCTGAATCTGCGCAGTTTCGGTCTCATCGTCTCATTTATATGGGGCGTCTCGGGAACTACTTCATTGCAAGCCGCCAATATCTTTTCCTTCTCCGGCAGAGGAAGGGAGTTTAGTTTTTCCATGGTTTTCGTGATAGTTCGCTTTTTCATGTGAATTCCTCCTTCAGTTTTCATAGTGCTTTTTCAGCTTTGCCAATGCCCGCTGATACTTCTTCTCCGCCGCCGCGGTGCTAATCTCCATCACCTTCGCCGCCTCTTTGTGGGAGAGTCCGACATAGAGATGAAGCATCACCGCCTGCCGCTCCTCCTCCGAGAGGGTGCGGAGCAGATCCAGCACCTCAATCGCCTCCAACAGTCCCTCGTCAGAGGTGTGGTCGCCTGCCTCCTGCAATGGGGTTTGCGGCTTGCGTTTGCGTACCAGGTCAATGGCAATATGGCGTGTGATGGTGAGGATATACGCCCGCGGATTGTTCCCCTTACTGTAACGGACGGCATAGCGGGCAAGCTCGATCATGGTGTCCTGCAGAACATCCTCGGCGTCGGGATAGTTCTCCACGATGGAGTACGCCACCGACAGAATGAGTCGTCCGTACAGATCGTAGAGGGTCGCCAGCGCAGACCGATCCCCTGTCGCAAGCAGACGGAGCGCACGGTCTCCCTCCCGATCACGGATCGCCTGTTTGATGCTCGCCATTTTATCCTCACCTCCTTGAGATCTCATTTATAAAAGCGTTTGAAAGTGCCCGTTTCGGACACGTTCCATCCACTTTTTTCACAAATCAAAAAGACCCGCCGCGGCGGGTCTTTTATAGGCTCTTTGTCAATAGTTGGGGTAAAGAAAAAACAATAGAATGACAGAAACAGGTAGTGAAAAACGAAACGAAGCGAAGCGAAGTGGAGTTTTTCACTACCTGTTTCGCGTGCCGGGCGTTATTGAAATAGGTAAAGGATACGGGAACGGAACCGTCTGAAGTTCTGTAAGCCGTAGGAGGTGCGC